>CAZQTL010000057.1:0-19526 GCA_964595975.1 uncultured Thermoanaerobaculia bacterium | reverse complement strand
TGGGGTCCTCGCGCTGAGGAAGCGCGCTCCGGGCCCCATGGGAGCCCTCGGTCCAGCCACCCGCTGACGAATTCGGGAATCCGCTACTGCAAGCAGGCAGCCAGCGCCGCTTCGACGCGGTCGATCGCCGGGGCGATCTCGTCGACGCCTACGGCGCCCACCGAGAGCCGGAACCAGCCGTTGTCGTCGCGCGTGCCGAAGGCGTGGAACGGCACGACCGCGAAGCCGGCCTTCTCGAGCAGGTACTGGCGCACCGCGCGGTTGTTCTCGAACTGTCCGCCCTTGCGGATGAGGTCGAAATGCACCGACAGGTAGAGCGCGCCGGTGGGCGGCAGATGCTTCACCGGGTAGCCCTTGGCGGCGAGTTGCTTGAGGCCGCGATCGAGCGCTGCCAGCCGCACGTTGATGCCTTCGCGGATCGCGCCGGCGAGCGTGTGCACGAGCGCCGGGTCGGCGAAGATCTCCGCCGTCGCGATCTGTTCCGGGCGCGGCGCCCAGGCGCCGACGTGACCGAGAAAGTCCTTCATGCGCGAGATCAGGAACGGCGGGCCGACGGCCCAGCCGACGCGCAGGCCGGTGGCGGCGAACGCCTTGCTGATGCCATCGATCATCAGAGTGTAGGGCGCGACCTCGGGCACGAGCTCGACCGGCGTGGTGTGCGGCGCCGAGTCGGCCGCGAGCAGCCAGTAGATCTGGTCGTAGAAGAGAAACAGGGGCTTCGCCCCCGGGCCACGCCGGCGATTCTCGTCGACCACGAGCTGGGCGATCGCCCGCAACTGCTCGCGCGCGAAGCCGGTGCCGGCCGGGTTCAGCGGGCTGTTCAGCGCCAGCAGGCGAGCCTCGCCGAGGTGCGGCGCCAGGCACTCGGCGGTGGGCTGGAAGCCGGTCTCGGCCGAGGTCTCGACGGCGATGCCCTGCGCCCCGGCGAGGTGGCAGTAATGATTGTTGTTCCACGACGGAACCGGGTAGACCACCTTCTCGCCGGGATCGAGCACGGCGCGGAACAGCGCGTAGATGAGCGGTCGCGCGCCGCCCGCGATGAGAATACCGTCCTGCGGATAGTCGAGGCCGAGAGCGTCGCGGTAGAAGTCGGTGACCGCGCGCTTCAACTCCGGCACGCCGTCCGACGGCGGATAGTTCGTCTGGCCGGCGGCGAGCGCCCGGGCGATCGCCTGTTCGAGCTCGCGCGGGATACGGAACTGCTTCGGCGCGAAGTCGCCGACCGTGAGGTTGAGCACCGGCTGGCCCTTCTCGGCCAGGGCGCGCACCTCGCCGGCGATGCGCAGGATCTCGGAGCCGACGAGCCCCGAGACCATCTCGCCCAGGCCCTGATGCGGCGCGGTCGGGGTGCCGAAGTCGAGGGGCTTCGCGGGCAGGGTCAGGGTCATCGGAAGGTCTCCACGGCGGGCGCAAGGCTATCCGACCGGCGGGGCGGAGGAAAGGCTCGCTGCGGCGATGCCCCCCTCTCCGGCACGCAATCTGCTTGCCGGATCAACCGGTGGAAAGACCTCTTGACAGGGCCACGGGCGGGGCGCACTATCGCCTCACTTCATGAAGTGAAGGTCGGGCCGACCGAAAGGCGGAAGCGATCGCAAGGCAGTCGGACGCGGTTCAGGAGGCCAAGGAATGACGCCACCGGACAGACGAGGAACCTCGAAACCCACGGCCGGCGAGGCCGACGGTTTCGGGGGCGCGGCGCGGCTCTCCGCGCGTCCCGCTTGACGACCTCGCTTCGCGAGTCGCCTCCTGCGACCGATGCGAAGCCCGGACCTTGACGGTCCCACGTCGAAGCCGGACAGCCAGAGAGCTGCGGCCAGGTGACGAAGGCTGACGAGTCTCACTCCCTGGAACGGGGAAGCGGAAACGCTTCCCCGTTCGTGCGTTTGCGGCACGGGATCGCATGCAGGGCTTTCTTCTTGACGGGGTGGTGGGAATAATACTTGACTAGTCAATGTTTGATAGTTGACTGAACGCCAGGGTCGGCGATCGACGCCGCCCCCGGTCGAACAGCCAGGAGAGAGCGATGGCGCAGGAACTGGAGACGCGGGGAACGCAGGGTCTGCACCACGTGACGGCGATCGCCGGACCGGCGCAGGAGAATCTCGACTTCTACGCTGGCGTCCTCGGCATGAAGCTGGTCAAGAAGAGTGTCAATCAGGACGACCCCGGCACCTACCATCTCTTCTACGCCGACGCTTCCGGGCGTCCGGGAACCGATCTCACCTTCTTTCCGTGGTCGCAGATGGCGCCGGCGCGGCGCGGCCACGGCCTCGCGACCGAGGTCGCGCTCGCCGTGCCCCCCGACAGTCTCGCCTTCTGGAGCGCCCGCCTCGAGCGCTACGGCGCGGCGGTCGGAGCGCCCGAGAGCCGCTTCGGCGATCGCGTCCTCTCCTTCCTCGACCCGCACGGCCTGGCGGTGGCGCTGGTCGAGAGCGCCAGCGCCGCAGCGCGCCCGTTCACCCCCTGGGAGGGCGGTCCGGTGCCCGTCGCGCGACAGATTCGCGGTCTCGACGGCGCCCGCCTCTGGTTGCGCAACCTCGCCCCCACGGAAGCGCTGCTCGCCGCGCCGATGGGGCTCCAGCGGATCGCCGAGGAAGGCGGCTGGGTGCGCTGGGGGATTCCGGCGACCGCAGGCAGCGGCTCGGCCCTCTCGGGCACCCGGCTCGATCTCGCCCAGCGCCCCGACACCCAGCGCGGCATGTGGGGAACGGGAGCGATCCACCATCTCGCCTGGCGGGTGGACGACGAGCGGCACGAGCTCGCCTTGCGCGCTGCCATCGCCGAGTCGGGTCCCCATCCGACGCCGGTCATCGACCGCTTCTGGTTCAAGTCGGTCTACTTCAAGGAGCCCGGCGGCGTCCTCTTCGAGCTGGCGACGGACGGCCCCGGTTTCGCCGTCGACGAGGCGCCGGAGAAGCTCGGCGAGTCGCTGGTGCTGCCCCCGTGGCTGGAGCCGCAGCGCGCGGCGATCAGCGCGGCGCTGCCTGCCCTGGTGCCGCCGACCGCGCAGACGGAGCGGGACTCGTGAGCCTCGCCGACCCGCACGCGGAGACGCCGGTTCTCGCCGCCGGCGCGCCGCTCGGCACGGCGGGCGCCGCGGTGATCCTGGTGCATGGCAGGGGTGCCTCCGCCGAGGACATTCTGGGGTTCTCGGGACCTCTGGCGCAGCCCGGGGTGGCGTTCCTGGCGCCGCAGGCGGCTGACCACACCTGGTATCCGCAGCGCTTCCTCGCGCCGCTGGCGGTCAACGAGCCGTGGCTCTCCTCCGCCCTCGCCAAGCTCGCCAGTCTGCGCGCAACCGTCGTCGCGACCGGCATCCCGGACGAACGCATCGTCTGGCTCGGTTTTTCGCAGGGTGCCTGCCTGGCGAGCGAGTTCGTGGCGCGCAATCCGCGCCGCTGGGGAGGGCTGGTGGCCGCCGTCGGCGGGCGGATCGGACCGCCGGGAATGGAGCTCTCCGACGCCGGCGACCTCGCGCGCACGCCGGTCTATCTCGGCTGCGGCGACGACGATCCCCACATCCCCTGGAGCCGGGTCGCCGAGAGTGCGGCCGCCTTCGAGCGCCAGAACGCCGAAGTCACCCTGCGGCGCTATCCCGGCTTTCCGCACGCGGTCCATCCGGAAGCGGTGAGCTTCGCGCGCCGCCTGCTCGACGGCTCCGCCGCCTCCTGAGGCGAGCTCGCCCTAGACGTGCCACCAGACGAGACGGGTGATTCGCGCCCCCGCGCTGTCGAGGCTCGCCCGCCAGTAGATCGTGCCGCCGGCGTGGCGGGCGCGGCAGAGCAGAGTGCGTTCGCCGTCGAGCGGAGCGTCGAGCAGGATCTCGAACTGCTGCAGGGCGCCCAGCCGAGGGGCCCGGCCGGCGAGACCCGGGGCGCCCTCCCAGACCGGCAGGGAGATGGCTGGCGCGTAACGCTCGAGGTCGGGCCGGCCGGTGAGGAACGCCTCGTAGTCCGAGCGCAGTCGCGCGAGCAGAGCGCCATCGACGCCGGCGAGCGGCGGCAGTGCGGTGAGCGAATGCGCCGGATCGAGCAGGCCGGCGACGCCGATCGCCAGCCCGACCGGATCGCTCCCGGCGGCATGCTCGAGGTCGGTGAAGACGACGACGGTCAACCGGCGCAGCGGGAAGCGGACGAAGCCGACGCCGCTGTGGCCGGAATGGAGGGTCACCGGCTCGCCGAGCAGGTCGTCGAGGCCGACACCGAGGCCATAGCGGCTCCACTGGAAGATCTCGCCCGCAAGGCTGCCGTCGGCGAGCCGCGAAGGCGTGGTGAGCTTCGTGACGCCGTCACGCGAGAGCACGCGCTCGCCGTCCTGCGTGGCGACGAAGCGGGCGAAGTCGGCGACTGTCATCCCGAGATCGGAGTAGAGCGGCCCGAAATCGGTGTCGAGTCGCCGGTCGCGCACCAGCGTTCCGTCGCCCTCGAGGGTGTAGGCGGAGACGCGGTGCGGCAGCACGAGCGCCGGCACCATCGATACCGGCGAGGTCATGCCGGCCGGACCGAAGACGGTGCGGCGCACGAAGTCCCACCACGGCTCGCCAACCGCGCTCTCGGTCGCCATCTGGGCCAGCAACAGTCCGGTGTCGGAATAGAGGAAGCGCCGCCCGGGCGGCGCGATCGGGACGAGCCCTTGCGCCTGCCGCAGGAGGTCGCCCGTCGAGTAGTCGGTGAGGAATCGACCCTGGAACGAAGGCACCGTATCGTCGGGCAGACCCGAGAGGTGCGAAACCAGCTGTCGGAGGGTGGCGCCGGGCAGGTGGATGTCGACCCACTGCGAGACCGGATCGTCGAGCTCCAGCTTGCCGAGCTCGGCGGCCTTGACCAGCGCCGTGGCGGTGATCTGCTTGTCGAGCGAAGCGATGGCGAAGACCGACTCGGGGCCGACCGGAGTGCCGGTCTCGACGTTGGCGAGACCGTAGCTCGACACCCGCACGACGGCGCCATCGCGTGCCACCGCCAACGCAAGGCCGGGGATCTTGCGCAGCGCCATTTCGCGCCCGAGGTAGTCGTCGATCGCGTCGGCGACGAGACGGCCCGGCACGACGAGCAGGAGTACCCCGAGAATCCACCGACGAACGTGCATGCGCCCTCCTTGCCGGCCGCAGCGGCCGGGTCGACCGAGATCCTAGCCGCTGGCGGTAGCCACGCGGAGAATCGCCCAGCCGATGAAGCGCACCGCGCCGTCGGGGTCGGTCGTCGCCAGGCGGGCCATCTCGCGGGTCTGCGGCGCCTTGGCATCGCGCAACCAGGCGGCGCGCAGGAGCGCGGCGCGGACCTCGGGGGTGCGCGGCACGCCGTTCTCGGCGCCGAAGTCGAGAGCGAAGGCGCGCAGCAGCCCGTCGAGCGACTGCGGACTGTCGAGCCCGGCGAGCGCCAGGGCGGCGCTCATCCGCACGGGCGGGGCATCGTCGGCGAGCAGCCGCTCGAGCATCGCCGCGGCGTTCCTCGGCTGCGCCGCAGCGATCGCTTCCGCCGCCTGCCAGCGCAGCTGGGCAGTCGCTCCCTGGCGCGCATCGGCCTTGGCGAGATAGCGGCCGCGTTCGCCGGCGGCGAAGTTGCCCACCAGCTGGACGGCCTTCTGGATCTGCTGCACGGCAGTCATCGCGCCGAGCCCACCGGTCAGGAGGATGCCGGCCGCCGCCTGCAGGAAGGGCGAGATCGCGCGCCAGATCGAACGGAAGCCGCGGCGATCGAGGCTCCAGTCCTCCTTGCCGAGCGCCGCCTCCACCGGCGGCAGCTGAGCGAGGTCGCCCAGCTCGAGGAGCGCGACCTGCGTCCAGGCGACGAGCCAGTCGTTGCCCGGACCCTCCACCAGCGCGCGCGTCAGCGCACCCCTTGCGCGCTCCCCGCCGAGCTCCACCAGGTCGCGGACGACGAGGGCGCGGATATCCGGCTTCTTGGTGTCGGTCGAGCGGCGTTGGGTGATGACGTCGACGGCCCATTCGAAGGCCGCCGCATCGCCGGTCTCGTAGAGCGCCTGGGCGGCGCGCAGCTGCTCCTCGGGATCGGAGTCGTCGAGCTCCTGGCGCAGCTGCTTCCTGGCGGCCTCGTCGCCGAAGCCGACGGCGAGCGCCCGCAAGGCGGTCTGCTTCGTATCGGGATCCTGCCGCCACTTGGCCAGCCGCCGCAGTGGCTCGACGGCGCGCGGGTCGCGGGTGCGCCCGAGTCCGGCCGCAGCGCCGCGGAAGTAGACCTCGTTGCCCTTGCCCTGGCTGTAGGCGACGAGCTGCTGCAGGACGGCGGCCGAGCGCTCCGGTGGCAGCCCGCCTCCGCCGACGAGGAAGCCGAGGCCGGCAAGGGCGGCGTTGCGCACCTGAATCGTGCCCGGAAGCGGAGCCCCTTTCCGGATCTTCTTGCCGGCGGTGGCGGGGTCGAGATTCGGCATCGCGAGGCCCATTCCACCCTCGGGGGCCTCGGTGATCGACTCGGCATCGCTGAGCATCCACAAGAGCAGAGTCTCGGCGCGTTCGGGTCCGAGGCCGAGAATCCCCTGCAGGCAGGCCTCGGGGACCCAGGCCTGGGGCAGGAAGGCGAGGCACTGGACGTAGAAGCGCGCCGCGGCATTGGCGTCGCCGAGCTGCTCGAGGGCCGCGGCGGCCTCGATTCCGCGCACCCAGGGGTCGGTGAGGGCCTCTTGCATCTCGCGCTGCATCTGGTCCCCGGACGGGGCCGGAGGCGCGGCGCTGCCGATGCCGAGAAAGGCACCGGCCATCATCTTGCCGGGCGACTGTTTCGCGGCCCACTCCTGCTGCTTCTTCATCGAGTCGCTGCCCATCACCCCGCCGACGCCGGCGAGCATCAGGCCCATGACGTTCGTCTGGGCCTTGAGTGCACCGCGCAGCTGAGCGAGGGCGCGCTCCCGCAGCTCTTCCGGGACGAGCGCCGAGCCCTCGCCGGCCAGGAAGCTCGCGACGACCGGGTTGCGGGTCTCCTTGAGCGCGCGCGCATCCAGGAGCTCGGTCAGCGGGTCGGCCGGGACCGCCGGTTCGGCGGAGGCGTCCGGCGGCCGTGCGGCCGCAGGTTTCGTCGGCAACGAGCCGAGGAGAAGCGAGATCATCAGGCTGCGGGCGACGATTCGGCGCATGGGAATCCCCCTACCCTACGTGAAAAGGCCCGCCGATTCGGCTCAATGTTAGAGTTTTCGGCCCTATGAGCCCCCTCGACCCCTCGACCTTCCCTTCAGCGCTGCAGGACCTCGCGGTCAAGGTCCGCGACGGCGTGCGGCTTTCCGCCGAGGACGCGCTGCTGTGCTTCGAGACCCCACACGTCGTCGCGCTCGGGCGCCTGGCGAACGAGGTGCGGCGCCGCCTGCACGGCGACACGGTGTTCTACAACCTCAACCGGCACATCAATCCGACCAACGTCTGCGTCTATACCTATAACTGCAAGTTCTGCAGCTTTGCGGCCATGAAGGACGAGCCGCACGCCTGGCAGATGTCGCACGAGGAGATCTACCGCCAGGCCGGCGAGCAGGGGGGCAACGACGTCACCGAGTTCCACATCGTCGGCGGCCTCCATCCCGACCTCGACATGGCCTGGTACGAAGAGATGCTGCGCGGCCTCAAGGCGCGCTTCCCGAAGGCGCATCTCAAGGCCTTCACGGCGATCGAGATCGGCTGGTTCGCCAGGCGTGAAAAGCTCTCGATCGAGGAGGTCCTGACGCGATTGACCGCCGCGGGCCTGGGATCGCTCCCGGGCGGCGGCGCCGAGATCTTCCATCCGGAGGTGCGCGAGATCATCTGCGACGGCAAGCTCGACGCCGACGAGTGGATCGAGGTTCACCGGGTGGCCCACCGCATGGGAATCAAGAGCAATTGCACGATGCTGTACGGCCACGTGGAGAAGAGCTCCCACAAGGTCGACCACCTCCTGCGCCTGCGGACGCTGCAGGACGAATACGGCGGATTCAACGCCTTCATTCCGCTCGCCTATCACCCGGAGAACAACTATCTGGGCCTCAAGTACCACACCACCGGCCTCGACGACCTGCGCCATATCGCCACGGCACGGCTCGTGCTAGACAACATCCCGCACATCAAGGCCTACTGGGTGATGGTGACGCCCAAGCTGGCCCAAGTGGCTTTGTCGTTCGGGGCGGACGACCTCGACGGCACCGTGGTGCGGGAGACGATCTACCACATGGCCGGCGCCGAAACGGCGCAGATGATGCCGACGAGCGAGCTCGAGCGGGTCGTCCGTGCAGCCGGCTTCACACCGGTTGAGCGCGATACGCTTTATAATCCAATAGAACGGGCGAACTGACCCGTTCGGGAGCCCATTTGTTCCGGAGCCCGGAGCCGACCCGTGGCGGGGTGTGCCGCGGTGGTCGAGGGACCCGGAATGGGGGATGCCGTACCCAGACAGGAAAGGAAACAGCTGCCATGCCGGAACGCCGCTCGACGCCCGAAACCGCCTCCAGCCCGACCCTCAGGTCCCGCCGCTCCCGCCAGCTGCGAGAGCTGGTCTGCGGGGCTTTCGGCGTCCTGCTCCTCGCCGCGGCGGGGGCGCCTCTCGCGGCGTCGACGCAGCTCAGCGACGGGCACGGGTTCAGCGATGTCGACTTCGACAAGACCTCGCCGAAGATCAGTCCCAACGGCCAGTGGGCCGTCTACGGACAGGACGCGGTCGTCGACGGCGCCTTCGAGCTGTGGAGCGTGCCGATGGCCGGCGGGACCCCCGTGCGACTCTCGGACGTGCTGACCGCTACGCAGCACGTGACCTTCGCCATCAGCCCGAACAGCGCGCGCGTGGTCTACATGGTGGACCAGGACACTCTGGGCAAGACCGAGCTCTTCAGCGTGCCGATCGGCGGCGGGGTGAGCACCAAGCTCAACGCCAACCTGGGGAACGGACGCAACGTCCTCAACTTCCAGATCTCGCCCACCAGCGACCGGGTTTTCTACGTCGCCGATCAGGGCACCAACCAGAACGTCTTCGATCTCTACAGCGTCTCGATCACCGGCGGCGGCTCGGTGCGGCTGAGCGTCGACAAGGGCAGCCAGTGGGACGTGGATTCCTACAGGATCAGCTCGGACGGCGAAACGGTGGTCTACCGGCCGGTGGCTACGGCCTTCGGTAACGGCGAGCTCTGGAGCGTCCCGGCCGACGGACCGATGGAGCTGAACGTGATCCTCAATCGGGCCCTCACCTCGGGCGGCGCCGTCGAGGCGGACTTCCAGATCAGCGCCGACAACACCCGGGTCGTCTACCGCGCCGACGCTTCGACCGACGAAACCTTCGAGCTCTACAGCGTGCCAATCATCGGCGGCACCTCGACCAAGCTCAACGGCTCGCTCGCCGGCGACGTCACCAGCTTCCAGATCAGCCCCAACAACGCGCGGGTGGTCTACCGCGCCGACCAGGCGACGGCGGGAACGTTCCAGCTCTACAGCGTGCCGATCGCCGGCGGCACCGCCACCGTGCTCAACGGCAGCCTGGCTGCCGGGCGCGATGTCGAGCAGGGTTTCTCGATCAGTGGCGACAGCTCGAAGGTGGTCTATCGCTCGGACGAGACCATCGGCGACCTCGTCGAGCTCTACAGCGTGCCGCTCGCCGGCGGAACGCCCACCAAGCTCAACGGCGCGCTCAACGCTGCCGGGGATGTCCTCGGTACGGGCGCTCCGACGAGCGGCCCGGATCCCACGATCACTCCCGACAGCTCACGCGTCGTCTATGTCGCCGACGCCGTCTCCGACGGTCTCAACGAGATCTACAGCGTGCCGATCGGCGGCGGCACCGCCGTCAAGCTGAACCGCGCGCTCACTGCCGGCGGCGACGTGCAGAACTACCGTCTCACCCCCGACAGCAACTGGGTCATCTACGGCGCGGACGGGGAGACCGACGGGACCGACGAGCTCTATGCGGCGCCGATCGCCGGCGGCACGGTGCTGGACGTCTCCGGTCCGCTGGTCTTCGGCGGCGACGTGATCCTGAAGTACGTCACCCTGCCGATCGTCTGGGAGGTCTCCTCCAACAGCCGTGACGTGCTCTACGCCGCCGACGAGGACTTCGACGAGGAGATCGAGCTCTACACCGCGAGCCTGGGCGGCCCGCCGAGCGCGCCGACTTCAGTCGTCGCAACGCCCGGCAACACCCAGGTGACGGTGACCTTCGCGGCGCCGAGCAACAACGGCGGAAGCCCGATTCTCGGCTACACGGTGACGCCGAGTCCGGCCACCGCCGGCTGGATCGACAGCAACGCCGGCAGCACCTCGCTGACCCACGTGATCACCAATCTCACCAACGGCACCGCCTACACCTTCACCGTGCGGGCGACCAACGCCAACGGCATCAGCGATCCTTCTGCGCCATCGAACAGCGCGACTCCGGCCACGGTGCCGTCGGCTCCGAGTGCCGCTGGGGCCGTGCCGCGCAACTACGGTGCGGACGTCACCTTCGCGGCTTCCGCCTCGAACGGTGGCAGCGCGATCTCCGGCTACACGGTCATCTCCAATCCGCCAGGCGGCGTCGATCTCACCCAGGGTTCGACGGCCCTGAAGCACTACGTCGTCGGTCTGACCAACGGCATCCCCTACACCTTCACGGTCGTCGCTCAGAACGGCGTCGGAACGAGCCCGGCCTCTGCGCCGACGCCCGCGGTCACGCCGGGTTGTGCTCCCGAGGTCGGAGCCAATCTGTTCTGCGACGGTGTCGAATCGAACGATACGTCGGCCTGGAGCTTCACCGCCGGCCCGCCGGGGGCTCCGACCGGAGTCGTCGCGGCTGCCGGCAACGCCCAGGCGACGGTGACCTTCGTGCCGCCCGTCGACAACGGCGGCGCCGCCATCTCCGGCTACACCGTGACCTCGATCCCGGCCGGCGGCGTGGACTCGAATGCCGGCGCGATCGGCCTGTCGCACGTCGTCACCGGTCTCACCAACGGTACCTCCTACACCTTCACGGTCGTGGCGACCAACGCGAACGGCTCGGGTCCGGCTTCTCTGCCGTCGAACGCGGTCACGCCGGCGACCGTGCCGGCCGCGCCGACAGGTGTCGTCGCGGTGGCAGGGGACACCACGGCCACGGTGGTCTTCGTCGCGCCGCTCGACGACGGCGGCAGTCCGATCCTGGGCTACACCGTCACCTCCAGCCCGGCCGGTGGCACCGATACCAACGCCGGCCAGCCCGGGCTCTCGCACGCCATCACCGGGCTCACGAACGGAGTCGAGTACACCTTCACGGTGACGGCGACCAACGCCGCCGGCACGGGTGCCGACTCGAAGCCGTCGAACCCCGTCACTCCCGGCCCCTCCTGACCGCGGCGCCCCGGCGCCGGTGCCGCACGTCTATCTCCTCCGCTGCCGCGACGGATCGCTCTACGCCGGGGCAGCGGTCGACCTGGCGCGGCGCCTGCGCGAGCACCGTTCCGGGAAGGCCTCGCGTTACACGCGCTCCCGCCTGCCGGTCGAGCTCGCCTGGTCGTGCGAGGTGGAGTCATGGAGTGCCGCGCTGGTCGAAGAGGCGCGGATCAAGTCCCTGTCACGCCGGGACAAGGAGCTGCTGCTGGCGACTGCGCCGCTCGCGCCGCAGGCGCCTTCCGCCAGCTGACTCTCAGCAGATCCGTGGCAGCTGTTCGCCGGAGAGCAGGTCGACGATGCGCGTGCCGCCGATCGAGCTGCGCAGGGTGACCAGGCCCGCTGCCCCCTCGACCACTTCGCCGATCACCACCGCCTGCCGGCCCAGCGGATGCCGGCGCCAGATGGCCAGAGCCTCGTCCGCGGCTTCGGCGGCGACGAAAGCGATCGCCTTGCCCTCGTTCGCCACGTAGAGCGGATCGAGACCGAGGATCTCGCAAGCGCCGCGCACCGCCGGCGCCACCGGCAGCGCGGACTCGTCGAGGCGAATGGCGACACCGGCGGCGCTGGCGATCTCGTTGAGCGCCGAGGCGACGCCGCCGCGCGTCGGGTCGCGCAGGACGTGCACGCGATCGCCCAGGGCTGCCAGAAGATCGCCGACCAGGGAGTGCAGCGCCGCCGAGTCGCTGACGATCGGCGCGTCGAAGGCGAGGCCTTCGCGCACCGAAAGGATGGCGATGCCGTGCTCGGCGATCGCGCCCGAGACCAGGATCCGGTCGCCGGGGCGGGCGCGCCGGGGAGAGATCTCGATGCCGGCGGCGATCCGGCCGATGCCGGCGGTGTTGATGTAGACCCCGTCCCCCTTGCCGCGATCGACGACCTTGGTGTCGCCGGTGACGATCGGCACGCCGACCGTCGCCGCGGCGTCCTTCATCGAAGAGACGATTCGCCAGAGCGTCTCCATCGGCAGCCCTTCCTCGAGGATAAGAGCGCAGGTGAGCGCCACCGGCCGGGCGCCGCACATCGCCAGATCGTTCACCGTTCCATGGACGGCGAGCGAGCCGATGTCGCCGCCGGGAAAGAAGAGGGGGCGCACGACGTACGAGTCGGTCGAAAAGGCGAGGCGCTCGCCGCCGCCGGCGAGCACCGCGCCGTCGTGCATGCGCTCGAGCTCCGGGTTCGCGAAGCTGGGAACGAACATGCGCTCGATGAGCTGCTGCGTCAAGCGTCCGCCGCCGCCGTGCGCCATCTGCACGGTCGGGTACTCCGAGATCGGCACCGGACAGACCGGACCCGAAGCCAGATCGGCGGCGTCCGACCGGTCCGCTACCTGCGACTCGCGCGGCGGGACGCTCACGCCAGCCTCGCGTAGCGGTAGTAGGCGGAGCAGGCGCCCTCGGAGGACACCATCGGTGCGCCGAGCGGTCGCTCGGGATTGCACTGCTTGCCGAACGCCGGGCACTCGTTCGGCTTGCGGATGCCCTGCAGGACCTGACCGGCGATGCACAACGGCGACTCGTCGGCGGAGATGCCGCCGACGTCGAACTTCCGCTCGGCGTCGTGCGCGCGGAACTCCTCGCGCAGCCGGAGCCCGCTGGCTGGAATCGTTCCGATCCCGCGCCACTTGCGGTCGCAGACCTCGAACACCTCGGCGACGAGCTTCTGCGCCGCGGGGTTGCCGTCGCGCGTGACCGCGCGAACGTACTGATTCTCGACCCCCCAGCGCCCGGCCTCGAGCGCCGCGACCGCCATGTGAATACCCTGCAGCAGATCGAGCGGCTCGAAACCCGTGACCACGATCGGGACGCGATACTTCTCGGCGATCGGCTCGTACTCCCAGTAGCCCATGACGGCGCAGACGTGCCCGGCGGCGAGGAATCCGTTTACCCGGCAGTCGGCCGACTGAAGGATCGCCTCCATCGCCGGTGGCACGAGGACGTGCGACGTCAGGATGGAGAAGTTCGCGAGGCCGAGGCGCTTCGCCTGCCAGACCGCCATCGCGTTGGGCGGCGCCGTGGTCTCGAAACCGACGGCGAAGAAGACGATCTCGCGCCCGGGGTTCTCCCGTGCCAGCTTGACGGCGTCGAGCGGCGAGTAGACCATGCGCACGTCGCCGCCGGCCGACTTGACGGCGAGCAGGTCGGTGGTCGAGCCCGGAACGCGCAGCATGTCGCCGAACGAAGTGAAGATCACCTCCGGACGACGCGCGATGGCGAGCGCCTGGTCGATGAGCTCGAGCGGCGTGACGCAGACCGGGCAGCCCGGTCCGTGAATCAGCCCGAGTGTCTCGGGGAGCAGGCGGTCGATGCCCGAGCGCATGAGCGTGTGGGTCTGCCCGCCGCACACCTCCATGAGATTCCACGGCCGATGGGTGTCGCGGCGCAG
Organism: uncultured Thermoanaerobaculia bacterium; assembly: GCA_964595975.1. Classification (GTDB taxonomy): domain Bacteria; phylum Acidobacteriota; class Thermoanaerobaculia; order Multivoradales; family JAGPDF01; genus JAGPDF01. The sequence goes on along the minus strand of CAZQTL010000057.1, from coordinate 5,845 downwards.
GGCGCCGAAGAGCGCCTGCGCCTCCTGCTCGCCGCGATACTCGTCGACGAAGCGCATCGCTCAGCCCTCCCCTCGCCGGGTCCTGGGGGCCGCGGCCTCGTCCTGCAGCTCGAGCAGCTCGCCGATCTCCTCGAGGTAGAGGAAGACCTTTTTCGCCTCCGCCTCGTCGATCTTGCTGATGGCGAAGCCGACGTGGACCACCACCCATTCACCCGCCTCGACCTCCGGCGTGTAGGCGAAGCAGACCTCCTTCACGACGCCGGAGAAGTCCACCTTGCCCATCGGGATGCCGATCTCGTTGTGCACCACTTCGACGACCTGTCCAGGGACTCCGAGACACATGGGCGCTGGCTCCTTTCGGATCTCTGCGTTCATTCCGCCGCGAGTCGCGCGGCGGCGATCGCGATCTGTCCGAGCGCGATGCCGCCGTCGTTGGGTGGCACGGCGCGATGCAGCTCGACGGTGAAATCGTGCGCGCGCAGGCGGGCCGCCAGGCGCTCGCTGAGAAGACGATTCTGGAAGCAGCCGCCCGAGAGGGCGACGATCGGCCAGGTGCCCAGTTGCCGCGCGGCGCGGAGCGCAACCGCCACTCCGGCGTCGACGACGGCCTGATGGAAACGGGCGGCGATGCGAGGCGCCGCCACGCCGCGCGCACGGTCGGCGAGCAGGGCGATGAGGAGCGGCCGCCAGTCGAGCTCGAGGAAGTCCGGGCTCGGGAGCTGTCCCGGCGCGAGACCGGCGGGCTCGGAGGCCTCGACCAGCGGCAGGGGGTAGCTTCCGAGCTCGCCCGGGTCGGCGGCGAACTCGAGCGCCATCGCCGCTTCGGCTTCGAAGGACACTCGCGCGCCGTCGCCGTCGATTCCGCCGACGCCGACGAGGGCCGCCACCCCGTCGAAGAGCCGGCCCATCGAAGAGGTCCAGGGGGCGTTCCAGCCGGTCGCCAGCATGCGGTCGAGCGCCGCCCGCTCGGCCGGCCGGAAGCCTGAGAGGGCGGGAATCTCGGGGCCCGACAGGGCAGCGGGGCCCTCCAGCTGATGCAGCAGCGCGAGAGCCACGCGGCGCGGCTCGCGCACCGCCGCTTCGCCGCCCGGCAGCCGGAAGGGGCGCAGGCGCGCCTGGCGATGGAAGTTCCCGGGCGCCGAAGTGGCGGAGATCACCAGCGCCTCGCCGCCCCAGATGGTGCCGTCCGGACCGTAGCCGGTGCCGTCGAAGCAGAGTCCGAGCGCCGGGCCGGAGTCGGCGCCGGCAGGCCTCGCACCGGCGCCTCTCTCGGCGTCGCGTTCGGCAAGACAGGCGGCGAGGTGGGCATGATGATGCTGCACGGCGACGAGCCTGAGCGGTGCCGGTCGCGCGCCGGCGCGTTCGAGCAGGCCGCCGCCTGCGCGCGACGCGGCCTCGGCCCAGCGGGTCGTCGGATAGTCCGGATGCAGGTCGTGCGCGATAGCCACCGGCGTCGCCCCGTAAAGGGCGAGGAAGTCGAGGATGACGCGCTCGAAAGCCGCATGCGCCTCTGGCGTCTCCATGTCTCCCAGGTGCTGCGAGAGGAAGATCTGACGACCGATGCTCACCGCTGCCGCCGCCTTCTGGTGCGCTCCGGTGGCGACGATGCAGGGCAGGGAGCGCGAAGCGACGACCGGCAACGGCGCATAACCGCGGGCTCGCCGCAGCAACTGTGGCGCGCCGTCGACGAGCCAGGCAACGCTGTCGTCGACGTGGCGGGCGATCGGCCGGTCGTGGAGCAGGAAGAGATCGGCGATGCCTGCCGCTCCGCCGAGACGCCGGAGAGCCTCCTCGTCGTCGATGGCGATCGGCTCGTCCGAGAGATTGCCGCTCGTCGCGACCAGCGGAAACCCGAGCTCGGCGAGCAGCAGATGATGAAGGGGGCTCGTCGGCAGCATGACGCCGAGGCGTGGGTTGCCGGGCGCGACCTGCGGCGCGAGGGTCAGGGCCGGGAGATCGCGACGCCGCAGGAGCACGATCGGCGCCTGGGGCGACGCGAGCAACGCCGCCTCCTCGGGCGAGACGCGACAGAATTCGCGCGCCGCTCCGACGTCGCGCACCATCAGGGCCAGGGCTTTCGCCGGCCGGCGCTTGCGGACGCGCAATCGCGCCACCGCCGCTGCCGAACGCGCATCGCAGAGCAGCTGAAATCCGCCGATCCCCTTCGCCGCCACGATCTCGCCGCGAACGAGCGCGGCAACCACGTCGCCGATCGCCGCGGCGCGCGACGCTCGCAGCTCTCCCGCCGCTCCGGTCGAGCGCAGCTGCGGACCGCACTCCGGGCAGGCATTCGGCTGGGCGTGAAAGCGGCGACTCGCGGGGTCTTCGTACTCTGCGTGGCAAGCCGGACAGAGCTCGAAGCCGCGCATCGTCGTCGCCGGCCGGTCGTAGGGCAGTCCGAGGACGATCGAGAAACGCGGACCGCAGTGGGTGCAGTTGGTGAAGGGATAGCGGAAGCGGCGATCGCCGGGCGTGAACGTCTCGCGGCGGCACTCGGAGCAGGTCGCGAGGTCGGGCAGCACGACCGCGCTGGTGCCGGCGCGCGTCGCGCTCGGTTGGATGGCGAAGCCGCGGTGTCCGACCGGCACCTGCCAGACGGCGGCGACCGACTGTAGGAGGGCCGGCGCGGGCTTCTCCTGCGCCAGGCGCACCGCGAACGACTCCAGGCGGTTGCGCGGGCCTTCGACTTCGATCTCGACGCCATGCGAATCGTTGCGCACCCAGCCGTCCAGCCCCAGCTCGCGAGCCAGGCGGTAGACGAAGGGGCGGAATCCGACGCCTTGCACGGCGCCACGGACCTCGAGCCGCAGGCGCGATCTCGAAGCCGCGACCGAAGCGGCGGTTTCTCGCGCGGCGGTCGCCGCAGGTGCCTCGTTCGGCATTTCGCGCGCGAGCTTACTCCGGCCAGCGCGCGACGCTCCCACCCAGGCGGACCCTCACCGGCTCCCACCCTGCCGGGCGGCGAAGCGTCCGGCGGAAGGCGGCGATAATCCGCCCGTGAGCGACGAATCGGAGCGGACGCCGGGCGGAAAGATCCTCGCCACCCGCCGCGAGGCCTTCGCTCGCCTCTTCGGGCTCGCCGGCGCCTCCGGCATCGGCGCCCAGACGGCGGCCTGCAGGAGCGAGCCCGCCGGACCGGCGCCTGCCCGCCTGCCGCTCTCCGCCCTGCCGCCGGACGGCCGGCTGCGGGTGCTGCACCGCGGCGATCCGGTCGAGCTGCGGCGCGAGGGCACGGAGATCTTCGCGCGTTCGCTGCTGTGCACGCACCAGGGCTGCGAGGTGCGATGGCGCCCCGATCTCGGGCGCTACCGCTGCCCTTGCCACCAGGGGATGTTCGATGCCGAGGGCAAGCCCCTCTCAGGCCCGCCGCAGCGGCCTCTATCGGTGGTCGCGGTGCGCGTCGAGGCGGGGATGATCGTCGTCGGCGACGAGCCCGCCGGCTAGCGGTGCCGGCTCAGCCGGCGGCCGCCGCAGGGACCTGCTGCCACCAGACCTCCGCCAGCGCGGCTTCGTGCCGCGGGACCGGGACGATGCCGAGCCGCACGAGCTCGGCTGCCGCGGCCTCCGCCGCCCGGGGGAGCGCCGCGGCCACCTCGGGCGAGAGCGCCGTTCCCAGCTCGATCTCCTTGGGCACGATGCCGACGAGCAGGACTTCGCCCGGGGCTTCGCCGAAGAACTCGGCGGTGAGCAACGCCTCGCGCAGGCCGGGATCGTGGGGCGAGAGGCGAGGATTCGAAAGGGGGGCGGCGAGGATCTCGTTGCGCGTCAAGCACCGGACGGTGCCCGGCGGCGACTGCACACGGAGCGCGTCGAAGACGATCAACGCGTCGTAGCCGCCGATCTGGTGGGCGAGTTCGGGACCGGGGGTGCCGATGTCGAGCAGCTCGACGCCGGCAGGCAGCTCGTAGAGCGACTCGAAGGCGGCGAGAGCCGAGGGACCCACGCCGTCGTCGCGCATCAGGATGCAGCCCATCCCCAGCACCAGGGTGCGTTTCGGCATGCCCCCCTCCTCGTCCGCCCCCGAAGACTTCAACTTCCCAGCACCTTCACCGACGCCGTCTCGTTGCCCTCGGGGTCGAAGGCGTGGATGGCGCAGGCGAGACAAGGATCGAAGGAGTGGATCGTGCGCACGACCTCGAGCGGCCGCTCGCTGTCGGCGACGGGATTGCCCACGAGACAGGCCTCGTAGGGTCCGAGTTGCCCCTGCGCATCGCGCGGACCGGCGTTCCAGGTCGACGGCACGACCGCCTGGTAGTTGGCGATCCGGCCGTCGCGAATGACGACCCAGTGCGACAGCGTGCCGCGCGGCGCCTCGTGGAAGCCGAAGCCCTTCACCTCGCCCTTGGGGAAGACCGGCTTGTTCCAGATGCTGACGTCGCCCTTGCCGATGTTGCCGACCAGCAGGCCCCAGTGCTTGAGCGAGAGCTCCGCCAGCACCGCGCAGCGGATGGCGCGGGCCAGATGACGGCCGAGCGTCGAGTGCAGGGCGGTGAGCGGAATCTTGACCTTGGCGATCGAGGAGGCGAGCGCGACCGACTCGTTGACGTGCTTGGTGATGAGCTCGTGCCCCGAGGCGTAGCCCATCAGGATCTGGGCCAGCGGCCCGACCTGCATCGGCTTGCCCTCGAAGCGCGGCGCCTTCACCCACGAGTACTTGCCGTCGTCCTGGAAGTCGGTGTACTGCGGCTTCGGCAGGTCCTCGTCCCACGGGTGCTTCTGCCAGTCCCCCTCGTACCAGGCGTGGGCGACCGACTCCTCGACCTTGGCCTGGAAGAGCGGATCGTTGAAGGTCTTGATCGGCCGGTACGACGACAGGTCGCCGCCCATGATGACGCCGCCGGGCAGGTCGAACTCGGTACCCTTGCCGTCGAGCGGCAGGTCGGGTACCGCCATGTAGTTCGTCACCCCGGCGCCGTAGCCCAGCCACTCCGGATACATAGAGCCGATGGCGATCACGTCCGGCAGGTAGACCTGCTCGACGAAGGTCTTGACCTCTTCGAGCGTGTCCTTGATGAAGTACAGCTTCTCCATGTTGAGCGTCGCGTCGTTGTCGAGGTTGATCGCGTTCGCGACACCGCCGACCGCCAGGTTCTGGATGTTCGGCGTCTTGCTGCCGAGAATCGCCACGACCTTGTTCGCCTTGCGCTGGTAGTCGAGTGCCTGCAGGTAGTGCGAAACCGCGAGCAGGTTGACCTCCGGCGGCAGGTGCATCGCCGAGTGGCCCCAGTAGCCGTTGGTGAAGATGCCGAGCTGACCCGAAGCGATCAACGCTTCGAGCTTGCCCTTGACGGCGGCGAGCTCTCGGGTGCTGTTGTGCGGCCAGGGCGAGAGCGACTCGGCGAGCGCCGAGGCCTTCGCCGGGTCGGCCTTGAGGGCCGAGGTGACGTCGACCCAGTCGAGCGCCGACAGGTGGTAGAAGTGGACGATGTGGTCGTGCAGACCGTGCGCGCAGAGAATCAGGTTGCGGATGTACTGCGCGTTCATCGGGATCTCGAGGCCGATCGCGTTCTCGACCGCGCGCACCGAGGTAATGGCATGGACGGTGGTGCAGACGCCGCAGATGCGCTGGGCGAAGAGCCAGGCCTCCCGCGGATCACGCCCTTCGAGGATGAGCTCGATACCCCGGAACATCTGACCCGAGGACCAGGACTTGGTGACCTTTCCGCCGTCCACCTCGACGTCGATGCGCAGGTGCCCTTCGATGCGGGTGATCGGGTCGACAACGATGCGCTTGGACATTTTCATTCACTCCTTGCTATCGGCGGGTCGCGGCGGCGGTGCGGCCACCGAGGATGGGGAAGGTCTTGACGGCCCAGAGGTAGATGGCGAGCTCGGCGGCGACGAA
>CAZQTL010000056.1:17877-19637 GCA_964595975.1 uncultured Thermoanaerobaculia bacterium | reverse complement strand
GATCGTTCCCACGTTCACGTGCGGCTTGGTGCGGTCGAATTTTTCCTTAGCCATGACTTGTCTCCGTATCGTCCCGGGAAGGCGCCGGCGTCAGCCGGCGGCCTTCGCGATAACTTCTTCGCTGACGCTCTTGGGCGCCTGCTCGTAAGAGGCGAACTGCATGGTGTAGCTCGCGCGGCCCTGCGACATCGAGCGCACGTCCGTCGCGTAGCCGAACATCTCCGAAAGCGGCACCTTGCAGGCGATCACCTGCACGTTGCCGCGCGGCTCCATGTGCTGGACGCGACCGCGGCGGGAAGTCAGGTCGCCGATGATCTCGCCCATGTACTCTTCCGGGGTAACCACCTCGACCGCCATGATCGGCTCGAGCAGGACCGGCTTCGCCTTCTTGGAGGCATCCTGGAAGGCCATCGAGCCGGCGATCTTGAAGGCGATTTCCGACGAGTCGACGTCGTGGAAGCTGCCGTCGTAGAGCTCGACCTCGACTCCCGAGATCGGATAGCCGGCGAGCGGGCCGTTGTCGAGCTGCTCGCGGATACCCTGCTCGATCGGCTTGATGAACTCCTTGGGGATCACGCCGCCGACGATCTCGTTGTTGAAGATGAACTCGGCCTCGGTCGTCGGGCGCAGACGGATCTTGGCGTGGCCGTACTGGCCGCGGCCGCCGGTCTGACGGACGAACTTGCCCTCGCCCTCGGACTCCTGCGTGATCGTCTCCTTGTAGGCGACCTGCGGCTTGCCGACGTTGGCGCCGACGTTGAACTCTCGCACCAGGCGGTCGACGATGATCTCGAGATGCAGCTCACCCATGCCGGAGATCAGCGTCTGGCCGGTGTCGGGATCGGTATGCACGTGGAAGGTCGGGTCTTCCTGCATCAGCTTGCCCAGGGCGAGGCCGAGCTTCTCCTGGTCGACCTTCGTCTTGGGCTCGATGGAAACCGAGATCACCGGTTCGGGGAAGTTCATCGCCTCGAGGATCACGGCGTGCTGCGGGTCGCAGATCGTGTCGCCGGTCGTCACGCTGCGCAGACCGACCGCGGCGGCGATATCGCCTGCCCAGACCTCGGAGATCTCCTCGCGCTTGTTGGCGTGCATCTTCAGCAGGCGGCCGATCCGCTCCTTCGAGTCCTTGGTGGCGTTGAGAACGCCGGTGCCGGATTCGACATGCCCGGAGTAGACACGGAAGAAGGCGAGCTGACCGACGAACGGGTCGCTCATGATCTTGAACACCAGCCCGGCGAAAGGCTGACCCTCGGCGATCGAGCGCTCGACCGTCTTCTCGGTGTGGGGCTCGAGACCCTGCACCGGCGCGATGTCCTCCGGCGACGGCAGGTAGTCGACGACCGCGTCGAGCAGCGGCTGCACGCCCTTGTTCTTGAACGCGCTGCCACAGACGACCGGCTGCAGACGATTGGTGATCGTGGCGATGCGCAGGGCCGCCTTCAGCTCCTCGTTGGAGATCTCTTCGCCAGAGAGGTACTTCTCCAGCAGCTTGTCGTCGGTTTCGGCGATCGCCTCGACCATCTTCTCCCGCAGCTCCTTCGCCCGCTCCCGGTACTCCTCGGGGATGTCGACGAGCTCATAGGCGGCGCCCATGGTCTCGTCCTTGTAGGCGATACCCTGCATGCGGATGAGGTCGATGATCCCCTTGAGCGTGTCTTCGCGGCCCCAGGGGAATTGAATGACGACCGGCGACGCTGCCAGGCGCGTGCGCATCATCGAGACGCAACGATCGAAGTCGGCGCCGATGCGGTCCATCT
>CAZQTL010000056.1:0-17867 GCA_964595975.1 uncultured Thermoanaerobaculia bacterium | reverse complement strand
ATGCGCGGAACCTTGTAACGGTCCGCCTGCCGCCAGACGGTCTCGGACTGCGGCTCGACGCCGGCCACGGCATCGAAGACCGCCACGGCGCCGTCGAGCACGCGCAGCGAGCGCTCGACCTCGGCCGTGAAGTCCACGTGTCCGGGAGTATCGATGATGTTGATCCGATACTTGTTCCAGAAACAGGTGGTCGCCGCCGCGGTGATGGTGATTCCGCGCTCCTGCTCCTGGACCATCCAGTCCATGGTGGCAGTGCCTTCGTGGACTTCACCGATCTTGTAGTTGACCCCGGTGTAGAACAGGATCCGCTCGGTGGTCGTCGTCTTACCGGCATCAATGTGAGCCATGATGCCGATATTGCGAGTCATCGACAGGGGTGCTTGTCTCGCCATAATCCTTGCGCCCCGAAGGAACGCTCGATCTCTCGTCTATCGTAAGCGGCATAAATGGAGCTTGAGGGAGCTCCGCGCCGCTTCAGCTTCGTCTTACCGCCGGCTGCGATCAGCGATCGGCCGGCGAGCTACTTCCATTCAGGCCCTACCAGCGATAGTGCGCGAAGGCCTTGTTGGCCTCGGCCATGCGGTGGGTGTCTTCCTTCTTCTTGATCGCGCCGCCACGGTTCTCTGCGGCATCCAGCAGCTCGCCGGCGAGCTTCGCCTTCATCGTCTTCTCGCCGCGCTTCTGCGCGCTCTGGATCAACCAGCGGATCGAGAGGGCGAGCTTGCGGCTCGGATTCACTTCGACCGGCACCTGGTACGTCGAGCCGCCGACGCGCCGCGACTTCACTTCCACCGCGGGCTTGACGTTCTCGATCGCGCGCTTGAACACCTTGACGGGATCGTCCGAGGTGCGCTCCTTCACCGTGTCGAGGGCATCGTACAGGATGCGCTCGGCCACCGTCTTCTTGCCCTGGCGCATCACGACGTTCACGAACTTGGTGACCAGCTGCGAGCCATAGAGGGGATCCGGCAGAACTTCACGCTTCGGTACTTCTCGTCTCCTGGGCATCGATCGGCTCCGTTACGACTTCGGCCGCTTGGCGCCGTACTTCGAGCGCCCCTGCCGGCGGTTCTGTACACCCACGGAGTCGAGCGTGCCGCGGATGACGTGATAGCGCACACCAGGAAGGTCCTTCACGCGACCGCCGCGGATCAAGACGATGGAGTGCTCCTGAAGATTGTGCCCGACGCCCGGAATGTAGGTCGTGACTTCGATTCCGTTGGTCAGGCGCACGCGAGCCACCTTGCGCAGAGCCGAGTTCGGCTTCTTGGGCGTCTGGGTGTAGACACGGACGCAGACTCCGCGGCGCTGCGGCGCCTGCTGCAGAGCCGGGCTCTTGGTCTTGCTGATGACGCGCTGGCGACCCTCGCGGACCAGCTGATGAATCGTCGGCATGCGAACAGACTCCTGAGTTCTTCAATCCTCGAATCCGAGACGCGCCGGTGGCCGGGACACAGCCCGACCACTTGCCACGACTCGCACTGCCCGACTGGTCCTGGGGACTACAGCGGGGGGAGAGGAAAAGTACCATCTCCCGCGACAATTCGTCAAGCGGCCCGACCATCCCTCAGCGGCACCGCCTCCCCGCCACCCTGCCGGGCGGCAGGAACAGAGGGTTTGCCCTTATAATTCGTAATATGACGAATCCACGAATCGATCGCTCGGCCGAGATCGAAGAGCTGGTGGAGACCGCCAAGGGCCTCGCCCATCCCGCCCGGCTGCGCATCCTGGCGATGCTCACCGGGGGCGAGCTCTGCGTCTGTCAGTTGACGGCCGTGCTGGAGCTCGCGCCATCGACCGTCTCGCAACACCTCTCCGTGCTCTCCCGCGGCGGGCTGATTGCCGACCGCAAGGAGAGCAAGCTGGTGTTCTATCGGCTGCGGCAGGACGGCCCCGCCGCCGCCCTCCTGACACCGCTTCTCGACCTGTTCGCGCAGGGCGCGGTCGCCAGCGCCGATCGCGCGGTCGTCGCCCGGCTGCGCCAGATTCCGATCGCGACGATCTGCGCCGCCGAGCTCGGCCTGGCAGCGAACGACGTCCGCAGGGCGATCGCTTCATGACGGACGGAGTTCTCTTCCTCTGCGTCGCCAACTCGGCCCGCAGCCAGATGGCGGAAGGCATCGCCCGCGCTCGCGCCGGAGATCGTCTGTCGATCCAGAGCGCCGGGTCCGCGCCGTCGCGGGTCCATCCAGTCGCCGTGCAGGCGCTGGCCGAGATCGGCATCGACGCCTCAGCCCAGCGCTCGAAGTCGGTCGACGAGATCGACCGGACGACGGTCGACACGGTGATCACCCTCTGCGCGGAGGAGGTCTGCCCGCTCTACCTCGGTGCGGCCCGCCGCCTGCACTGGCCCCTGCCCGATCCCGCCGGCCACGACGCGGACGCCGAAGCGGGCCTGCAGCGTTTCCGGAGCGTGCGTGACGAGCTGGCCAGGAGAATCGACAGCTTCCTGCGTGAGGAAGGTGTGCTGGACCCATCGCCATCGAACGGGGAGACCGCCTGATGGCCTCCACGCCGAAGCGGTTGAACGTCTTCGAACGCTACCTGACACTCTGGGTGGTTCTCTGCATGGGAGCCGGAGTCGCTCTCGGGAAGCTCCTGCCCGGGTTCACCGACGCCATCCGCCGTCTCGAGTTCGGCGAGGGGTCGCAGATCAACGTCGCGATCGCCGTCCTCATCTGGCTGATGGTCTACCCGATGATGCTGAAGATCGACCTGAGCTCGATCGTCGCAGTGCGCGAGCGGCCGCGCGGGATCCTGGTCACTCTGTTCGTGAACTGGATGGTCAAGCCGTTCTCGATGGCGGCCATCGGCTACCTGTTCTTCCGAATCCTGTTCCAGCCCTGGATCGGCGCCGAGCTCGCCAACCAGTACCTCGCTGGCTCGATCATTCTCGCGGCGGCACCCTGTACGGCCATGGTCTTCGTCTGGTCTTACCTGACCGACGGCGATCCGGCTTACACCCTGGTGCAGGTCTCGCTCAACGACCTCATCATGCTGGTGCTTTTTGCGCCGATCGTCGGCTTGCTGGTCACCGGCGCGAGCACGCTGACGGTGCCGTTCAACGTCTTGTTGCTATCGGTCGTGGTCTTCATCGTCATCCCGCTCGCGCTCGGAGCGCTGAGCCGGGTCGCGCTGCTCCGCCTGAAGGGCCGAGACTGGTTCGAAGGTACCTTTCTTCCCGCCTTCCATCCCGTCACGGTGATCGCGCTGCTCGCGACGCTGGTGATGATCTTCGCGTTCCAGGCCGACAACCTCACTGGGCGCTTCTTCCACGTCGTGCTGATCGCGATTCCGCTCCTCATCCAGGTCTACTTCAACTCGGCGTTGACCTACGGCCTGATGAAGTGGCTCGAGGTGCCGCACAACGTGGCGGCGCCGGGAGCCCTGATCGGCGCGAGCAACTTCTTCGAGCTGGCGGTCGCCACCGCGATCGCGCTCTTCGGCCCGGAGTCGGGCGCGGCGCTGGCCACGGTGGTCGGCGTCCTGGTCGAAGTCCCGGTGATGCTCTCGGTCTGCTCGTTCTGCAACCGCACGCGACACTGGTTCCCCGTACAGCCCGCGCCCGCGACGAGGGCGACATAGGACGAGGGGTCGACAGCTCCACGTCCAGGCAGAGAGGTCGCAACCATGACCACCCTTCAGCTGCAAGTCTTCGATCCTCCGATGTGCTGCTCCACCGGCGTCTGCGGGCCGGAACCGGATCCCGCACTGGCGCGATTCAGCGCGGATCTCCAGTGGGCAGAGAGCCACGGCGTCGCCGTCGAGCGCCATTCGCTCTCGCGCGAGCCCGAGGCCTTCGCGTGCAACCCTGCCGTGGCGGATGCGTTGCGACGGCTGTCCGTGGCCGCTTTGCCGCTGGTGCTCGTCGACGGCCAGATCCTGAGCGAGGGCGCCTATCCGAGCCGTGCGGCGCTCGCCGCTCGCCTCGGGCTCGCAACCGACCGCCCACCGGTGAGCGCCTTGCGGATCGCGACCGAGCCCGGCTGCGTCCCCGGCTCCGGCTGCTGCGGGTAACGGGAAGACCATGGCCCCGGGCCTCCTCGATCGTCCGACGCGCTATCTCTTCTTCACGGGAAAGGGCGGCGTGGGCAAGACCTCACTCTCCTCGGCGACGGCCGTGGCGCTCGCCGACCGCGGCCGGCGGGTCCTTCTCGTGAGCACGGATCCGGCGTCCAACCTCGAGGACGTGTTCGGAGTCCCCTTCACCGGCCAGGCGACGCTCCTGCCCGGCGTCGCCAACCTCTCGGTGATCGACATCGATCCCGAGGCCGCCGCGCGTGCGGTCCTCGAAAGGACTGTCGGCCCGTTCCGCGGAACGCTCCCTGCCGATGTCATCCGGCGCATGGAGGAGGAGCTTTCGGGCGCCTGTTCGACCGAGGTTGCCGCCTTCGACGAGTTCGTCCGGCTCCTGGTCAGCGGCGGCGAAGCGGACGCCTGCGATCACGTGATCTTCGACACCGCGCCCACCGGGCACACGCTGCGCCTCCTCGCCCTGCCGGCAGCCTGGGACGGCTTCCTGCGCGACAACACGAGCGGCGCCTCCTGTCTCGGCCCGCTCGCGGCCCTCGGCGAGAAGCGCGCCCTCTATGCGCAAGCCGTCGCGACGCTGCGCGATCCCGCGGTCACGAGCCTCGTGCTGGTGACCCGCCCCGAGAGCTCGTCGATCGACGAGGCCGAGCGCACCCGCGTCGAGCTCGCCGAGCTCGGCATCGCCGGCCTGCGGCTGCTCGTCAACGGCGAACTGCTGTCGCCCGATCCGGCCGATCCGCTCGCCGTGGCCTACGCGAGGCGCGGGCGCGAGGCCCTCGCCGCGATGCCCGCGACCCTGCGCGCGCTGCCGTCCGACCGCGTGCCCCTGCGGCCCTTCGAAGCGCTGGGAGTGGAGGCCTTGCGCGCCTTGCTGGTTCCAGGCGAGGACGCAGCGCCAGCGCCGAACGCGAACGCCGCGCCGCGGCCGCGGATCGACGCCCCGGAGCTCTCCACGCTGGTCGACGAGCTGGCCGCGAAGGGCAAGGGCCTGGTCCTCGTGATGGGCAAGGGCGGGGTCGGCAAGACGACGCTCGCCGCGGCGGTCGCCGTCGAGCTCGCCCGGCGCGGCCATGCGGTCAAGCTGTCGACGACCGATCCGGCCGCCCACCTCGAGACGACCCTCGCCGGCAGCGTCGACGGGCTCGCCGTCGGCCGCATCGATCCGCGTGCGGAGGTTCGCCGCTACGTCGAGCACGTGCTCGCGACCACCGGCGCCGGCCTCGCTCCGGACGCCCTGGCGCTCCTCGAAGAGGACCTGCGTTCTCCATGCACGGAGGAGATCGCCGTCTTCAGTGCCTTCTCTCATCTCCTGCGCGAGGCGCGGCGCCAGTTCGTGGTGCTCGACACCGCGCCGACCGGCCACACGCTGCTGCTGCTCGACGCCACCGGCGCCTACCACCGGGACGTCATGCGCAAGGCCGGCTCGACTCCCGGCCGCCTCAAGACGCCGCTCGACCTGCTGCGCGATCCGGAGTACACCCACGTCGTGCTCGTCGCCCTGCCGCAGGCGACTCCGGTCGCCGAGGCCGCGCGGCTGCAGGCGGACCTCCGCCGCGCCGGCATCGAGCCGTGGGCCTGGGTCCTCAATCGCAGCCTGGCCGCGGCGCGGACTCGCGACCCGGTGCTCGCGCGCCTCGCCGAGGCCGAGGTCCGGCACATCGCGCGCGTCCGCGGCGAGCTGGCGCACCGCTTCGCCCTCGTTCCCTGGCAGGTCGCGCCGCCGGTCGGCGTCGACCGCCTGGCGCAGCTCTCGGCGAGCCACGCCGGCGCCGCGCAGGCGACCCCGGCCTGACGCGGAGCGCAGCAATAGCAAGGGCGGCCGCTGGAACCGGGGAACAGGGACTTCGAAGTCCCCGTTCCCGGGCCAGGAGCCGCCCGTGCCCGACTGCTCTGCGACTGACGCTACTCGGTCTCCGCGACCTCCTGCGGCAGGGTGCGGATCTCGTCGTCGCCGAAATCGAAGTACATCTCGTCGTCCGCCGGATGGACGACTTCCGGCAGATCCTCCGCGATGTGGAAGTCGTGGTACGGCGCCATGCCCGTGCCCGCCGGGATGAGCCGGCCGACGATGACGTTCTCCTTGAGCCCGCGCAGGTAGTCGACCCGGCCGGAGATGGCCGCCTCGGTCAGCACCCGCGTGGTCTCCTGGAAGCTCGCCGCGGAGATGAAGCTGTCGGTCGACAGGCTCGCCTTGGTGATGCCCAGCAGCAGCGGCCGGCCGATCGCGGCCCGCCCGCCTGCGGCGAGGACGCGCTCGTTCTCCTCCTGGAAGCGCCACCGGTCCACCTGCTCGTCGACGAGGAATTCGGTGTCACCGACCTCCTCGATCTTCACCGAGCGCATCATCTGGCGGACGATGACCTCGATGTGCTTGTCGTTGATCTGCACGCTCTGCGACCGGTAGACCTCCTGGATCTTGTCGGTCATGTAGCGCTGCAGCTCCTTCTCGCCCAGCACCTGAAGCACGTCGTGCGGGTTGATCGGGCCGTCGATCAGCGGGTCGCCGGCGTGCACGCGCTCGCCGTCCTGGACGTTGACGTGCACCGACCGCGGGACGAGATACTCGCGATTCTCCTGCGTATCTCCCTCCACGGTGACGCGACGCATGCCCTTGTGGATCTCGCCGAGACGGACGGTGCCGTCGACCTCGGTGATGATCGCGGGCTCCTTCGGGCTGCGCGCCTCGAACAACTCCACCACCCGCGGCAGACCGCCGGTGATGTCCTTCGTCTTGGCGGCCTCGGCGCGCGGGATCTTCACCAGCACGTCGCCGGCGGTGACGATCTGCCCCTCGTTGACCATCAGGTGCGAGCCGGAGGGCAGAATGTAGCGGCGCTCCGTGCCCGCGCCCTTCACCACGATCGCCGGAATCCGCTTCTCGCTCGCGGAAGCCTCGACGATGATGCGCTGCGAGAGGCCGGTGACCTTGTCGGTCTCCTCGCGGACGTTCTCGCCCTCGGCGATGTCGCGGAACTCGATCGTGCCGCCGATCTCGGAAAGGATCGACGAGGTGAACGGATCCCACTCGACCAGCTGGGCGCCCGGCTCGACCTCCATGCCCTCGCGGACATGGAGGCGCGAACCGTAGGCCAGCGCGTAGCGCTCCTTCTCGCGACCCTTGGAGTCGGTGATCAGGAGCTTGCCGTTACGGTTGACGACGATGAGGTCGCCGGACTTCGCGTCGACGGTCGAGACGTTGAGGAACCGGACGGTACCGGGGTTCTTCGCCTCGTGCTTCGACTGCTCCGACACCCGCGAAGCGGTGCCGCCGTAGTGGAAGGTACGCATCGTCAGCTGGGTGCCGGGCTCGCCGATCGACTGCGCGGCGATGACGCCCACCGCCTCGCCGATCTCGACCCGCCGACCCGACGCCAGGTTGCGTCCGTAGCACGCGATGCACACGCCGCGGCGCGTCTCGCAGGTCAGCACGGAGCGGATCTTGACCCGCTCGATGCCGGCACCCTGAATCGCGTTCGCCAGCTCCTCGGTGATCTCCGTTCCGACCTCGATCAGAACGTCGCCGGTCATCGGATCGTAGATGTCCTCCTGGGAGACGCGGCCGACGATGCGGTCTCGCAGGGCCTCGAGGATCTCTCCGCCCTCCATGATCGCCGAAACGTGAATGCCGTCGATCGTTCCGCAGTCCGGTTCGTTGATGATCACGTCCTGGGCCACGTCGACGAGACGCCGCGTCAGGTATCCGGAGTCGGCGGTCTTCAGCGCGGTGTCCGCGAGACCCTTGCGGGCGCCGTGGGTCGAAATGAAGTACTGCAGCACCGACAGGCCTTCGCGGAAGTTCGCCGTGATCGGGGTCTCGATGACTTCGCCAGAGGGCTTCGACATCAGACCGCGCATGCCGGCCAGCTGACGGACCTGCTCGCGGGATCCGCGGGCGCCGGAGTCGGCCATCATGTTGATCGGGTTGAACTCGTCGCGCTCCTTCTCGACCTTCTTCATCTCGCGGAACATCTCTTCCGAGACCTTCTCGGTCACGCGATGCCAGATGTCGATGATCTTGTTGTGGCGCTCGCCCTGGGTGATGACGCCGGCCGACCGCTGCTTCTCGATCTCGAGAACCTCGGTCCTGGCCTGGTCCAGCATGGCGCCTTTGGCCTCGGGGATCACCATGTCCTCGACCCCGATCGAAATGCCGGCCTTCGTGGCGTACAGGAAGGTGATCTTCTTCAGGTCGTCGAGCATCTTGACCGTCAGATCGTTGCCGTGCTTGATGTAGCAGTAGCCGACGAGATCCTGCAGTCCGCGCTTCTTGAGCAGGCCGTTGATGAACGGAATCTCCTCCGGCAGGTTCATGTTGAGAATGACCCGGCCGACGGTGGTTTCGATCAGCGCCTTGTCCATCGTCTCGACTTCGGCGTGAACGACGTCCTGATTGTCGAACTGCGTCTCGAGGTTGGCGTAGAGACCCGAGTAGCGAACCCGGATGATGGTGTGGGTCTCGACGACGCCTTCGTGCAGCGCGAGGAGCACCGAGTCGAAGTCGAGGAACGACTTGCCTTCGCCCTTGGCGCCCTTCTTCGACATCGTGAGGTAGTAGCCGCCCAGCACCAGGTCCTGCGACGGCACGGCCAGAGGCCGGCCGTGCGCCGGCGACAGGATGTTGTTCGCCGCCAGCATCAGGACGTGGCACTCGATCTGCGCCTTGGGCGACAGCGGCACGTGCACCGCCATCTGGTCACCGTCGAAGTCGGCGTTGAAGGCCGCGCAGACGAGCGGATGGATCTGGATCGCCTTGCCCTCGATGAGCTTCGGCTGGAAAGCCTGAATGCCCAGGCGATGGAGGGTGGGCGCGCGGTTGAGCATCACGGGATGGTCACGGATGACCTCCTCGAGCGCATCCCAGACCTCATCCTCCTCGCGCTCGACCATCTCCTTCGCCGCCTTGATGGTGCCGACGAAGCCCTTGAGCTCGAGCTTGTTGTAGATGAACGGCTTGAAGAGCTCCAGCGCCATCTTCTTCGGCAGGCCGCACTCGCGCAGCGAGAGCTCGGGGCCGACGACGATGACCGAACGGCCGGAGTAGTCGACGCGCTTGCCCAGCAGGTTCTGGCGGAAGCGGCCCTGCTTGCCCTTGAGCGTGTCCGAGAGCGACTTCAGCGGGCGGTTGTTCGAACCCTTGAGGACGCGGCCGCGGCGGCCGTTGTCGAACAGCGCGTCGACGGCCTCCTGCAGCATGCGCTTCTCGTTGCGCACGATGACTTCCGGCGCGCGCAGCTCGAGCAGCTTCTTCAACCGGTTGTTGCGGTTGATGACCCGGCGGTAGAGGTCGTTCAGATCGCTGGTGGCGAATCGTCCACCGTCGAGCGGCACGAGCGGCCGGAGCTCCGGAGGGATGACCGGCAGCACGTCGAGGATCATCCACGACGGCTTGTGGCCCGAGCGCCGGAATGCGTCGACGACCTTGAGCCGCTTGGCCGCCTTCAGCCGGCGGATCTGGCTGGTCTCGGTGCGCATGACGACGCGCAGCTCTTCGGACAGGTCGTCGACTTCGATCCGGCGCAGGAGCTCCTTGATCGCCTCGGCGCCCATCTTGGCGACGAAACCGCCGTCGCCGTACTGGTCGCGAAGCTCGCGATAGCGCTCCTCCGACAGCAGCTCCTTCTCCTTGAGCTCGGTGTCGATCGGATCGATGACGACGTAGCTCTCGAAATAGAGGATGCGCTCGAGGTCGCGCAGGGAGATGTCGAGCAGATGCCCGATACGGCTGGGCAGGCCCTTGAAGAACCAGACGTGGGACACCGGGCTGGCGAGCTCGATGTGACCCATGCGCTCGCGGCGCACTCGCGACCGCGTGACCTCGACGCCGCACTTGTCGCAGACCACGCCGCGGTGCTTCATGCGCTTGTACTTGCCGCAGAGGCACTCCCAGTCGGTGATCGGACCGAAGATCTTGGCGCAGAACAGACCGTCACGCTCCGGCTTGAAGGTCCGGTAGTTGATCGTCTCGGCCTTGGTCACCTCGCCGCGGCTCCAGGCGCGGATCTTCTCCGGCGACGCGATCGAAATCTTGATCGCGTTGAAATCCTTCAACGTCCTCGGCTTGTCAAAACTGCGAAGGGGTTGCAAGTTCGTTCCTCCTCAAACTCTCGCGAGTGGAACCAAGTCAGATTTTCAGAAGCTCGACGTCGAGACAGAGACTCTGGAGCTCACGGACCAGCACATTGAACGACTCGGGCAGACCCGGCTCTTCCGGAACCTCTCCCTTGACGATCGCCTCGTAGACGCGGCTGCGTCCCTCGACGTCGTCCGACTTCACGGTCAGCAGCTCCTGCAGGGTATAGGCGGCGCCGTAGGCCTCGAGGGCCCAGACTTCCATCTCTCCGAACCGCTGGCCGCCGAACTGCGCCTTGCCGCCGAGCGGCTGCTGCGTGATCAGCGAGTACGGTCCGATCGAACGGGCGTGGATCTTGTCGTCGACGAGGTGGGAGAGCTTCAGCATGTAGATGTAGCCCACCGTCACGTGCTGCTCGAACGGCTCTCCGGTCATGCCGTCGAACAGGAGCGTCTTGCCCGAATGCGGCAGACCGGCCTGATCGAACAGCGCGCGCATGTCCTCCTCGGTGCAGCCGTCGAACACCGGCGTCGCGAACTCGAGACCGAGCACCTTGCCCACCCAGCCGAGGTGGGTCTCGAGAATCTGACCGACGTTCATTCGACTGGGAACGCCGAGAGGGTTGAGGACGATCTCGACCGGGGTGCCGTCGGGGAGGTACGGCAGGTCCTCCTCCGGCAGGATCCGCGAGATGACGCCCTTGTTGCCGTGCCGGCCGGCCATCTTGTCGCCGACCTGAAGCTTGCGCTTCATGGCGACGTAGATCTTGACCAGCTTGATGACGCCCGGCGGCAGCTCGTCGCCCTTCTGCAGCAGCTCGATGCGCTGCTTGTTGACGCGATGCAGGATCTCGATGTGCGAGTCCGTCTTGCGGTACACCAGCTCGACGCGGTCGGCGAGCTTCTTCTCGGCGAGCGGCAGCCGGAGAACCTCCTGGCGCGACAGCGCCTGCAGGGCTTCACGCGTGATGCGCTCGCCCTTGTCCAGGATCTTCTCTCCGGTGCGCGACTTGACCGCCGCGGTCACCACCTGACCGAGCAGCAGGTCGTTGATCTTCTTGTTGCGCTCTTCCGAGAAGATGCGGACCTCGTCGCGAGCGTTCTTCTCGAGACGGTCGATCTCCTGGTTCTCGATCTCCTGGGCGCGGATGTCCTTCTCCACTCCCTTGCGGGAGAAGATCTTGACGTCGACGATCGTGCCTTCGATGCCCGGCGGCACCTTGAGCGAGGCATCGCGGACATCGCCCGCCTTCTCGCCGAAGATGGCGCGCAGCAGCTTCTCTTCCGGAGTCAGCTGGGTCTCGCCCTTGGGCGTCACCTTGCCGACCAGGATGTCGCCGGCCTTGACGGTCGCGCCGATGCGGATGATCCCCGCCTCGTCGAGATCCTTGAGCGCGGCCTCCGAGACGTTCGGGATGTCGCGGGTGATCTCTTCCGGTCCGAGCTTGGTGTCGCGGGACTCGATCTCGAACTCCTCGATATGGATGGAGGTGAAGTAGTCCTCCTTCACCATCTTCTCGGAGATCAGGATCGCGTCTTCGAAGTTGTAGCCGCGCCACGGCGTGAAGGCCACGAGAACGTTGCGCCCGAGAGCCAACTCGCCCATGTCCGTGGACGGACCGTCGGCCAGCACGTCGCCCTTGCGGACGCGCGTGCCCTGCCTGACCACCGGCCGCTGGTTGATGCAGGTGTTCTGGTTCGACCGGCGGAACTTGGTCAGCTGGTAGATGTCGGCGCCGAACTCCTTCTGCTCGCCGGTCTCGATGTCCTCGCCTTCGACGCGCACGATGATGCGCTCGCCGTCGACCAGGTCGACGATGCCGCCGCGCTGGCAGAGCACCACGGCTCCGGAGTCGCGGGCGACGGTGCCCTCGAGCCCGGTGCCGACGATCGGCGCGTCCGCCACCAGCAGGGGAACGGCCTGGCGCTGCATGTTGGAGCCCATCAGCGCTCGGTTGGCGTCGTCGTGCTCGAGGAAGGGAATCAACGCCGCGGCGACGGAAACCAGCTGCTTCGGGCTGATGTCCATGTAGTCGACGCGATCGCGCTCGACGGTGACGAAGTCGCCGCCGGCGCGGGCGATGACGCGGTCATCGCGGAAGATGCCCTTGTCGTCGGTGCGCTGGTTCGCCTGGGCGATGATGTACTTCTCTTCCTCCCAGGCGGTGAGATAGAAAGCCTGCGGCTCGGGCTCGATCAGCCGCTTGCCGGCCTTTTTCAGGCGCGCATTCTCCTCCAGCAGGTCGTCCTCGGTGATCAGCTGGCCGAGCTTGAACTTGCCGTCGCCGACCTTGACCACCTTGTAGTGATTCAGGACGCGGCCGTTCTCGACCTTCTTGTACGGGCTCTCGATGAAACCGTACTCGTTGATCCGGGCGTAGGTCGCGAGCGACGAGATGAGGCCGATGTTCGGACCTTCCGGCGTCTCGATCGGGCAGATGCGGCCGTAGTGCGACGCGTGCACGTCGCGAACCTCGAACCCGGCCCGCTCTCTCGAGAGTCCGCCCGGTCCGAGGGCCGAAAGCCGGCGCTTGTGGGTGACTTCGGAGAGCGGATTCGTCTGGTCCATGAACTGCGACAGCTGGGACGAGCCGAAGAACTCCTTGATCGCCGCGATGACCGGCTTGGAGTTGATCAGGTCGTGCGGCATCGCCGAGTCGATGTCCTGGTGCACGGACATCTTCTCCTTGATCGCGCGCTCCATGCGGACCAGGCCGATGCGGAACTGGTTCTCGAGCAGCTCGCCCACCGCGCGCACGCGGCGGTTGCCGAGGTTGTCGATGTCGTCGACCCGGCCGATGTCCTTGTGCAGCCGCAGGAGATATTCGATCACGCGGATGAAGTCGGACTCGGACAGCGTCTTCTGGTCGACCGGAACCTCCGAGTCGAGCTTGATGTTGAACTTGAAGCGGCCGACGCGCGAGAAGTCGTAGCGCTTGGCGTCGAAGAACATGCCGTAGAACAGCGACCGCGCCGAGTCGAGGGTCGGCGGATCGCCCGGGCGCATGCGGCGGTAGATCTCGAGCAGCGCTTCCTTCGAGTTCCGGGTGTTGTCCTTGGCGAGGGTGTTCGACAGCACCGCGCCGCACAAGTCCCACTCGGGGAAGATGACCTCCACGCCGGTGTGGTTCTTGCCCTTCAGGCGCTCGGAGATGTCGGCCGGCACCAGGTCGTTCGCCTCGAATAGCACTTCGCCCGTCTCGAGGTCGACGACGTCGGCAGCGAACAGAGCGCTCTCGAGGTCGGAGGTCTTCACCTTCGCGGTGACCGGCTTGCCCTGCTCGAGCTCGGCGACCATCGCCTTGGAAAGAGTGATTCCGGAGAACACCGGATAGGTCTCGCGACGGCCGCGAGTCTGCCGGTCGCGATGACGCTCGCGCTCCAGCACCGTCGGCGGGATCGTCAGGGTGAACTCGGACGGGTTGGAGACGTCGACACCCACCGCAGCGTAGAACTGACGCAGGATCGACTCGTCGGTCTCGAGACCCAGGGCGCGCAGGAACACCGTGCCGTGGAACTTCCGCTTGCGGTCGATGCGGACCGAGAGGACTTCCTTCTGGTCGTACTCGAACTCCACCCACGAGCCGCGATAGGGAATGATCTTCGAGAGATAGGTCCGCGGACCTTCCTTGGTGAAGAAGACGCCCGGCGAGCGGTGGAGCTGGCTGACGATCACGCGCTCGGTGCCGTTCACGATGAAGGTACCGTGATCGCTCATCAGGGGAATTTCGCCGAAGTAGACCTCTTCCTCCTTGGCGTCGCGCATCATGCGCGCCCCGGTCTCCGGGTCCTTGTCGTAGACGAACAGCCGGAAGGTGACCTTGAGCGGCACGGCGAAGGTCATTCCGCGCTCCTGGCAGTCGGCGATCGAGTAGTCGAGGTGCAGGTCGACCGGATTGCCGCAGGTATCGCACTTGGTGACGCGGTTCTTGTTGACGAACCCGCACTGCGTGCAGGTGACCGTCTCCTCGTGAGGATGATCGGTCATGACCCTGGAGCCGCAATTGGTGCAGGTGGTGCGAAGGTACTCGAGACCCTTCATCTCACCGCACTTGCACTGCCATTCTCCGATGGTGTACTTCACGAAATCGAGCGAACAGGTCTCGCGGAAGTCGGAGAACGGGAAGATGCTGGTGAACACCGACTGCAGTCCCTGATTCGCGCGCTCCTCGGGGAGCAGGTTCATCTGCAGGAAGCGGTCGTAGGAACGCTTCTGCACGTCGATCAGGTTGGGAATCGCGAGCGTGCTCTGAATCCGCGAAAAATTCTTTCGGGCGCGGGTTTCGGTCTTGGCTAGATTTTCCATGGGTTCGATCTTGTCCACCCCGTGATTCAAGGAGCTATCTGCTGCAGTTTTTTAGGACCACAAGCGCCGACACCCCGCCCGAGCCGCGAAATCGCGGCTTGGACGGGTTGCGCGCTTTGCGACCGGAGCGGGCGACAGGCGCCCGCAGCCGGCCTCGCGAAGTAGGGTGCGCGTACGGGCCACCCCCTTACTTGATCTGGACCTGAGCCCCCTGCTCCTCGAACTTCTTCTTGATCGATTCGGCCTCGGCCTTCGAGACGCCTTCCTTGATCTTCTGCGGGGCGCCCTCGACGAGATCCTTCGCCTCCTTCAGACCGAGGCTGGTGACTTCGCGGACGACCTTGATGACGTTGATCTTCTTGTCGCCGGCGCTGGTCAGGATCACTTCGAACTCCGTCTGCTCTTCGGCCGGAGCCGCCGCCGCCGCGCCACCGCCCGCCGCCGGGGCTGCCGCCACCGCCGCCGCCGCCGACACGCCGTAGTGCTCCTCGAGCGCCTTGACGAGGTTGTTCAGCTCGAGCACAGACATGCCGTCGATCTTCTGGATGAACTCTTCGACCTGGATTGCCATCTCTTCCTCCGTCGTCTCGGGCCTTCGAGCCCGAATTCCTGATTATTCTTGCGGCGCGGGGAGTCTCCCCGGCCCGGCTTACTCTTTTTTCTTCGCCACCTGGTCCAGAACGATGGCCAGGCGCTGGGGCCCGGACGCCGCGAGGACGCGAACGAAACGCTGAATCGGGGACTGCATGAGGAAGAGCAGCTTCGCCAGGAGCTCCTGACGCCCCGGCAGAGAGGCGATCTCCTTCACCTGCGAGGCTGCGATCGGGCGACCTTCGACCAATCCACCCTTGAACTCGATGACCGGAGCGTCCTTCGCGAAGTCCGTCAGGACCTTCGCCAGCGCGACCGGATCTTCCAGGCTGTAGGCCACCGCGGTCGGTCCGGTGAAGTGCTCCTTGACCTGCTCGAGCGGCTTGCCCGAGACGGCCCGCCGGGCGAGCGTGTTCTTGATGACCACGTACTGCCCGCCGGACTTGCGCACCTTGTTGCGCAGGTCGTTGACCTGGTTCACCGTGATGCCCTTGAATCCGATGACGAAGGCGTGCTCGGCAGAGGCCATGGCCTCTTCGTAGCCTCCGAGGATCTCTTCTTTGGTAGTTCTCGTCAGTGGCATGTCGAGCTCCCTTACTCCTCAGCGCCCGCGAGGGCGTTCTCGTCGACGCGGATCCCGGGACCCATCGTCGACGACACCGTCGCCGACTTGACGTACTTCCCCTTCGCGGCCGGGGGCTTGGCCTTGATGACGGCGGCGACCAGCGCGCTCGCGTTCTCCGAGAGCTTCTCGGGCCCGAAGGAGCGCTTGCCGAACGGCGCATGAATGATCCCGGTCTTGTCGACGCGGAACTCCACCTTGCCGGCCTTGATCTCCTCGACCGCCCGCTTCACGTCGGGGGTCACCGTGCCGGTCTTCGGGTTGGGCATCAGGCCGCGGGGGCCGAGCACCTTGCCGAGCCGGCCGACGACGCGCATCATGTCCGGCGTCGCGACGACGGCGTCGAAGTCCAGCCAGCCGCCTTCGATCTTCTTCGCCAGCTCCTCGCCACCGACATGGTCGGCACCGGCGTCCTCGGCCTCCTTGATCTTCTCGCCCTGGGCGAAGACCAGGACGCGGGCCGTCCGTCCCAGTCCGTGCGGGAGGAGGACCGTGCCGCGGACCATCTGGTCTGCGTGCTTCGGGTCGACGCCGAGTCGCATGGCGATCTCGACGGTCTCGTCGAACTTCGCGTAGGCGGTCTCGGTCGCCAGCTTGATGGCGTCCACCAGCGGGTAGAGCCGGGGCTCCACCTTGGCGGCCGAGCTGCGGTACTTCTTGCCGTGCTTGCTCATTCTCGGTTCCCTCTGGTCCGAACGGCCGTGTTGGCGGCCTCCCAGATCCGTTCCGCGGCGTCCGACGGTGGACGACGCTCGTGCTGCATCCTCAACCCTGTACGTCGATGCCCATGGAGCGGGCGGTGCCCTCGATGATGCGGACCGCGGCGGCGAGGCTGCCGGCGTTCAGATCCGGGAGCTTCGACTTGGCGATCTCTTCCACCTGCTGCTTCGAGACCTTGCCGACCTTGTTGCGGTTCGGCACGCCGGAACCCTTCGCGATGCCCGCCGCCTTCATGAGCAGGATCGCCGCCGGAGGCGTCTTGGTGATGAAGGTGTAGCTGCGGTCCGAATAGACCGTGATCACCACCGGGATGATCAGACCCTCCTGGGCCTGGGTGCGGGCGTTGAACGTCTTGCAGAAGTCCATGATGTTGACGCCGGCCTGTCCTAGCGCCGGGCCGACGGGGGGAGCCGGCGTCGCCTTGCCGGCCGGAATCTGCAACTTGACGTACCCGGTTACTTTCTTCGCCATGATGAATCCAACCTTTCCCGACTAGAGCTTCTGGACCTGCAGGAAATCGAGCTCGACCGGCGTGTGTCGTCCGAAAATCGTCACCATGACCTTGAGGGTATTGCGGTCCAGGTTGACGTCGTCCACCACGCCGGTGAAGTTGTTGAAGGGGCCATCGACGATCTTGACCGGCTCGCCCTTCTCGAAAACGTGCTTCGGCTTCGGCTTCTCCTTCGCCGTCACCACCTGCTCGAGGATCTGCGTCACTTCCTCCGCGGAGAGCGGCGTCGGCGTCTTGCCCATGCCGACGAAGCCGGTCACCTTGGGCGTGTTCTTGACCACGTGCCAGGTGTTCTCGTTCATCTCCATCTCGACCAGGATGTAGCCGGGGAAGAACTTGCGCTGCGTCTCGCGCTTCTTGCCCCCCTTGAGCTCGACGATGGTCTCCATCGGAATGCGGATCTCTCCGATCGATTCGCCGTACCCGAGCGCATCCGCGCGCTGGCGCAGATGCTGCCGCACCCGCTCCTCGAAACCGGAGTAGGTATGAACGATGTACCAGTGGCGGTTCTCCGGCTTGGCGGGCGCCGAAGCTCCCCCCACCAGGCCGGAATCGCCGGGGCCCATGAACGAGAACGTGTCTGCGGTCACGAGCCCACCATCTTGAAGAGCTGCACGATGACCATGTCCGCCACCCAGAGGTAGACGGCGAAGACCACGCTCGTCACCAGCACCACGATCGTCGTGCCGACGACTTCGTCACGCGACGGGAACGAGACCTTCTTCATCTCGGCCTTGACTTCGCCGAGGAACCGGGGAATCGAAGAGAAGAAGTCCTTGACCTTATCCAACCAGTTCATTGCGCTCCCACGATCCATGCTTGGCAGGCCAGGAGGGATTCGAACCCCCAACATCCGGTTTTGGAGACCGGCGCTCTACCAGTTCGAGCTACTGGCCTAGAAATCGTCCACATCGAAAAGCTGCCCCTCGGGAACTCGACACTGGTCGAGTTCCATGAGATCACTTGATCACTTCGGTGACGGTGCCCGCGCCGATGGTGCGGCCGCCCTCGCGAAT
>CAZQTL010000055.1:0-19780 GCA_964595975.1 uncultured Thermoanaerobaculia bacterium | reverse complement strand
AGCGCCGCCCTGCCGCGCCTGGCGGCCTTCGCGCCGCCCTCCCCCGCAGCGAACCGGCGCGCGCTCGCGGCCGCCGCGCGCTTCCGGATAGGCTCGACGGTGTGACGCGACCGGAGCTCTCGACCATCGTCGTGGCCTGGCGCGCCGCCGACGACGTGGCCGAGCTCGTCGCCGCGTGGCCGCGCGACCCCCGCTTCGAGCTCCTCATCGTCGATCAGGACGGCGACCTGCCGGAGCGGCTCGCGGTCGCGGGGACCCTGCCGGAAAACGTCCGCCTGCTGGTTCCCGGCAGCAATCTCGGTTTCGCCGGCGGCTCGAACTACGGCGCCCGCGCCGCCGGCGCCGACTGGCTGCTCTTCCTCAATCCCGACGCCCGGCCGACCGGAGACGCCCTTGCCGCCCTCTGCGACGCCTTCGCGCGCTGGCCGCAAGCGGCGGGCCTGGTCCCGCGCCTGGTGGGTTTCGACGGCCGGTCGCAGAGCAGCTGGCAGCTGCGCCGGCTGCCGACGCCGCAGGCGCTGCTGGCGCATGCCCTGTTCTGGAATCCCGGCGCCGGGCCCGCCGTCGAGCCGCCCGCCGGGACGGCGATCGAACAGCCGGCGGCCGCGGCGCTCGCTCTCCGCCGCAACGCCTTCGAGGCGGCCGGCGCGTTCGACGCGGCCTTCCATCCCGCCTGGTTCGAGGATGTCGACCTCGCACGCCGGCTGGCCGATCAGGGTGCCGCGCTGCTCTATCTGCCGACGGCCCGCTTCCTTCATCGCCAGGGCAGCTCGGTCGGCTCCCTGGGCTACGGCGCCTTCCTCACCGCCTACGATCGCAACCTCTGCCGTTACCTCGACAAGCATCACGGCCGCGCCTGGTCGCTCGCCTTTCGCCTCCTCGCCGGACCGGCAGCGCTCGCCCGCCTGGTGCTCCTGCCGCTGCGCCGCCCGGCGCGCGCTGCGACGCGCGGTCAGGCGGCGCAGGCCCTACTCGCAGTCGCCCGCGGCAGCCTCTCGGGCTGGGCGCCGACGCCAGCGGAGCGGCGATCGGAGGGGTCGCCGACATGAAGCCGCTGCCTGTCGCGGTCCTCATGGTCACCCACGACTCCGCCGCCGATCTGCCCGCCGGACTCGCTGCGGTCGGCGAGCTCCGGCCGCCGCCGGCCGAGCTCGTCGTCGTCGACTGCGCGAGCTCCGACGCGAGCGTCGCCGAAGCCCGCCGCTCGGCGCCGGCCGCGATCCCGGCGAGCTTCGCGCCGCTGGGCGAAAATCTCGGCTTCGCCGGCGGCATGAACCGCGCGATCGCCCTGTCGACGGCGCCGTACCTCCTGACGCTCAACGCCGACGCGCGGCCGCAGCCCGGTTTTCTCGCGGCGCTGGTCGCCCGGCTGGAGGCCCCGCAGCCCGCGCGCGTCGCCGCCGTCACCGGACGGCTCGTGCGCAGCGCCGCGGCCGGCCCGCCGGAGCCCGAGCCGCTTCTCGACGCCTGCGGCATGAGGCTCTCGTGGACCTGGCGCCACTTCGACCGCGGTTCCGGTGAGCGCGATCGCGGACAGTTCGCCGCCGCCGAGCGCGTCTTCGGCGCCACCGGCGCCGCGACCCTCTGGCGGCGAGCGGCGCTCGAGGACGTCGCCATCGCCGGCGAGATCTTCGACGAGCGTTACCACTCCTTCCGCGAGGATGCCGAGCTCGCCTTCCGGCTGCGCGAGCGCGGGTGGGAGATCCTCTACGAGCCTTCGGCCGTCGCGATCCATCGCCGGCGCGTCCTGCCGGAACGCCGGGCGGCGCTGCCGGCGGCGGTGAACCGGCACTCGCTCAAGAACCGCTATCTCCTGCGCATCGACCATCAGACCGCCGGCAACTTCCTGTGGACGCTGCCGGCGACCCTGGCGCGCGATTTCGCTGCCCTCGCCTGGGTGCTGCTGCGCGAGCGCAGCTCGCTTGCGGCCTACGGCTGGCTCTGGCAGCGGCGGCGCGAGCTCGCCGCCCACCGTCGCCTCATCCAGGCGCGGCGAACCGTGCCGGCACGCGCCGTCGGGCGCTGGTTCCTGCGTTCAGCGGAGCCCTTGTGAGAGCGCTTCGGGTGGCGCTCATCGGCTCCCGCGGCATTCCGGGGCGCTACGGCGGCTACGAGACCCTGTTCACCGAGCTCGCTCCGCGCCTCGTGGCGCGCGGCTTCGACGTCACCGTCTATTGCCGCACCACCCCGCCGCGTCCCGGCGATCGCGCCGGTGCCGGTGCCGGCAACCGCCCACCAGTGCGACGCGCGCGCTTCCGCGAAGCGCGTCTGGTGCACCTGCCGACGATCCGCACCAAGTACCTCGACACGCCGGTTCACACTCTTCTGTCGTGCCTGCACGCGGCGGCCGAGCGATTCGATGCCGCGCTGGTCGTCAACTCCGCCAACGCCCTCTTCCTGCCCCTGCTCTCGGCCGCCGGCACGCCGACGGTCCTCAACGTCGACGGCATCGAGAAGCGTCGCGCCAAGTGGGGCCGCTTCGGGCGCGCGGTCTTCGCGCTCTCGGAGCGTCTGGCCTGCGTGCTGCCCGACCGGCTGGTCACCGATGCGGAGGTGATTCGCGCGCACTATCTCGCGCGCTACGACGCGCCATCGGCGATCGTGACTTACGGCGTGCAGCCGCGTCCGCTCTGGCAGAGCGGCGCGCTGCGCCGACTCGGTGTCGAGAAGCGCGGCTACTTCCTCTACGTCTCCCGCTTCGAGCCGGAGAACAACCCCCATCGCGTCGTCCAGGCCTATGCCCTGCTCGGCGGCGAGACACCCCTCCTGATGGTGGGAGGCGCGCCGTATGCCAACGACTTCATCGCCTCGTTCCGGTCCAGCGCCGATCCGCGCATCCGCTTCCCGGGGGCGATCTACGGCCGCGGCTACCGCCAACTCCTGTCGCACGCCCTGGTCTACATCCATGCCACCGAAGTCGGCGGCACCCACCCCGCCCTCGTCGAGGCGATGGGCTACGGCAATTGCCTGGTGGTGAACGACACGCCAGAGAACCGGGAGGTGGCGGGCGACGCTGCTCTCTACTTCCGCGCCGACGCCCCCGCCACGCTCGCCGCCGTCCTCGAGCGGTTGCGCGCCGATCCGCAGGAGATCGAGCGCCGGGGTCGCGCCGCCGCCGCCCGCGCCGCGGAGCGCTACAACTGGGAGACGATCGCCGACCAGTACGCGGATCTCCTGTGTTCCGCCGCCAGTGGCTCGCCTGGAGCCGCGGCGGAGGAGGCCGGAGAGGCCGCGAGGATCGGCTAGACTTCTCCTCCGGCCCGACCGATGCTCAAGCAGCAAGCCCGCCTCATCGCCAGCCTCGTCTTCCTGCTCGACCTCGCCCTGATCTCGGCGGCGTTCTTCCTCGCCCACGCGCTGCGCAGCCACTTGCTGCCGGCGCTCGGCTCGCGGTGGATTCCCGGCGCGCTCTATCCCGTCGAGCGTTATCTGCCGCTGCTGCCGCTCGCGCTCGTACTCTGGTCGGTGCTGCTGTGGTCGTCGGGGCGCTACCGCTCCCACCGCACGGTGCCGGTGCTCGACGAGGCCACGGCGATCGTCCGCATCACCGTCACCGCTTCGATACTCTTCCTGCTCATCGTCTGGGCGTTCCGCCTCGACGAGCGGCTGCTCGACGACGACCGCCTCAGCCGGATCTGGATCGCGCTCTTCGCCTTTCTCACCGGCGCCTTCCTGCTGTCGGAGAAGCTCGCGCTGCGGATCAGCTCGCGCTTCGTCCGGGCGCACGGATTCAACTACCGCACGGTGCTGATCGTCGGCGCCAACGAGGCGGCGCGCTCGATCGCGGCATCGATCCTCGGTCACCGCTTCTGGGGCTATCGCGTCGCCGGCTTCGTCGCCGACGACGACGAGGCGATGCCGGAGCGCCTCGGCGACCTGCCGGTGCTCGGCCGGGTCGGCGAGATCGGAAGGATCCTCGAAAGCCAGGTGATCGACGAGGTGCTCTTCGCCATCGACCGCCGTGATTTCGACCGCTTCGAGGACCTCTTCCTCGCCCTGCAGGATCAGGGGATCATCACCCGTTTCGCGCTCAACTTCTTCCCCCACGCGAAGGCCCGCGTGCAGCTCGAGGACCTCGACAGCGTCCCCCTGCTCACGTTCTCGACCGGCCCGACGAGTGTCGGCGGCCTGCTGTTCAAGCGCGCCTTCGACATCGTCCTCGCCGGCGTGCTGCTGCTGCTCGCCGTGCCCCTTCTCGCGGTGCTCGCCGTCCTCATCCGCCTCTCTTCCTCGGGCGCGGTGCTCTTCCGTCAGACCCGCTGCGGACGCAATGGCCGCCTGTTCACGCTCTACAAGTTCCGCACGATGAGCCCCGATGCCGAGGAGCGGCGGCGGGAGATCGAGCATCTCAACGAGATGGACGGTCCGGTCTTCAAGGCGAAGAACGACCCGCGCGTCACCCGCCTCGGCCGCTTCCTGCGCAAGTACAGCCTCGACGAGCTACCGCAGTTCTGGAACGTGCTCCTCGGCGACATGAGTCTGGTCGGCCCGCGCCCGCCGATCCCCGAAGAGGTGGCGCAGTACGAGCGCTGGCAGCGGCGGCGCCTGGCGATGAAGCCCGGTCTCACCTGCCTGTGGCAGATCTCGGGCCGGAACGAGCTCGACTTCGAGCAGTGGATGCGGCTCGACCTCGCGTACATCGACAACTGGTCGCCGTGGCTCGACTTCAAGATCCTCGCCCGCACCGTGCCCGTGGTGCTCTCGGGGAAGGGCGCCTCCTAGCCTTTGCGGCCGCTGCCCTGGCCGCGGCCGCCCGCATTCCGATATCGTCCCCGCTTCGCCATGCGCTGCCGCCGGCCCCAGTGCATCGCCCTTTCGCTGGGCGCTCTCTTCCTCGCCGGGCTCGCGCTCGCTCCGGCGGGAGTCGCCCGCGCAGAGAGGCTCGAGCTCGAAGAGCTCGCAAGCGCACCGATCGAGCTCATCGCGCCGCTCGCCGGCACCACGCTCGTCGGCGGCGCCACCGCCGAGATCGCCTGGCAGCCCACGGCCGGTTTCGACGCTCTCGCCGGCGCCACCGAGTGGGAGGCATTTCTCTCCGTCGACGGCGGACGCACCTATCCCGTGCGCATCACGCCCCACCTCGATCTCGACCGGCGGCGTTTCGTTTTTCCCGTTCCCGATCTGCCCAGCCCGGAAGTCCGCCTTCTCCTGCGCATCGGCGACGAACGCGCCGAGCGCGCGGTGCGATTCCCGACGCCGCTGAGGATCGACCGCTCCCCTTCCGGGGCCGCGGTCAGGTTCGAGGCGGCGCTCGCCGCCGCCCCGGCGTCGGGTCCCGGCGAAGCCGCTCTCGCCGACGGAGCCGGCGTCCTCTTCTGGGTCGAGGGCGACCGGGACGGCTCGCATCTGCGGCAGCGCAGCGCCGTGCCGCCCGGCACCCGTTCGGGGGCCGAGCCGGCCCTGCTCGCTGGCGAACCGGCTGCGCTCGGCGGCGACGAGAGCGGCAGGCCGTTCCCCGGGGAGCGCCCGCGCGCCGTCACCCACCCGGCGGCCACGACCCTGCCACGCTTCGCGTTGGCGCCGGCCGAGCTGCTGACCGTCTCCGACATCCTCCTCCTCATCCAGCGGCTGAACGAATAGACCGAGACGCCGCCACCCGCGTCGTCTGCTGCTCTGCCCGCCGGCGGATCGTCCGCCCGCGGGTCGTCGTTCCTTCGCACTCTCGCCCGCGGCCCGCCCTGCGGTGCCAAGGGCTTTCGCACGAGGAGTCTTCCGATGTCCCTGTCCTTCATCACCCCTCCGGCCTCGCGCCGGAGAGCGTTCCATGCACTGGGCGCAGCTGCGCTCTGCGCCGCTTTCGTCTCCACTCCGGCCGCCGCCCAGAACGGCGTTGACCAGGCCACGACCAGCGAGACGGCGACCACCGTCTCCGAATCGATCCAGGTCGTCGCCACCCGCATCCCCGAAGCCGTCGAGCCCGTGCCGGCCGCGATCACCGTCGTCTCCGGCGACGAGCTCCGCGCCCGCGGCGCCGATGACCTGCCCTCCGCCCTGGCCCTCGTCGCCGGCCTGTCGATCGCCCCCGGCGGCGACGGCGGCCCGGCGAGCTCGGTTCCGGAGATCTGGGGCCTGCGTGAATTCGATGCCTTCCTGTTGATGGTCGACGGCGTGCCGTGGGGCGGCGCCTTCAACCCGGCCCTCGCCACGCTCGATCTCAACAACATCGCGCGCATCGAGATCCTGCGCGGTCCCGCGCCGGTGATGTACGGCGCGACCTCCTTCGTCGGCGTGATCCATGTGCTGCACTACGCCGCCGGCGAGGGCCAGCGCAGCGCCACCGCCTACGGCGGCAACCACTCGAGCGGCGGCGCTTCGGTCTATCTGCCGTTCGCGCCGAACGGCGCCTACACGCATTCCCTGGCCGCCAACTACGACAGCAAGGGGTCGAGCGCCGACCGCGCCGGCTTCGACCGCGGCCACCTGCTCTACCGCGGCGCCCTCGCCGCGGCGGGGGGCAACTTCCGCTTCGACTTCGATGCCACTTTCCTGCAGCAGGAGCCGGCGAGCCCGCACGTGCGTCAGGGGCGCACGCTCACCACGGCAACACCGCTCGACGCCAACCACAACCCCGGCGACGCCAAGCTCGACGAGAACCGCTTTCATCTCGTCAGCGGCTACGAGCGGGCTATCGCCTCGGGGGCCTGGACCACGACCCTGGCGCTCACCCGCACCGAGCGCGATCTGACCCGCGGCTTCCTGGCGGAGGTCGATGACGCAGCCGACCCCAACGCCGCCGGCTTCAGCCAGGATCAGTCCCAGACCGACGTCTATTTCGACACTCATTTCGCCCGCCGCTTCTCGCCCGAGGTGAATCTGATCGCCGGCCTCGACTATCTCTACGGCAAGGGCGAGTCCGAAGGCGAGAACTTCGACTACCACGTCCACCTCGACGGCAGCGGCGCGCAGGCGAGCGGCGACGTGCCCGTGCAGGAGACGACCGGCCTCGAGGACGAGCGTGGCTTCGGCGGGCTCTACGCGCAGGTCGAGTGGACTCCGATGCCCCGCCTGCGCTTCGATGTCGGCGGCCGATTCAACTTCACCGACGAGAAGCGCGAGGGAGAGGTGGAGGGGGAGGACGGCGAGGAGACCGACTCCTCGAGCCGTTCCGTGAGCCGCGGCAGCGGCACGCTCGGCGTCAGCTTCCAGGCCTGGAACGGCGGCGACGCCGGCGACGGACTGTGGATCTTCGCCGACTATCGCGACGCCTTCAAACCGGCGGCGATCGACTTCGGTCCCGAGGCCGAAGCGATCGACATCCTCAAGCCGGAGACGGCGACGAGCACCGAAGGCGGCCTGAAGGGACGGATGCTCGGCGGGCGATTCGAGTGGCAGGCGAGCGCCTTCCGGATGGATTTCGAGAACCTCGTCACCTCCGTCGTCGTCGACGGGCGGCCGGCCCTCGTCAACTCGGGCGAGGAGCGCTTCGAGGGCTACGAGCTCGAAGGGAGCTTCCGCATGAGCGCCGCGCTCCGCGTCCAGGCGAGCTACGCGCATCACGACTCCAAGTTCGTCGATTTCGTCCAGCTCTTCGACGGCGTGCCGACGCAGCTTGCGGGCAAGCGTCTCGAGATGGCGCCCCAGGAGCTCGCCGCCCTCGGCGTTTCCTACTTCCCGGAGCGCGGGCTCACCGCCTGGGCTACCTGGAACTACGTCGGCGACCGCTACCTCAACAAGCGCAACACGGCGCTCGCCCCGGCGTTCGACACCTATTCGGCGGGACTCGGCTGGCGGCTCGCGGCGTGGCGCTTCTCACTCGTCGGCGAGAACCTCACCGACGAGCGCGATCCGGTCGCCGAGAGCGAGCTGGGCGACGCGCAGTACTACCGTCAGACCGCCCGCAGCTACGAGCTCCGGGTGTCGTTCGACTTCTAGGAGGTCGGGGCGGCGACGGCGACGCGGTTTCTCCCCGCGGCCTTGGCGCGGTAGAGCGCGAGATCGGTCTCGTGCACGAGCGTCGAGGCCGTGTCGCCGCGCTGCGGAACGAGCGCACAGACGCCGAGACTGATCGTGACGACTCCGGGCGGCGGAGCGGCCGGATGCGGCTGCGCCCGCTGCTCGATCGCCTGCCGCATCGCTTCGGCGAAGGCGGCAGCCTGGGTGACGTCAAGTCCGGGCAGGATGATCGCGAACTCTTCTCCACCGTAGCGCGCCACCAGGTCCCCGGCCCGGTGGGCCACGGTGGCGAGGGTCTGCGCCACCGTCCGCAGGCAGGTGTCCCCCGCCTGATGGCCGCAGGCATCGTTGTAGGCCTTGAAGTGATCGACGTCGGCGAACGCCAGGGCGAGAGGCGAGCGGGCGCGGCGGGCGCGCCGCCACTCCGCTTCGAGCACCTCGTCGAACTGCCGGCGGTTCGCCACGCCGGTGAGAGCGTCGCGCCGGGCGAGCTCGGCGAGCTCGCGGTTGGCCTCCTGCAGCTTCTGATGGACCAGAGCGAGCTCGATCCGGCCGACGACCTGCTCCGCGATGGTGCGGAAGAGCGCCAGGTTCTCCGCCGCCAGGATCTCGCGATCCTCGCATTCGACGTTGAAGGCACCGAGGATGCGGCCCTGAAAGCGCAGCGGCACGGCGTACTCACAGTTGATGTTGGAGTCGAGACCGAAGAAGTCGGGGTCCTTCGAGACGTCGTAGACGAGCTGGGGCTCGCCGGTGCGGATGGCCCGGCCGACGATGCCCGCGGTCACCGGCCAGCGCTTGCGGGCGGGCATCGACAGGCCGGGACGCAGCGCGATCGCCCGGTGCTCCCACTCGGTGCCGGCCTCGTTGGCCACCACGATCGCGGCCAGCGAAAGGCCGAAGCGCTCCTGGACGAAGCGCGCCACCCGCCCCAGCACGTCGCGCAGCTCGCCGCTCGCCAGCGCCGTGCGCGACACCTCGCTCATCGTCTCGAGGAAGAGCGCCCGCCGCCGCGTCTCTTCGTAGAGACGTGCCGACGCGATCGCGCCGGAAACCTGTTCGGCGACGGCCGAGATCAGCGGCATCAGCTCGCGAAAGGCCGCCGGCCGGCGGCTCTCGAGGTTGAGCAGGGCGACGACCTCGCCGCGATGACGGATCGGCAGGCAGAGCTCGGAAGCCACTCCGGAGAGCG
Organism: uncultured Thermoanaerobaculia bacterium; assembly: GCA_964595975.1. Lineage (GTDB taxonomy): Bacteria > Acidobacteriota > Thermoanaerobaculia > Multivoradales > JAGPDF01 > JAGPDF01. Next base: position 10,695 of record CAZQTL010000055.1, on the reverse strand, counting down.
TTTCGACGTAGCCGGGGAAGGTCGTCACGTCGTCGAGCAGCACCGCCCTGCCGCTCTCCGCCACCTGACCGACCACGCCACTGCCGAGCTCGCGGCTGTAACCCGGCTTCACGTCGGTCGGCAGTGAGCTGGTGACGGCGTCGCAGACGAACCGTCCGGCGGCACGGTCGATCCGCACCAGCGACACCAGCTCCGCTCCCAGTCGCGCCGAGAGGATGTCGGTGATGCGCTGCAGCATCGGCCAGAGCTCGAGGTCCTCGGTGGCGATGCGGGCGAGCTCGTTGAGCAGCGCGAGCGGATCGCCCGACCCGTCCGCAGCCCGCGTCGAGGCGCGCGCAAGCCGCGCCGTTCGCGCACCCGGGGCGAGGCGCGTCAAGGTCAGTCTCCTCGCACCCGCCTGCGCCGCGGCAGCTCGCCGGAGAGAAGCTTCAAGGTGGTCTCGACGACCGCCGTCATCGGCGCGGCATCGGCGCGACCGGTGCCGGCGAGCGCGAACGCGGTGCCGTGGTCGACGGAGGTGCGCAGGAAGGGGAGCCCCAACGTCCAGTTCGTGGCGAGCCCGAACGCCGCGCTCTTGACGGCGATCAGGCCCTGATCGTGGTACAGGGCGAGGACCCAGTCGAACTCGCCGCGCGCCAGACGCGCGAAGAGCGAGTCCGCGCTCTCCGGTCCGTGGACGTCGATTCCACGGCGCTGCGCCTCGGCGACGATCGGCACCAGCAGCTCGATCTCCTCGCTGCCCAGGAGACCGCCTTCGCCGGCATGCGGGTTGATCCCCGCGAGCGCGATCCGCCCGCCGGCATGACGCTCGAGGCAGGCGAGCGCCTCGAGAACGCTGACGCGGTCGATGCGGTCCAGCGCCTGGCGCAGCGGCAGGTGCACGGTGAGCAGCGCGACCTGCATCCCGGGGGCGAGGAAGGCCATCAGGTAGTCGCGACCGTAGCGCTCCAGGCCGCAGGCAGCGGCCAGGTAGTCGGTGTGGCCGACGAAGTCGGGCAGGCAATGGGTGGCGATCGACTCCTTCGAGACCGGCGCCGTGACGATCGCGTCGACCGCCCCGGCGCGGGCGAGCGCGATCGCCGCATCGAGTGCCGCCATGGCGCCCCTGGCGTCGGCGGCCCGCGAATGGCCGAGATCGATCGACCGCCGATCGGCGACCGGATCGAGCAGGGCGATTCTGCCCGCGAGCGGCGCGAGGAGCGCGCGATCCGGAGAGTGCACCTCGACCAGACGATCCCAAGGGAATCCGGGGACGAGCGACGCGACAGCCTCGAGGGCGGCGCGCTCGGCGATCAGCAGTACCGGCGGGCTGGCATCCTCCCAGGAGCGCTCCGCCAGCGACTTCAGCAGAATCTCCGGTCCGATTCCCGCCGGATCGCCCTGCGTGAGGGCGAGGATCGCGGGGGCCACTACTCCTCGCTCTCGGACTCGGTCTCGGAAAGTCCGGCGTCGTCCGGAATCGGCCCGCGCTTGCCCGGCGGCGCGCCCGATTCCGCGTTCTCGGCGGAACGGCGGCGGGTGCGGCGCAGCTCCTCTTCCTTGAAGAGGTAGCGGATGTTGTGCTTCGGAATGAGCAGATTCGGTCCGGTGGTGCGATTGAGCTTGATGGCGCCCTTGTCGTACCACTCGATCCAGCCGCGCAGCTCTTCGTCGTTGGTGAGCACCACGACCATCGGCGTGCGCGCCGACATCTGCTTCAGGTAGTAGAACTCCTCGGCGTTGGTCTGCTCCGGCGGGGAGAGTTTGCGACGCGTCACGGCGCGCGGCTCGGTGCCGCGTTTGTCCGAGATGTCGGGGCGAATCAGTTTTCGCTGGCTCATACGGCTGCCGTCACGGTAGGTGCATCCTTCGGGCGCTTGGCGCCCTTGTACTGATCGTCCTCGTAGGCGAGGCAGCACAGCAGCCGCCCGCACTGACCGGAGATCTTCGACGGGTTGAGCGAGAGGTTCTGGCGCTTGGCCATCTGGATCGAGATCGGCCGGAAGTCCTTGAGCCAGGTCGAGCAGCAGAGGGTCTGGCCGCAGACGCCGACGCCTCCGAGGAGCGCAGCCTCGTCGCGCGAGCCGACCTGGACCATCTGGATCCGGGCCGAAAAGCGCTGCGAGAGGTCGCGCACGAGCTGGCGGAAATCGATCCGGTGCTCGGCGGTGAAATGCAGCGTGGCCTTCTTCCCCGAGAGGGCGAAATCGACCTTCGAGATCTTCATCTCGAGCTTGAGCGCCCGCACCCGCTCGAGGCAGAACAGCTTCGCGGTGCGCTCGCGCTCCAGCTTGGCTTCGTACGCCTGCGTGTCCTCCGCTGTCGCCGGCCGCAGGATGGTCTTGGCCGAGGCCTTCTGGCAGGGCTTGAAGACCGGCATCGGCGACTGCTCGACGCGGCCGTAGGACGGCTCCCCTTCGACCTCGACGACCACGCCGGCGCCGCGCCCGAGGAGCTCGCCGCCGGTGCTGCAGAGGGTGAGGTTGGTCTCCTCGCCGAAACGCACGCCGACGTAGGCGGTCTCGACCGCCGTCGACATTCCCTTGTACGAGCAACCGCCGCAACCGGACATGGCTAGCTCACCTGAATTGCATGATCAATACCAGAGAAGCACGCCAGAAGCGGCGAAGAAAGGCGACTCCACGCCTCCACAGGCGTCCGGCGAGCGAACGAACACGAAACTCCGGCCATGATGGCACCCCCCCCAGGGGCTGTCAACGTGACGCGCCGCAACAGCGGCGTAGTGTCGGAATCGTCCTGGCGCTGCGGGCCCGGCTCAGGAGTCCTTGGGCAGCGGCAAGCGGAAGACTCCACTCTCGCCGGCGACGATCCCCTGTTCGAGGGCGCGCCGGCCGATGTCCTTGCGCAGGATCTTGGAGGGCCAGCGGATCTCCTGGGCGGCGGCATAGGCGCTCTTCAACGCCTCGGCGAGCGTCGCGCCCGTCGCTCCGACCGAGAGCACGCGTCCGCCGGCGGCCACCAGGACGCCGTCCACGAGCGCGGTTCCGGAGTGGAAGATCTCGACGTTCGGAAGCGCCGCGGCACGCTCGAGGCCGGTGATCGGCTCTCCCTGGACGGGCTTGTCCGGATAGCCCGCGCTCGCCAGGACGATCACCGCCGACGCCTCTTTGCGGAAATGCAGGCGGGCAACGCCGAAGTTCCCCGCAGCGCCCGCGAAGAGGATCGGCAGCAGGTCGTCCTCGAGACGCAGAAAGAGCGCCTGCGCCTCCGGATCGCCGAATCGGGCGTTGAACTCGAGCACCTTGGGGCCGTCGTCGGTCAGCATCAGTCCGGCGTAGAGAACCCCGACGAAAGGACGTCCCTCGGAGGCGATCCCGCGAATCGTCCGCTGCACCACCTCCTCGAGGACCTTCGCCGCGACTTCGGACGACAGCAGACCGGAGGGGCTGAAGGCTCCCATGCCGCCGGTGTTCGGTCCGCGGTCGCCGTCGAGCAGCCGCTTGTGATCCCGCGCGGTGGCGAAGGGCAGAATACTCTCGCCGTCCGACAGGGCGATGAACGAGACCTCCTCGCCGTCGAGGAACTGTTCGACGACGACCCGGTCGGCGGCCGCCGCGAAACGGCGCTCGTCGAACAGCGTGACGAGCGCTGACTCGAGCTCGTCGGCGTCCATGGCGACGATCACGCCCTTGCCCGCCGCCAGGCCGTCGGCCTTGAGGACGACCGGAAAGCCGAAGCGCGCCGCCGCCGCCGCGGCGTGCGTCCGGTCGTGGGCGATCTCGAAGTCGGCGGTCGGAATGCCGTGCCGGCGCAGGAACTCCTTGGCGAAGACTTTCGAGCCTTCGAGCTCGGCGGCATGGCGTTTGGGGCCGAAGATGCGCAGGCCGCGGGTCTGGAACTCGTCGACGATACCGAGGGTGAGCGGCAGCTCCGGGCCGACGATGGTGAGGTCGATGCCGGCCTCCTGGGCGAAATCCGCCAGGGAGTGGATCTCCTCCGCGGCGATCGGCACGCAGTCGGCGATCGCGGCGATCCCGGGGTTGCCCGGCGCGCAGAAGAGCTCGGAAAGCTCCGGACTCTGCCGCAGCTTCCAGCACAGGGCATGCTCGCGGCCACCGCCGCCCACCACGAGTACTTTCACTGGGAGCTCCTTTCGTGCATTTCGAGCTGTCGCGGGCGCGTGCGGCCCTTCCCCTCGCGTCCGGCGAGGCCGGCAGCGGCGGCGACGGTCATGACATCGACCACATCGGCCGCCGAACAGCCGCGGGAGAGATCGTGCACCGGTCTGGCGAGTCCCTGCAAGAGCGGCCCGATGGCCCGCGCGCCGGCGAGTCGCTCGGTGAGCTTGTAGGCGATGTTGCCGGCGTCGAGGTCCGGAAAGACGAGCACGTTGGCCTGCCCGCCGAGGCTGGCGGCGGCGCCGCGCCTCTTTCTCGCCGCCACCTCCGGCACCAGGGCAGCATCCGCCTGGATCTCGCCCTCGAAGGCGAAGTCGACCCGCCGCCGGCCGAGAATGGCCGCCGCCGCCGTGACCTTCTCGACCCGGGGGTGGGCGGCACTGCCGTGGGTGGAGAACGACAGCAGGGCGACGCGCGGCTCTTCGGCGAGCAGCAGGCGACAGCTCGCCGCTGCGGCGACGGCGATGTCGGCGAGCTCCTCGGCACTGGGATCGGGCAGCACGGCGCAGTCGGAATAGATGAGTGAGCGCCCGTCGGGCAGGGTCATCAGGAAGCAGGAGGAGACCTTCGCCAGCCCGGGTCGCGTCCCGACGGCGGCCAGCGCGGCGCGGAGCGTGTCGGCGGTCGTCGCCTCCGCGCCCAGGACCGCCCCGTCCGCGGCGCCGCTGGCGACCAGGGCACAGGCGAGGTGCAGGCGGTCGGCGAGCCGGCGCTCGATCTCTGCGCCGTCGTGTCCGCGCGCCTCGAGCCGCGCCGCGAGATGCTCACGCGCCGCGGCGAGCGCCGCCGTCGACGCCGATTCGAGCCAGACCGGCTCGCAGAGCTCCTGCTCCTCGCAGGCCGCTGCCGCGCTGCGGATGCGCGGATCGCCGGACTCCGGCAGGACGATGCGCGCGCCGCGCCGGCGAACTCCGTCGCGCAGCCGGACGAGCGGATCGTTCAAGGGGCCTGGCCGCTCACGACGGCACGCCCGACGAGTCGAGCGCTCCGGCGAGGCGCAGGACGGCCGCCTCGACCTCGTCGACGACGTAGTCCGGCGTCGACGCCCCGGCGGTGATGCCGACCGAGTCGACGCCCGCGAACCAGGCCGGATCGATGTCCTCGGCCCCCTGGATGAGATGCGACGGCTTGTAGCGCGCGCAGATCTCCCAGAGATGCCGCGTGTTGGCGCTGCGCTTGCCGCCGATCACCAGAATCAGGCCGATCCCGGGATCGCGCCCGAGCTCGTGGGCCGCCTCCTGGTTTTCCTTGGTGGCGTAGCAGATGGTGTCGGCCCGCGTCGCCGGAACCCGGCTCTCGATGTAGCGCGCGAGCTCCTCGAAATCGTCGGCGTTCAAGGTCGTCTGGTAGAAGATCTTGACCCTGGCGAAGCGGGACCAGTCGATCGCGCGCGCCTCCTCGACGGTCATCACAACGTGAAAGCGCTGCGGGTCGAGGTCGCGCGTGTACCCGGCCACTTCGCGGTGGTGGGGGTCGCCGATGAAGACCAGATGGGCACCCTCGGCGAGCGCGACGCTCGCTTCGTCGTGAATGTCGTAGACGAACGGGCAGGTGGTGTCGAGGATCTTGAGGCCTCGCGCCTGAGCGCGGGCGTGGAACGAGGGCGGGACGCCGTGAGCCGAGAAGATGATCGCTCCGGCATCGGCCTCCTCGAAGTGCTGCACGGTGCCGACGCCGAGCTGCGCCATCTCGTCGACGACGCGCTCGTTGTGCACGACCTGACCGAGGATCGAGCCGCGGTTGCCTTCGCGGGCGAACTTCTTGACTTTCTTGTCGGCAATTCGCACGCCGGCGCAGAACCCGTATTTCGCGGCGCGTCGGATCTTCATCGAGCTTCGCAGTCTAGCAAAGGCCGCAACTCCCCCGGCCGCCCGTGCCGGCTGCGGCGCGGCGGCGCCGGGCCCGCCCGGAGGCTAGCCGAACAGCCGCTGCAGGCGACCGCGCCAGCCCGAGAAACGCACCTTGCCGTCCAGCCGGAAGAGCGTCCAGCAAGGGTCGCCGTCGAGCGTGTCCGGTCCGTGCACCGTTCCGGGCTCATAGCTCTGATAGTCCCCGGCGACGAACTCGCCGCGTTCGTCGGCATACCCTCCGGCCAGAACGGTGACCTGCTCGAAGCCGAGATGCTCGTGGCGGGGGAATCGCCTGCCGCCCGGCATCTCGCCCAGGCAGAGGAGCGACTTCGACAGCGCGTCCTCGAGCAGCACCGTCACCCGGCCGCCGTTCAGGCCGAGCGACCACCAGCGCGGCCGGCGCTCGCCAGCGAGCTCCTGGCGCAGACTCGCCGGCAGCGGCAGGTGGGCGGCAAACGGGTCGGCGGGCGGCGGCACGGCCATGCGGCTCTCCAGTCGCTGCCAGAGCTCGCGCGACGGTGCCTCGGAGGGCAGCTGCTCGAGCCACCATCCGCCGGGCGCAGCAAGCTCTCCGACCCGTTGGCGGCAGGCGGCACAATGCTCGAGGTGGGCCTCGACCACCAGCTGATGGGGCCGATCCAGCTGGCTCGCGGCAAGATCGAGCAGCGTCTCTTCCTGCGGGTGGGTTTTCTCTTGGCTCATGCGCGCTTTCTCAGAGACTCGGGGAGCCGCTCGCCGTCAACACACCCCGCATCAGGGCGAGTCCGGCGCGGATTCTCGATTTCAGGGTTCCGACCGGCAGCTTCAGGCGCTCGGCGGTCTCTTCGTAGGTCAGACCTCCGAAATAGGCGAGCTCGAGCGCCTGGCGCTGTTCGAGCTTGAGGGCGGCCATCGCCTTTCGCAGGCTGATCGAGACCACCCGGCTTTCGGCCTCCGGCCGCTCGGACAGGGCCGCCAGCGACTCCTCGGTGCTCTGGTCGGAGCCGGTCGGAAGCCGCCGCCATTGATCCACCACCTTGTTGCGGGTCATCGTGTAGAGCCAGCCGGCGACGTCGCCGCGCTCGGGCCGGTAGGTTCCGGCCTTGCGCCAGACGGCGAGGAAGACCTCCTGCACCACATCCTCGGAGGCGTCCCGGCTCCGGCCGAGCGAGCGCACGTAGGCGAGGATCTGCGGGGCATGCCGGTCGTAGAACAGCCGGAAAGCTTCGCGGTCGGCGGCTGCAATGCGCTGCAGCAGTTCGAGGTCGGAGGGCTGAGGGGTCATCCGTTGGGGACGTCGTTCTTCCCGAGGGGGCACGGCCGCAACCGTTTGCTGCGTAGCTGCTCTCGGCGTCAGGCGCATCCTCTCACGATCTCCCGGGCTCTCTTCTCCTTTCACTTACGCGCCCGGCGCGACAACGGATGACGGCCGCGGCCGGCTCACGCCGGACCGATCGCCTCTTCGTAGCGCCTGGCGACCGCCTGCCAGTCGACCAGGCCGAGGAAAGCCTGGACGTAGTCGGCGCGGCGATTCTGGTACTTGAGGTAGTAGGCGTGCTCCCAGACGTCGATGCCGAGGAGCGGAGTCTGGCCCGCCGACAACGGCGAGTCCTGGTTGGGCAGGCTGCCGACGGCGAGCTTCCCGGCGGTGTCGAGCGTCAGCCAGGCCCAGCCACTGCCGAAGAGACCCCCGGCCGTCTTCGCCAGCTGCTCGCGCAGGCCGTCGAACGACCCGAACTGGGCGGAGACGGCCGCAGCCAGGCGGCCGGCGGGTGGAGTGGCCGGCCCGGGCCGCATCGAAGTCCAGAAGAGCGAGTGGTTGGCGTGGCCGCCGCCGTGGTTGCGCACCGCCGTGCGGACCGCTTCCGGCACCCGCGCGAGATCGCGCAGCAGCTCTTCCACCCCCCTGCCAGCGAGGTCGGGAGCGGCAGCCACGGCCTCGTTGAGCTTGGCGACATAGGTCGCATGGTGCTTGTCGTGGTGCAGCCGCATCGTCTCGGCGTCGATCGCCGGCTCGAGCGCGTCATAGGCATAGGGCAGCGGCGGCAGAGCGAACGGACCCGCCGTCGGCGCGGGAGCGGGAGTCGCGGGAGCCGGCTTCGGCGGTCCCTCGGCCGCCAGCCGGGCGGACAGGGCGAGACCGGCGAGCGCCACGGTCGAACCTTGCAGCACCTCTCTTCGATTCCACATGCGAGCCTCCTGGAGAGTGCGACGTTGGCCTACGGTTCCGCGACGAGCTCGAGGCGCAGGCGCGCCGGCGAGCGGGCGACGAGCATCTCGACCGGGGTCGACTGCGGGTCGCGGGCGAACCAGAGATCGAGCTCACCCTTCCAGACCCGGCGCTCGGGGCGCACCAGCGGCCGGATCAGGAAGTGCAGCGTCGGCACCGAGGCCCCGCCGATCTTGCGGACTTCGGGCCCTGCCGGCTTGACCAGCACCGGGTAGAGCTTGCCGTCGGACCAGATCTCCATCTCCCGCGGTGCCGCAGGCAGCGTCCGGCGCAGCAGATGGATGGCCGAGGCGACATCGACCGTCGCCGCATCGACGATGGCGCTCGACTTGTCCTTGCGCTTGCCCTGCCACAGCTGGCTCGATCGCGCCGCGACGGTGCGACCGCTGGCCGGATCGATCTCCGCCTCGTAGCGGAAAAAGCTCGCGTCCTCGACCTCGTCCGACGTGATCAGCAGGGAGCTTTGCAGATTGCCGTTGGCGAGCGGCGTCGCGATCAGGCTGGCATCGCCGCGGCTGGGAAAGAACAGCCCGGCGAGGGCGCCGAAGAAACCCTCGATGCGCCAGCGATACCGCAGCGTCTCCTGCGCCGCTGCCGCGGCAGGTGCGAGCCCCAGCAAGGCGGTCGCGAGGAGCGCCAGGCAGAGGATGCGGCCGGTCCGTGACCGTCGCGCTTGCGTCATGCTGGTCATCATACGTTTTCACCGTGCGAGAATCGCGCCATGATCGGCCTCCCCGACCCGAAGGTCTTCCCCCCGCCGCTCGACAGCTACTCCGGCGAAGCCGGCCTCGGGACGCTCGAGATCCTCGCCCGGCGCGCCGCGAGCGAGCCGCTGCTCGCCGTCGCGACGGCGATCTTCGCCCTCGCGCTCCTGCACACCTTTCTCGCGCCGAAGATCCTCGCCCTGGCCCACCGGCTCGAGGCGAACCGCGAAGGAGAGGCCGCTCACGGCGATGCCGCCACGAAGAGCTTCCGGGTCGAGATGCTCCATCTGCTGGGCGAGCTCGAAGCGGTCTTCCTGATCTGGGGCGTGCCCCTGCTGGCGGTGATCATCTGGAGCCGCGGCTTCGCGACCGCCGAGTACTTCGTCGGCCATCTGGTGCAGTTCGCCGAGCCGATGTTCGTGGTGGTGATCCTCACCATCGCCGCCTCGCGACCCGTGCTCCAGGTCGCGGAGCGCGCCATCGGCGGGCTCGCCGCCGTGGGCGGGCGCACGCCGCTCGCCTGGTGGTTCGCCATCCTCACCGCCGGCCCGCTGCTCGGCTCGTTCATCACCGAGCCCGCCGCGATGGTCATCTCGGCGCTCCTGCTGTCACGCATGTTCTACGACCTCGAGCCCAGCCGGAACCTGCGCTACGCCACGCTGGGACTGCTCTTCGTCAACGTCTCGGTCGGCGGGACGCTGACCAATTTCGCCGCGCCCCCGGTTCTGATGGTCGCCGGCAAGTGGGGATGGACGTCCGGCTACATGCTGCGGCAGTTCGGCTTCAAGGCGGCGCTCGCCATTGCCGTCGCGACCGCGCTCTACGCGCTCTGGTTCCGGCGCGAGTTCGCGCAGTTGGCCGCGCGCGCCGCCAGCCGGCCGGCCGCCGTCCCGATCACCGGGCCGGTACCGGCCTGGATCGTCGTCGTCCACCTGGCGCTGCTCGCCTGGACGGTGCTCACGGCGCACACGCCGCCGCTGTTCATCGGCGGACTGCTCTTCTTCCTCGTCTTTCGAGAAGCCACCGCGCCGCATCAGGCGGAGCTCGACCTGCGGTCGCCGTTGCTCGTCGGCTGCTTTCTCGCCGGCCTCGTTCTCCACGGCTCCCTGCAGGCCTGGTGGGTCGGTCCGCTCCTCGGGGGCCTCGGCCCGCAGGCTCTGCTGGGAGGCGCGGCCGCCCTCACCGCCGTCAACGACAACGCGGCGATCACCTACCTCGCCTCGCTGGTGCCGTCGCTCCCGGACGCCTCGCGCATCGCCGTCGTCGCCGGCGCGGTCGCCGGCGGCGGCATGACCGTCGTCGCCAACGCCCCGAATCCGGCCGGACAGGCGGTGCTCGGGCGCTACTTCGAGGCCGGCGTCTCGCCGCTGGGGCTGGCGGCAGCCGCTCTTCTGCCGACGATCATCAACCTCGCCTTCTACCTCTGACCGGCGATCATCGGGAGGGACGCTCGGCTCCGCGGCCGTCGGGCGTGACGCGCAGCGCCGCTGCGGCGACCGCGGCCCCGGCCGACCCGGCTGCGCCTTCGACGTAGTCGACGAGCCGCTTGCGCTCGCTCGAGGTCAACTCTGCCGGCACCAGGGCGATCCAGCCCATCTCGGCGACGCGGCCGGCCTGAAGCTCGACCGCGAGCTCGTAACCGCCGGCATGGCGGTCGGCGAGGTCGACGGCAACGACGGCGAAGCCGCCACCCGCGGCCTGCGCCAGCGCCCGGCTCTGCACCGCCGGGCGTTGCGGCGCGAAGCCGGCCTGAACGAGCTCGGCCTCGAGCTCGGGCGGCGCGTTGCGCTCGCCGGCCGCCAGCCAGACCGCCC
>CAZQTL010000054.1:0-19917 GCA_964595975.1 uncultured Thermoanaerobaculia bacterium | reverse complement strand
ACTCAGGGGCGACGGGAGACACGGCAGTCCTCGACGTCGTCAACCTCGGCGTCCTCGGAACGCGGGACTACACCTTCGACAAGGGCGGTTTCCTGACCCAGATCGCGGCGGGCGCCAACGTCCTGAACTTCTCCTTTGACGATGCCGGCGAACTGGGCAGCGTCGTCCGCGGCGCGCAGAGCCTCACCAACAGCTACGACGGCCGAGGCTTCCTGCAGTCGGCCGCCGACGCCACGAGTGGCGGTTCCGTCAACGCGACCTACAGCAGCTCCGGGCTGTTGCACTCGCTCGAGCGGCTGCCCGCGACCGGCGGCACCCTGGAGCGCCACAACGTCCTCTACTTCTCGGGGAGGCCGATTGCGATCTGGAAGAAAGTCGGGGCGGCCGCGGCGACGACCACGTACCTGGTGACCGACCACCTCGGCACCCCGGCCTACGCCCTCAACCAAGCGGGGACGGAGTACTGGAAAGGCGGCCTCGAGCCCTTCGGGCGCGATTGGCAAGAAGGCACCGCCAACGACATGCTGACCAAGGGCATTTTCCTGAGATTCCCGGGGCAGTGGGATGACGCGCTGTTCACGAGTGCAACCTTGGGCGCAGATGCGTACTACAACGTGTACCGCTGGATGGAACCGAGCACAGGAAGGTACTTCAGCCCTGACCCTATTGGATTGAAGGGATCTCCGAATCTCTTCGAGTACGCAAACGGCAGGCCCTTCGTTTTCACAGATCCCGACGGACGGCTCGTCACTTGGGCTCTTGCGCAAGCTGGTTGCGCGTCGGTGTTCTACCTCCAGGCGCGCTTCTTGTGGCTAGATCCATTCGGGGACGGGTATGCGCACTGTCGAGCAAGTTGCGAGATAGCTACGTGGTGCGGCGTCTCGACGGCGACCGCTGCTGGCATTGCGAAGGAGCTGTCCGATGTCGTCAAGTGTCAGTACTTTGGGCAGGGAGGAAATTGTCAGAGTGCATTCGAGCCAAGGGATCTCGCCAACAATGCTCGCGGGATTGGGTGCCGACCAGATTGTGAGAAATCCTGCGCGCCTCTCAAAGTTTCAAAGTGAGTCCAGAATGATGCCGGCGCAACGAAGCCTTCTATGGGCACTGTTCTTCGGTGCGGCCTCTCTACTTGCCTGCAAAGGGGTAGACAAGGAGCCTCTTGTAGAAAGCTCTCCAGTCATCCCTTTAGATCCTCGGGAGGAACTCACGTCCCAGGGAGGGATCCAGTTCGTCGCAGTGTTCGACCCACCAGTGCCTGCGCATTCAAGCAGCGGGAGCCCATTGGGCGAGCCTGCATTTTGGATCGGCCGATTCGAAGTCTCGGTCAAGGACTTCGAGATCTTCGCCAAGGCGATGCCTGCCAAGGCCAGACAGAACTTTCGTTCGCGATTCACGCCGGGCGGCGACTACCCCGTTGTCGAAGTGTCCTGGTGGGAAGCACGGGCATTCGCTGATTGGCTGAGTGAACAGGACAACTGCACGTACCGGCTTCCTACCGTCGAAGAGTGGCGACTGGCCGCACGGGGACAACAGACCGCTGGTTTTCCCTGGAAGGGCCCACCGAAGGCAGGCGTACACGGAAACTGGGGGAGAGTCCTGAACGCTCCGTTCTTCGGCGCCAAACCCACGCTGGAACCGGTGGGGCGGTTTCCTGCCGGAGACAGTTGGTGCGGAGCCAGCGACATGTTCGGAAATGCCACAGAGTGGTGCGCTGTTCCTGAAGCCCGACCCGAACCTCGGCACTTGGAGCCCGCAATGGGCGACAGCTGGAAGAGTTCCCGACTCGAGGAGACGAGTGAGCCATCCTGGCTGGATGCAGATTCGACCTACAGCTTTGTGGGATTTCGACTCATTCGAACATCAAGAGTTTGCAAACCGAAAGGCTAGCGGGGCGCCCGACGACACGCCGACCTATGATTTTCGCGTCAGGCAAGGCAGCTCCTCTCCCCGCTTCCGATCTACCGGTTCGCGAACTTTCGAGGGTTGGGCGACCACGAAGCTCTGTCGACAGATCCGGTGCTATCTAGGTCAGGGTGAGTGGCCCTTTACGTAGTGCAAGATGTTCGTCGAGCCGATCGTGATCTAACCATGACAGTCGAATACTCAGAACTCCGGTCGCAGGTTGACTCAGCCATTGACAGGTCCATCCGGACACTTTCGCTGGCAGGCGAGGGCAACTATGAACTGCTCCTTGGAGAGTTGCGCTCGCTTCAGCGAAGCGTTGATGATCTCCGCGACGAGGATAGCCGGCAAGAGTTGAGTGAAGATATCTTGTCGAGTATCGCCTCCCTGGCGATAGCAGCGGGGGACTACGCCCTCGCGACAGACCTGACGAAGGACCTTGCTGCGAATTTTCGACCGCGGACTGCAGCCATCCATGTGTCTTTGATGCTGCGAGTCCGAGCGCTGCATGCCACGAAGTGCCATGCAGCGGAGGTAGATTCGCTGCTTGCGCTGGCCGACGCGGATGCGATCGACGACGAATTCTGCGCTCTTGTTGCTGCGCGGATAGTGCGATGGCATCCAGGAGACACCGATCGACTTGTTCGACTTGTCCCACGCTTCCAAGCATGTGCGGATTCCAACTCGTCTTTCGGGGGCGATTCGCGGATTCGATTCACGGGAAGCTCGGCCTCGCTCTCGGAGGACCTGATTCGACTGGAACGTGAGCTCCAGTCCATCGGTGACGTGTGATTGAGACACTGGTTGAGTGAATCCGCTGACGTGCACCTATCCTGGAGACCCCGGGGCCATCGGAAGGTTGCCTTCCGTTACCCGAGTGGCGCGGAAGCGCGGCGAGCGCTGGCCAACTGTGAGGCAACTCGGCTCCCTGGCGGGTTGCAGACTTTAGCGACCTGAGCCGTTCGCGCTCCTGGCGAGTCTTCCCGCTCACTTGCGCAACGCCTTGCTAGACTCCCCCGCTCATGAATCCCGAGCAGTGGGCGGAGCTCTCCGAGATGTTCGGGGAGCTGGTGGAGGCGTCGGAGGAGGAGCGGCGGCGGCGGCTGGCCGAGCCGGCTCTGGCGCCGGAGACGGTGCGGGCGCTCGAGCGGATGCTCGCGGCGCACGCGGCGGAGCGGCCGCTGGCGATCGAGGGGCGACTCGCGCCGGAGCCCGACCCGGCACCGGAGCGCATCGGGCCGTACCGTCTGCTCCACCTCCTCGGCGAGGGCGGCATGGGCGAGGTCTGGCTCGCCGAGCGCGACGAGCCCGGCTTCCGCCGTCCGGTGGCGCTCAAGCGCATCCGCCGCGGGCTCGAGAGCGCCGAGCTCCGGCGGCGCTTCGGCATCGAGCGCGAGGCGCTCGCCCGCCTCTCTCACCGCGGCATCGCGCAGCTCTACGACGGCGGCATCGACAGCGCCGGCATCCCCTACCTCGCCCTCGAATACGTCGAAGGCCGGCCGCTCGTCGAGGCCGCCGAGGCCCTGCGCCTGGGCACCGACGAGCGTCTGGCGCTGTTCGAAGAGGTCTGCGCGGCGGTGCACTACGCCCACGTCCACCTCGTCGTCCATCGCGACCTCAAGCCCTCGAACATCCTGCTCGCCGCCGAGCGCGAGGTGCGGCTGCTCGACTTCGGCATCGCCAAGCTCCTCGACCCCGGCGCCGCCGAGCTCGGCGCGACCCGCACCGCGCTCCTGCTCGCGACCCCCGAGTACGCCAGTCCCGAGCAGCTCGCCGGCGAGCCAGTCACCACCGCGACCGACGTCTACGCCCTCGGGCTCCTGCTCCACGAGCTCCTCACCGGCAAACGGCCGGCCCGCGACAAGACCGGCGCGCTCACCGAAAGCCGGCGCGCCCTGCGCGGCGATCTCGACACCATCGTCGCCACCGCCCTCCGCCGCGAGCCCGAGCGCCGCTACGCGTCGGCCGAACGGCTCGCCGACGACGTCGCGCTCTACCGCGCCGGCCGGCCGATCCGCGCCCGGCCCGAGAGCCTCCCCTACCGCCTGCGCAAGTTCGCCGGCCGGCACCGCGTCGCCGTCGGCGCAGCCGCACTCATCGCGTTGCTCCTCGCCGGTTTCACCGGTTACGCCTGGCGCCAGGCGGGGGTGCTCGCCCGCGAGCGCGACACGGCGCGCGCCGAGCGCGACAAGGCCCGTGAGCTCTCCGAATTCCTCACCGACCTGTTCGGCGCCGACCCCTACGCCGACGACCCGGGCCTGCGCGACTCGACGACCCTCGGCGAGTTCCTCGAGCGCAGCGAGGCATCGGTACGCCGCGAGCTCGGCGGCCGGCCGGAGCTCGAAGCGGCGCTCCTCGCCCGGCTCGCCCGCCTGCACGGCAACCTCGGGCGGCTCGACCGCGCCCGGAAGCTCGCCGAGGAGGCGCTCGCGGCGCGGCGCGCCCTGCCCGGCGACCGCCGCGCCGACGTCGCCGAGAGCGCCAACACCCTGGCGACCGTGCTGCAGGAGCAGGGCGATCTCGCCGCCGCCGAGGCGCTCTTCCGCGAGGCCCTCGCCCTGCGCGAGGAGCTCTACCAGCCGCCGCACGCCGACATCGCCGAAAGCCTCAACAACCTCGCCATCGTCCTGGTCGAGCGCAACGAGAAATCGCCGACCGCCGAAACCGAAGCGATCGAGCGCCGGGCGCTGGAGATGCGCCGCGCCCTCTACGGCGACGACCATCTCGACACCCTGCAGAGCCGCAACAACTTCGCCGTCTTCCTCATCAAGCGGGCGGGCCCCGGCGACCTCGAGGAGGCCGAGACACTCCTGCGCGCGGTGCTCGAAGGCAGGAAGCGCCGCCTCGGCGCCGATCATCCGACGGTCGCCAACGCCGAGAACAACCTCGCCAATCTCCTCGACGATCTCGGTCGCGAGTCCGAGGCGATTCCGCTCTTCCACGAGGCGATCCGCGCCTGGAGCGCCTCGCTCGGCGCCGACCATCCGCGGGTGGCGACCGGCCTCTACGGCCTCTACGCCGCGCTCCTCGACAGCGGCGACCTCGCCGGCGCCGAGCAGGCGCTGCGCGCTTCCATGGCGATCGACGAGCGCCATCTGCCGCCCGGACATCCGTACCTCGCCACCGACCGCCAGAAGCTCGCGGAGCTCCTCGACACCGCCGCGCGCCAGCGCGCCGGGGCGGCCGCCGCGCCGGGCGCAAAGGAGGGCCGATGAGCGGCGCGGTCACGCTCTGGCTGCGGCGCCTCGGCGAAGGGGACGAGGCGGCGCTCGACCAACTGGTGCCGCTGCTCTACGACGAGCTGCGCGGCGTGGCGCGCCGCCTGCTGCGCGGCGAGCGTCCCGGACACACACTCTCGACGACCGCGCTCGTGAACGAGACCTATCTGCGGCTGCTCGAAGCGCGGCGCCTGGCGCCGGCCGACCGGGCGGCCTTTCTCGGCGTCGCGGCGGTGACGATGCGCCGTCTGCTGGTGGACGCGGCACGCCGCCGGCTGGCCGACAAGCGCGGCGGCGGCGTGGCGGCGCAGCCGCTCGACGAGGTCGCGGAGCTCGTCGCCGCACCGCAGGCCGACGCCGAGCTGGTGGCGCTCGACGCCGCTCTGGAGACCCTGCGCAGCGCGAGCCCGCGCGCTCATCAGGTGGTCGAGCTGCGCTTCTTCGCCGGCCTGTCGCTCGAAGAGACCGCTGCGACCCTCGCGCTCTCCACCAAGACCGTGCAGCGCGACTGGCTGGCGGCGCGCGCCTGGCTGCGCGCCCAGGTCGACCCCGGCTGAGCCGGGTCCTTCGCCTGCGGTGCGCTCAGGCCGGGCGGCTGGCCTGGGCGATCTGGATGAGCTCGCCCAGGTTGTCGAGGGTGATCATGCCGACGAGGCCGGTGGCGTCGCCGCCCGGCCCGGCGCCCGGACCGATCACCAGGATCGGCTGCAGCGGGCGGCTCTGCAGGTGGCGCAGAACCGCCTCGAGCGGCATGTCGGCGGAAACCGTCTGCGGTTCGCGGTCCATGACTTCGAGCACCGCGCGCTCCCGGCCTCCCGGCGTCGCGAGCGCTCCGAGGAGCACGCCGCGCGGCAGCAGACCGGCGAGCCGCCCCCAGGCGTCGACGACCGGGAAGTCCTGCTGGTGCCCCGAGAGCAGGAGCTCGGCGGCGCGCCCCAGCGACTCCTGCGGCGCGATCGTCTCGTAGCGGGTGATCATCGCGTTGCGCGCCGTGAGGCCGGCGAGCGCCGAGCGGCTCCGTTCGTAGGCCGCCTCCTGGCCGGCGCCGACGAAAACGAAGAAGGCGATCAGCAGGAAGACCGGTTTCACCGGCGGCAGCACGGCGTAGAGGGCGAACAACAGCGCGAAGCCCTGACCGACGCGCGCAGCGATGCGCGTCGCCTTCTCCTGTCCGGCGTACATGGAGAGGATGGCGCGCAGGATCCGCCCGCCGTCCATCGGGAAGGCCGGCACGAGGTTGAAGAAGAAGAGCGTCAGGTTGGCGGTCAGCAGCTGCCAGACCACCGGCGCGCTCCCGGCGAGGAGATCCTCGGGCGAGAACGAGACCTGGACCTGGCGCACCACCAGCCAGGCGATGAGCATGCCGGCGAGGATCAGGTTCACCGCCGGCCCGGCGAGGGCGATCAGCAGCTCCGCCTTCCCTGACGGGATCCGGTCGAGGCGCGCGACGCCGCCGATCGGATAGAGCACGATCTCGCGCGTCTCGACGCCGAAACGCCGCGCCATCGCCGCGTGCCCGAGCTCGTGCAGGACGACGCAGCCGAAGAGCAGCAGGATGAAGACCACGCCGGTGAGGAAACCCTCGCCGGTGCTGGCGGAGCCCATGCCGAACCAGAGCAGCAGAAGGAAGAAGGTGAAGTGGATCCGGATCGGAATCCCCAACGCCGTCCCGACCCGGAAGGCTCCCCCCGAGACCCGCGGCGGACTCAACCTAGCACCCCCGGTGCCGCCCTCATCGTCGCCTTCCCGCAGCGATCTCGAAGCCGGTCACCAACCGCAGACCTGACCTTTGTTCTGCGCGTCGAGCCAGGTCTGGAGCGGCGCGAAGTAGTCGAGAATCGCCGAGGCGTCCATCTGGCGCTGGCCGGTGAGCGCCTCGAGAGCGTCGGGCCAGGGCTTCGAGGCGCCCATCGCCATCATCGCCGCGAGCTTCTCGCCCGCCTTCTCGCTGCCGTAGATCGAGCAGCGATGGAGCGGTCCGGTCTGCCCGGCGGTCTGGCAGAGAGCGCGGTGGAACTGGAACTGCAGCACGTCGGCGAGGAAATAGCGCATGTACGGCGTGTTGCCCGGGACGTGGAACTTCGCGCCGGGATCGAAGTCCGCCTCGCTGCGCGCCGCTGGCGGCACGACGCCCTGGTACTTCCGCTTGAGATCCCACCACGCCTGGTTGTACTGGGCCGGAGTCACTTCGCCCGCGAAGACCTCCCAGCGCCACTTGTCGATGATCAGGCCGAACGGCAGGAAGGCCACCTTGTCGAGCGCCTTCTGCAGCAGCAGCGCGATATCGGCGTCGGCCGGCGGCTCCTTGTCGATGAGTCCGAGCGTCTTCAGGTACGCCGGCGTCACCGACAGCGCGACGGTGTCGCCCAGCGCCTCGTGGAAGCCGTCGTTGGCGCTGTCGAGGAACAGGGTCGGCTGGGCGTTGTAGGCGCGCTGATAGTAGTTGTGACCGAGCTCGTGGTGGATGGTCGAGAAGTCGTCCTCGTTCACCTGGATGCACATCTTGATGCGCAGGTCGTTCTTCTGGTCGGGATCCCAGGCCGAGGCGTGGCAGACGACGTCTCGGTCGCGCGGCTTCAGGAACATCGAGCGCGTCCAGAACGTGTCGGGGAGCTTCTCGAAGCCGAGCGAGCTGAAGAAGCCCTCGCCGTAGCGCACCATGCCGAGCTCGTCGACGCCCTTGGCCTTGAGGCGCTCGGTGAGGTCGTAGCCCGGATCGACCACGTTCTTCGGCTTGACGACGTCGTAGATCGAGCCCCACTGCTGCGCCCACATGTTGCCCAGGAGCTGGGCCGGAATCGGCTTGCCCGGCGGCACGAGCTCCTTGCCGTACTTCTCGGTGAGGCGGCTGCGCACGTAGCAGTGCAGCGAATCGTAGAGCGGCTTGACCTGGCCCCAGAGGCGGTCGAGCTCGGCGACGAAGGCGTCCGGCGCCATGTCGTACTTCGAGCGCCAGAGCTCGCCGAGGTTCGCGTAGCCCAGCTCCTTCGCCCCCTGATTGCCGAGCTCGACGAAGCGCTGATACTTGGCGCGCATCGGCCGGGCGATGGCGTGCCAGCCGGTCCAGGCCATCTCGAGCTGCTTGGGGTCGCGGCTCGACGACAGGATGTCGGAGAGCTCGCCCAGATCGAGGCAGTCGTCGCCGCTCTTGCCCTCGGGGCAGTACTTGCCGCGGCCGTACATCCCTTCGAGCTCGGCGGCGAGCTGGGTCAGCTCCTCGCGCTTCGCGGCATCGGCGGGAGCGGGCAGCACCTGGCTCGACTTGAGCAGCCCCATCTTGCGCTCGAGCTCGGCCGGCAACTTCAGGCCGGCATAGCGGGTCGCCTTCTGCGCCAGCTCCATCGAGGCGGCGATGACCAGCTCATTGGCCTGCGCGGCCAGGGTCTCGGTGTCTTCCGTGATGTAGGTCGCGGCGACCCACTGCGCGCGGTCGCGGGCGATGAACAGCTTCAGCAGGCGCGCCTCGGCGTCGGCCATGAATCTCTCGGCCTCGGCGACCGTCGGCTGCGCGGCCTTTTCCTCCGCCGCCGCCCGGGCGGGGAGGAGTCCCAGGAACAGCGGCGAGCAGAGCGCGAGGATCGCCAACGAGCGGCCGCACAGGCTCGCTCCACGAAATGTCGAATCTTGGGTCAGCATGATCGTCTCCATGTGAAAGTGGGGCGTGCGCCGCGACGGGCGCAGGGAGCGAACGGGTTCCTATCCCCGGGCGAGAAAGTCCTGAATGCGCCGGAAGCCCTCGGCGAGGTTCTCGCGCGAGCAGGCGAAAGAGATCCGGATGTGGTTGTCGCCGCCGAAGGCGGACCCCGCCACGACCGCGACGTGAGCCTCTTCGAGCAGGCGCTCGGCGAAGCGCGTCGAGCCCTCGGGCTCGCCGCTCTCGTCGGTGCGAAAACAGGCGGAGACGTCGGGGAAGGCGTAGAACGCGCCGGCGGGCGGCAGACAGTGAAACCCGGCGAGCGAGTTCAGGCGCGGAACGACCACGTTGCGACGCTCCTCGTACTCGGCGATCATCGCCGCGACTTCGGGCTCGGCGTGCTCGAGGGCGGCGAGCGCCCCGACCATCGCGAACGACGTCGCATTGGACGTCGCGTGACCCTGGATCGTCGCCGCGGCGTCGACGATCCCGCGCGGACCCATGAGGTAGCCGAGCCGCCATCCGGTCATGGCGTAGGTCTTCGAGAACGACCCGACGACGACGACCGTGTCGGGGAAGCGCGCGGCGAGCGACGCCGCCGAGCACGGCTTCTCGCCGTCGTAGACGAAGCGCTCGTAGGTCTCGTCCGAGATCACCAGCACTCCGCGCGCGGCGCAGCCCTCGACGATGGCGGCCAGCGCGGCGGGCGGGATCCTGCCGCCGGTCGGATTGCACGGCGAGTTGACGATCACCGCCCGGGTGCGCGAGGTGATCGCGGCGAGCATCGCCTCGGGATCGACCGCGAAGCCGTCGGCCCCCGAGGTCGGAACTTCGACGACTGCGGCCCCAGCGAAGCGGATCTGCTCCGGAATGCTCACCCACGCAGGAGTGTGGACGACGACCTCCTGGCCCTCCTCGAACAACGCCAGCGCGAGCTCGAAGAGCGCCCCCTTGCCGCCGACGGTGATCAGGGTCTGGTCGGCGTTCCAAGGTGCGCCGTACTGACGCGCATAGCGTCCGGCGAGTGCCTGTCGCAGGGCCGGGATCCCCTGGTTCTGGGTGTACTTGGTGAAGCCGTCGGCGAGCGCCTTGCGGGCCGCTTCGACGGCGACCGCCGGCGAGGCGAAGTCCGGCTCACCGGCGCCGAAGTCGATGACATCGATTCCCTGCGCCTTCATCTGCATGGCGCGTCGCGTCACCTTGAGGGTCGCCGACTCGCCGATCCGCCGCACGCGGGCCGATAGGTCCATGGCTTGCATGGTATCATCGCCCGCGGGCCATTTTGACCGCGACAGGGGCTCCTCAACCCGATGAAAAGACAGCTCTTCGCCGCCTCTGCCCTGGCCTTCGCGAGCCTCCTTCCCGCGCCGGCGAAGGCCGCCCAGGGGGCCGTTCCAGCGCTTCAGGCCTGGCACTCCGACGCCGACGAGGCGTTCGCCGCGGCGCGCAAGAGCGGCAAGCCCGTGCTGGTCGACCTCTTCGCGGACTGGTGCGGCTGGTGCAAGACCATGGAGCGCGAGGTCTTCACCCAGGAGCGCTTCCAGACCTATGCCCAGCGCTTCGTCCTGTTGCGCGTCGACGTCGAAGACGGCGGCGACGGCACCGAGCTGCAGCGCCGCTTCAGCGCCAGCTCACTGCCGACCCTGCTGCTGCTCGACCCGAAGCGGGCTCTGCTCGGCAAGATCGAGGGCTTCATGGAGACCGAGCGCCTGATCGCCCGGCTCGACCGCGAGCTCAAGGCCTACGACGCCTTCCTGGCCTCCTACGAGAGTGCCCTCGCCTCGACCGATCCGGCCCTCTGGCGCAGCCGCGCGCAGGAGCTGCACGCCCGCGGCGACGGCGGCCGCGCCGCCGTGCTCTTCGAGCGCGTCCTGCGCGGCGGCAACCTCTCCGGCGACGAGCTCGCCTGGACGCGGCTGCAGCTCGCCGACGCCTACCGCATCGACGGCCGCTTTGCCGAGGCGAAGAAGACTGCAGCCGAGCTGCGCGACGCCCTCGCCAAGGGGACGCCGACGCCGCAGAGCCCGGGCATCGCCGAGCGCGTCGACCTGCTGCTCATCTTCATCGCCGGCGGCCAGGGGGACTGTACCGGCGCTGCCGGCGCCCTCGCCGCGTTCGAGCGCGGCCATCCGCGAAGCCCCTATCTCGCCGACGCCCGGCGCGCCTATTCCGCCCTGAAGTCCGACACCACGGCGCAGTGCTCCTGAAGCGCGCCGTTCGCGGCCTTCTCGTCACCCTCGGGGTGGCAGCGCTCGGCGCCGGTCCGGGTTGGGCGCAGTTCGGACCTCCGGGCGGCGACGCCGCGCTGCCGCAGGTCGAGAAGGTGGTCCTCTCCGGCGCCGCCGACCGCACGGCCTACCTCCCCGGCGAGACCGTGCGGGTGGCCGCCCGGCTCGACATCGCCGCCGGCTGGCATCTGCAGGCGCACGTCCCGACCTACGATTACCTGATTCCGACCGTCCTGCGGGTCGAGGCGCCGGCGGGCTGGCCGGAGGCCGAGGTCGACTACCCGGCGCCGAGCCGTTACAAATTCGCCTTCGCCGAAGATGAGCTCGACGTGCTCGAGGGCCGCCAGCGCGTTCTCGCCCGGCTGGCCGTGCCGGCCGGCACTCCCGCCGGCCCGGTGCGTCTGACTCTGCATCTGCGCTATCAGGCCTGCGACGACCGTCAGTGCCTGCCGCCGGTCGAAACCCGCACCGAGGTCGACCTGCAGGTCGGTGCCGGCGGAGTCCCCGCCGCCGCGGACTATTTCGCCGACGCTCCGGCGCCGGCCGCGAGCGCCGGCACCTCGACGCCCCCCGCTGCGACGCCAGTTCTGCCGGCTGCCGCGCGTTCGCTGCCGGCGATTCTGCTGCTGGCGCTCGTCGGCGGTTTCATCCTCAACGGCATGCCGTGCGTGCTGCCGATCCTGTCGCTCAAGCTCTTCGGTCTCGTCCAGGCCTCGGGCAAGTCGAAGCGCTCGATCCGCATCGGCGCCCTGGCGACGACGGCCGGAATCCTCGTCTCCTTCTGGGCGCTCGCCGGCACCGCCGTCCTCGCGCGCCGCGCCGGCGCGGCGATCGGCTGGGGAGTGCAGTTCCAGCAACCGGGCTTCGTCGCCTTCCTCACCGTCGTCGTGCTGCTCTTCTCGCTCAATCTCTGGGGGCTGTTCGAGATCCCGCTGCCGGCGCGGCTCGCCCGGCTCGGCGACGCCGGGATGGCGAGCGGCGCCGGTGACGGCGCCGAGGGGCTGGCGGGGCACTTCGCCTCCGGCCTCTTCGCGACGCTGATGGCGACACCCTGCTCCGCGCCGTTCCTCGGCACGGCGCTGTCGTTCGCCCTCGGCCAGAGCGGCGGCACGATCTTCGCGGTGCTGACCGCCGTCGGCGCCGGTCTCGCGATCCCCTACCTGCTGCTCGCCGCGGCACCGGCGGCGGCGAAGTGGATGCCGCGCCCCGGCACCTGGATGCTCACCCTGCGCGGCGTGATGGGCTTCCTCCTCGCCGGCGCGGTCGTCTGGCTGGTCTTCGTGCTCGCCGGGCAGATCGACAGCGTCAGTCTCGCGCTTTTCGAGCTCGGCCTCCTCGGCCTGTCGTTCTTCCTCTGGCTGCGCCAGCGCGCCGAGCAGGAGCGCCGCAGCACGGGCCTCTGGTGGCTGCTCGCCGCCGCCACCGCCGTCGGCCTGATCCTCTTCGCCGCGCGCGCCACCCCGGCCGCCCACGCGCTGCCGGGCGCGGCGACGGGCACCGGGGTCGCCGGCGCACCGGTCTCCTGGCAGCCGTTCGATCGCGCCGAAGCCGAGCGCCTCGCGGCGGCCGGCCGGCTGGTCTTCCTGGACGTCACCGCCGACTGGTGCGTGACCTGCAAGGTGAACGAGCGCCTCGTCCTCAACGCCCCGGAGGTGATCGCGGCCTTTCGCGCGCACGACCTCGTGGCGATGAAGGCCGACTGGACCAATCGCGACGACGGCATCGCCCGCTTCCTCGCCGAGCACGGCCGCTACGGCATTCCGTTCTACATGCTCTACCGTCCCGGCAGGGCGCCGCACCTCTTCGGCGAGCTGCTCGACGCCGCCGGTGTGGCACGGGTCATCAACGAGTCCGCCGCCGCTCGTTGAACCGGGCCGCCGGCCCACCCCAAAGGTCGTGCCCCGCGCCGCAGGCGGGGCGTACACTGCCGGCGCGATGAGAGCCCTCCTGCCGCCGCGCCTGCGTCCCCTGGTCCTGCTGCTGGCGCTCGCGCCCGGGAGCCTCGAGGCCCAGGTCGACGTCACCGCCAATGCGGGCAACCCGGGGCCGGTGACCTACGCCACCCTGCAGCTCGCCTTCGCCGCGGTCAACAGCGGCGTCCACAAGGGGGACGTCGTCATGGAGGTCACGGCGGACATCGTCGAGACCGCTCCCGCCGTCCTGCAGGCGAGTCTCACCGGCGCGGCTGACTACGATTCACTGGCGGTCATTCCGGCCGGCGGCGCCGCGCGCACGATCTCGGGCGCCATGCCCGACGGCTCGCCGCTCATCGACCTCGCCGGCGCCGACTACGTCGCCATCGACGGCCTCGACGTCAACGGCAACTCGCTGACGATTGCGAACACCAAGGTCTCGGCCATGGCCGGCACGAGCACGATCCGTTTCGGCGGCGACGCCACCGGCAACATCGTCACCCACGTCACCGTTCTCGGCTCCTCCTCGATGTCGACGACCACGCCCGGCGGCACCATCTACTTCGCCACCGGCATCGCCAGCGGCAACGACGACAACACGATCTCCAACTGCCGCATCGGCCCGGCGGGCGCGAATCTGCCTGCCCGGGCGATCGTGAGCCTGGGCGGCACGACTTCGACCACCCTCTACAACAGCGGCATCGAGGTGAGCGGCAACCAGATCTACGACTACTGGAGCGCCGGCGCGCAGAGCGACGGCATCTACCTCGGCGACGGCACGACCGACTGGACGATCAGCGGCAACCGGTTCTTCCAGACAGCCAGCCGCACGCAGACGAGCGGAGCCATCCACTCGGCGATCGAGGTCGCGAGCGCGACGGGCAACAACAACCACGCCGTCACCGGCAACGTCATCGGCTACGCCAGCGCCGCAGGCACCGGCGTCTACGACTTCGTCGGCGCGGCCGCCGGCTCGAAGTTCCTGGCCATCCGTTTCGCCAATGCCGGCTCGACGACCGCCTCGAGCGTCCAGGGCAACACGATCACCGCGATCAGCCTCTCCGGCGTGGTCGGCGGCACCAACACCACCCCCGCCTTCGCCGGCATCGTCGTCAACTCCGGCGCCGTCGACATCGGCAATGTGACCGGCAATACCGTCGGCAGCTCCGGCAGCGCCGGCGCGATCACGGTGGCGAGCAATAGCGGCTCCCCGATGGAGGTCTACGGGATCAACTTCTTCCCCAACCTCGCCGTCAACATCTCGAACAACACGATCGCCGGAATCTCCGCCGCCAACAGCGGCGCCGGGAGCCTCGTCGTCTACGGCATCCGCGCCCAGGCCGGCGCGGTCGTCCACACGCTGGCGAACAACATCGTCGGCACTGCTACGGGGCCGATCGGCAACAGCTCGACCTCGGCGTCGTCGCGCATCCTCGGGATCGCCTCGCAGACCGGCGCCGCCGCCGTCTCGGGGAACACGATCGGCCACCTGTCGCTCACCGCTGGCAACACCGCCAGCGGCATCTCGGCAGGCGTCATCGGACTCTTCGTCAGTACGACGTCGACGCTCGGCAACAACGTCAGTCGGAACACGATTCACCATCTCGCCAACTCGCACGCCACCGCCGCCGTCTGGGTAACCGGTCTCGAGTACTCCGGCGCGACCGGCGGAACCCATATCGTGCAACGCAACTTCGTGCATTCGCTCTCGACGCCGAGCACCAGCGCGACGGCAACGGTCAACGGCATTCATGTCGCAGCGGGAACGACCAGCTTCCAGAACAACATGATCGCCTTGGGCAGCGACATGACGCTCAACAGCCCGCAGATCAACGGCATCGACGAGGCGATCTCCGGCGCCGGCGTGCTCGGCTTCTACTTCAACAGCGTCTACATCGGCGGCAGCGGCGCGGCGGCCGGCACCGCCAGCTCGTTCGCCCTGCAGAGCGCTCTCCTCACCAATACGCGCAACTTCCGCGACAATGTCTTCTTCAATGCCCGCAGCAACGGCGCCGCCACCGGCAAGCACTACGCCATCCGAGTCGGCGGCACCGCGGCCAATCCGGCCGGCCTCACCAGTAACAACAATGTGTTGTTCGCGAACGGTACCGGCGGCTTCACCGGGCTCTTCAACGCCGTCGACCGCGCGACGCTCGCCGACTGGCAGGCCGCCACCGGCCAGGACGCCGCGAGCTTCGCCGACGACCCGCGATTCCTCGCTCCGGCCGTCGCGACGCCCGACCTGCACATCGACCCGGCGGTGGGCACGCCGGTCGAGGGCGGCGGCTTCGCCATCGGCTCCGTCACCGACGACTTCGACGGCCAGTCCCGTGCCGGCCTGACGCCGACCGACATCGGCGCCGACGCCGGCAACTTCGTCTCCGGCGAGTCCACCCCGCCGGCGATCGCCTTCACGCCGCTCGCGAACACCAGCAGCACGGCCAACCGGACTCTGCCGACGACGGTCACCGACTCCTCGGGCGTGCCGACCGCGGGCGCCGGCCTGCCGCGGATCTACTACCGCAAACTCCCCTCCGACCCCTTCGTCGGCAACGCCTGCAGCTTCGTGAGCGGCGCGAGCTACAACTGCGTGCTCAATTACGCCGCACTTCCCGGCGGCGCCGTCGCCGTCGGCGATCACATCCAGTACTACGTCGCCGCCCAGGACACGGTGGGCAACGTGACTGCGAGCCCCCTTGCCGGAGCCGGCGGATTCACTGCCAGCCCGCCGGCGGCGGCGACGCCGCCGACGGCGCCGGAGAGCTACTTCATCGCCACGCCGCTCGCCGGTGCGCTCACCGTCGGCAGCGGCGGCAGCTACGCCTCGCTGACCAACCCCGGCGGCCTCTTCCAGGCGATCAACTCGAACGTGCTCGCCGGCAACGTCACCGTCGGCATCGTCAGCGACCTCGCCGGCGAGACCGGGGCAGTCGCTCTCGACCCGTGGATCGAGGAGGGGGCCGGCGGCTACACCCTCACCCTCAAGCCCACCGGAGCCCCGCGCTCGATCGCCGGCGACAGCACCACGGCAGGGCCGGTGCGGGCGCTAGTCCGCCTGAACGGCGCCGACCGGGTGACCGTCGACGGCTCGACGAGCGGCGGCACCGATCGCAGCCTGACGATCACCAACGCCGACGCGAGCCCCGCGAGCGCCGTGATCTTCGTCGGCTCCGGCGCGGGCGCCGCACCGGGTGCGACGAACGACACGTTCAGGAACCTCGTCGTCGTCGGCAGCGGCGGCAGCCAGACCCTGCACGGCATCGGCTTCGGCGGCTCGAACGTCGACACCCCAGGCACCGACAACGACGCCAACCGGGTCGAGAACTGCGATATCCGCAAGGCGCAGATCGGCATCGCCACGCGCGGAGCGAGCGTCGCCAACAAGAATACCGGCACCGTCCTGACGCGGAATCTCCTGAACAGCGCCGGCGCCAACGGCCTCGGCCGGGGCGGCATCCTGGCCGCCTTCGAGGACGGGATCCAGATCACCGAGAACGCGATCGGCGGAATCGTCTCGGCCGGCGGCGGCGACCTCTTCGGCATTTCGGTCGGCGGCCTCACGACGTGGACGAACGCCACGACCGCGGGCGGCAGCGAGGTGAGCAACGCGATCGTCACCCGCAACGCGATCGGCGCCGTGCAGCAGACCGGAGGTCTCTCGGCGGCCGGCATCGTCGTCGCGCCGGCGACGACCGGCACCACCACCCTCGCCAACAACTTCGTCTCCGGCGTGGCGGCGAACGGCACTGCCGGGGAGTTCGGCGCGGGCATCCTCCTGATCGACAGCGGCACCGACTCGGCGACCCGCATCTATGCCAACTCCGTCGCCCTGACCGGCACCTTCGGCGGCGGCGATCAGGGGCAGTTCGCCCTCGCCGTGAACGGCAGCAACCCGTCGCTCGACGTGCGCGACAACCTCCTGCTCGACACCCAGGCGACCGGCGCGGCGAACACGAGCTACGCCATCGGCCTCGGTTACGCCAGCTTCACCAACCTCACCTCCAACTTCAACGACCTGTTCGTGAGCGCCGGCGGCAACTTCAGCCTCGGCCGGACGGGAAGCCTCGCGCCGGCCGGCGGCACCGATCTCGCGACGCTCGCCGCCTGGCAGGGCGCCACCGGCAAGGACGCCGCCTCGCTCGCCGCCGACCCGCTGTTCGTCTCGGCGACCGACCTGCACCTCACCGCCGCCAGCCCGGCGTTGAACGCCGGCACGGCGCTCGCCGCGGTCACCGTGGACTTCGACAACCAGCCGCGCCCCGCCGCCACGCCGGACATCGGCGCCGACGAGCTCGTCCAGGCCGACCTCTCGATCACCAAGACCGACGGCGTCGGCAGCGTCGCGCCGGGCGGCAGCGTCACCTACACGATCGTCGCCGGCAACTCCGGAGCGCACGACGCCGCCGGCGCGACCGTTTCCGACACCTTTGCCGCGGTCCTCACCTGCTCGACGACCTGCGTCGGCGCGGGGGGCGGCACCTGCACCGCCGGTCCGTTCGCGACGAACATCGGCGACACGGTGAATCTCCCCGCCGGCGCGACCGTCACCTACACCGCCGTATGCAGTGTCAGCGGCAGCGCCAGCGGCACGCTCACCAACACGGCGACCGTCACGGCGCCCGGCGGCACGCCCGATCCGAATGCGGCCAACAACTCGGCGACCGACGTCGACACGGTGACCGTCGCGCCGACGGCCGACGTCGCCATCTCCAAGACTGACGGCGCGACGACCGAGATCCCGGGCACCCCGGTGACCTACACGATCGTCGCCACGAACTCCGGCCCGGACGCGGCGCCGACGGTCACGGTGACGGACACCTTCGCCGCCAGCCTTTCGGGCTGCTCGACCACTTGCGTGGCGTCGGGCGGCGCCGCCTGCACGGCCGGTCCGCTTCTCGGCAATCTGTCCACCAACGCCAACCTGCCGGTCGGCGGCTCGGCGACCTACACGGCGACCTGCACCATTGCGCTCGCCGCTACCGGCACGCTGGTCAACACCGCGACGGCGGCGGTCGGCGGCGGCGTGAGCGACCCGGCGCCGGGCAACAACTCGGCCACCGACACCGACACCCTGCTCTCGCTGACGATCTTCGTCGACGGCTTCGAATCCGGCGGCACCGGACAGTGGTCGGCCTCGGTTCCGCTCACTTTCGAGGTGTACCGCACGCTCCCCGCCGGCCCCGGCGGGCTCGCGAGCTTCGCCTATTCCTTCGCCGCCCTGCCTCCCGGCGAGGCGCTTCCCCCCTCGCCGATCGTCCACGTGATCGACGCCGCGGGCACCCCTCTGGTCACGCTCCTCGTTCGCCGCTGCGATCCGGTGGCTGGCCTCGAGTGGACGCTCGAAGTCAGCGGCGGCGGCAGCAGCAACTGGATCCCGGTCGCCGAGCTCCAGCAGGAGGTCGCCATCGAACGTTCGCCCGCCGATCCGGGCCACGCCGGTCACGTCGCGGTCTTTCTGGACGGCCGCCTCGCCCTCTGGGTCGAGGGGTACGCCGCCGACGCTACCGTTGCGGCCATCCGCCTGCTGCGCGCCAACGCTTCCGCTCGCCGCTGAGCCCGATTCCGGCCCCCCTCCCCCCGCAGGAGGGGCTCTTTTCGGACTCTACCCCCCCTCTGGCGTTCGCCCACGGTTGGGCATAGGCTGCGCTCCGCTCCTTCACCGATGCCAACCGCCTCTCCCGGGTAGACGGGGGAGGACTCTGTCCAGGACCAGGAGATTTCGATGATCGCCATCCTCCGCCGGGCCGCCTCGACCTCTTCGACGAACGCGAACCTGCCGGCCATCTGGCGGGCGCTGCTGCTGCCGCTCGCGCTGGCGTTGAGCCTCGCCGGCTCCGCTGCACCGGCGGGAGCCGTCGACGCGCTCGAGCCTCAGGACGAAGCGCTCGCGGCCCACGCCGCGGTGGCCGACGTCTCCGGCCTCGCGGTGGCCGAGCCACAGCTCGATGCGGACGGCAACAAGATCGAAGCCCCGGTCGCGATGCAGCGCAACGCGCCATCGTCGAACCTCATCGGCGCCGGTACCTACGCCTTCACGGCCAGCACAGGCGTATCCCTCGAAGACATGTCGAGCGGAACGACGCTGCTGGTCGCCGCCGATCTGGACGACACCGCCAGCGTACTCGCCCCGATCGGTTTCGACTTCTGGTACGACGGCGTGCGGCAGAACTGGTTCTCCGTCAACGCGAACGGACTGATGCGGCTCGGCCTCGCGGCGGTCTCGACCGCCTTTTCGAACGCGATGACTTCGACCACGAACAACCCGCACATCGCGCCCTACTGGGACGACCTGTGGCTCGGCAACAACGGCAAGATTCACTACAAGGTGGTCGGCAGCGCTCCCAATCGCAAGCTGGTAGTCGAATGGAACAACGAGCAGATTCCGCGCGTCGCGACGGCCACCGCCGGCGCAGGCACGTTCCAGGCCTGGCTGTCCGAAACGACGGGCGTGATCGAGTTCGTCTACGGCTCCGGCATGACCGTCAACTCCGCAAACAGCGGCTACACTGTGGGCCTCGGCACGTCGGCAACCTCGTTCGCCGCCGTCACGACTGCGTCGAACACGGTCTCCTACGTCGCGGCGAACGACACCCAGACGAGTGCCATTCCGTCCGGTACCAAGTACACGTTCACGCCCAATTCACCTTCGGCGCCCGGAGCGCTCTCCTTCACGGCGGTCGGCCTGAACACGATGACGCTCAACTGGGCCGACACCAACGCGAACGAAGTCGGTTACGCGATCTATCGCTCGGTCGACGGAGTCAACTACGACTTCATTCGCCAGACAGCTGCCGACGTCATCTCCTCGGTGGAGACCGGGCTGGCCTCGAACACGACCTGGTCCTGGCGTGTCGTCGCGGTCACCGAGGGCGGTGTGAGCACGGCATCGGCCGGCAGCCAGGCGACCACCACCGGAACGATCAGCGGCACCCGCACGGTCGGGCCGACGGGCGTCTACACGACGCTGGGCGCCGCCGTCACCGACATCAACACCAACGGGCTCGCGGGTAACCTGATCCTCG
>CAZQTL010000053.1:0-19981 GCA_964595975.1 uncultured Thermoanaerobaculia bacterium | reverse complement strand
GCGGGCGGCGGGCTCGACCTCGGCTTCGAGGACGAGCCCGGCGGGATAGATCCCGGCGAAGCTCGCTCCGATGGCGAAGCCGTCCACCTTCACCGTGCCGGGCGGGGCCAAGAGCTCGACCGTCATCGGCTCGCCGGCGCCGAGCATCTTCTGCAGCTGCTGGCGGACCGCCTGCGGCCGGCCCGCGAAGTAGTCGCGGAGACGAGCGGCCCAGTGGAGGTCGGTGATGCCCAGCGTCCGGGCTGTCTGCTCGTAGCGCGCCACCAGGTCCGCGAGAAAGTCGGGCGTGAGCTGATGGTTGAGCGCCAGCGTCGTGCGCCGAATGACCTCCGCGCGATACTCGGGATCCTCGTCCACGAGGCGGAGGAGCAGGGCCTGCTGCGGCGAGCGGATTTCGCGCTGGGTGTCGAGGATGTAGGGCAGGACGTCGCGCTTGTTGCCGAAGCGCGAGTTGCGCGGCGGCGTGCGGAAGCTCATGTCGTGATCCCAGAGGATCCAGCTCCAGCGGCCGGCGGCGACCGCCCCGGTGCGGTCGCGGATCATCGCCTCCTGGTAGAGGTCGCCGGTGCCGTCGAAGAGCACCGTCACCAGCCAGGTGGTGAGCTCGTCGAGGTCGTAACGCTCGGCGGCCGCGGCGCGGGTGAACGGCGCCGGGGCGGCGGCGATCCAGGCGAGCTCGCCGGCCCAGAAGCGGTCGCTGTCTTCGCTTTCGGCGCGGGGATCTTCCGGGTGGCGCTTGCCGCGGTGGAGCTCGAAGTCGTCGTGCCCGAAGTGGCGCCGCAGGTAGTCGCCGTCGATGTGCTCGCTGATCGAATAGACCGTCGCCGGCTGGCCGTTCAGGCTCAGCCAGACCGGGCGGGTGCGGGGCGCCTCGGCGCCGAGGCGGCGCCCGATCTCGTAGGCGACCTCGCCGGGGAAGGCCCAGAGCGACCCGTCCACGTCCTCGTCGTCGAGCTCCGAGACGACGAAGCGGGCGAGCGGCGGCATCGGCGCGGCGAGCTCCGGCGCCACGAGGCGCCCCGGGAGCCCCGTCGTGCCGTGCTCGCTGCGAAAAGAGAAGCGGTAGCCGTAGGGGGCGTAGCGGCGGCTCACCCCGCCGTGGATGCGAACTCCGACCGGCGCGGCGAACTCGAGCCGGCCGCCCTCGAAGAAGGAGATCCAGCCGGTCTCTTCGGTGTCGCGTCCCGGCAGCCAGGGCCGGCTGTGGACCCGCGCGTAGCGGCAAGGGTCGAGCCAGACCGAGAGCAGCGGCGGGCCGGAGTCGCGCCAGGGAGCCGGAGCCGCCTGGCTGCTCGGGAGCTCCGCCGCGGGCAGCTGCCGCCCGGCGAGCTCGAGCTCCGGGCACTTCGCTGCCGGTGCGAGGTCTCCCGGCTCGACGGCCCTGGCGAGGACGGCCGCGGAGGGCGGCTGCACGACGAGCTCTCCCGACCGCGACAGCAGCCGGGTCATGCGCGCCGAATCGAGCTCGGAGCGCGTCGCGTGCGTGCGGGCGAGACGGGCACCGAGAGCGCGGCCCGCCTCGGTCGCGGCCAGGGCGACGAGGCCCAGGCCGGCAGCGGCCGCCGCCCCGATCCAGATCGCGCGCCGGCCGCCGCGCTGACCGCTCAACGGGTGCTGGCGCTCTGCGGGTAGACGATCGCCAGGCTCTGCGGCGCGGCGCGCTCCTGCAACAGGCGCTCGATCGCCGGCGCTTCGGCGCTCTTCAGGCCGGCGAAACGCCAGGTGACGGAGACGCGGCCCTCGAGGCGCGTCAGGCTCTCGAGCACCCCCGAGCGGCCGGAGGCCGCGAGGGCGGCGAAGAAGGCGTCGCCGCGCGCGGCGTAGCCGGCCTCGTCGAAGGTGGCGATGACCAGTCCGGTCGAGGCGCCGCGGCGGAAGACCGGACGCACCAGCTCCTGCCCCAGCAGGACGAGCACCGCGGCGACCAGGAGGGCCCCTAGGAAGGCGAGCAGGCCGGTCGCCGCGGCGAGTGAGGTGGCGATGACGACCATGAGGAAGCCGATCTCCTCGGGCTCCTTGATCGGCGTGCGGAAGCGCACGATCGAGAGTGCGCCGAGAAGGCCCAGCGAGAGCGGCAGCGAGAACTGGATGCAGATGAAGATCGCCGTCACCGCGATGGCGATGAGCGGAAAGGCGCGGTGGATCTCGCTGCCGGTCGCGCGGCGGCCGTAGAACTGCACGTAGAGCTGGGCGACGACGATCGCCGCGAGCGCCGAGATGGCGAGCAGGAGCAGAAAGGAGACCACGCCGAGCGGCGGCCCCTTGCCCTCCCAGGCGGCGGTCAGCTTGCCGAACATCTCCCCCATGCGAACCCCCCCTCGGATCCCCGGCGTCAGTCGAGCAGACAGAAACTGTACTTGGAAAACGACTCGCGCCGGCCGCCCAGCGCCGCGAGCGCGGCGAGCGCCGCCGGCAGATCCCGGCTGCCGCCCTTGAGCTCGACCAGGAACGGCGAGCGCAGACCCGCAGCCCCTCGCCGGACGCCTCCGGCGGCGGCTGTCCAGGCGGCGATCTGCAGCGGGGCGATCTCGCTGTCGAGCGAGATGCGCAGGCCCGAGGCCGGTTCGACGAAGCGTTCGCGGCAATAGGCGAGGTGCACGGCCGGCGCGAGCCCCGGCGGCGGGATCTCGCCGATGGCGGCGAGGAGTGCCGGCACCTGCGCCAGCGCCGGCGCATCGAGGCTCCGGCGCGAGAGCTCGCGGCCGTCGAGCGGCACCGCGGCGCGCAGCTTCTCGCGCCGGGAGCCGACACGCCGTTTCACCTCGAGCCAGACCGCGGCGCCGCCGTCGTACCAGCGCAGGCGCAGCTTCGACTTGCGATAGTCGCTGCCGAGCTTCTCCGCCAGCGAATCGAGGTGCGGGCCGTCGAAGTAGATCGTCTCGACGCGGCTCGCGGCGTGCGGCGCCTCGCTGCGGCAGGCCGCGCGCAGAATCGCCCGCGCCGCCTCGACGGCGGCGCCGGGGAAGACGAACTTCACCTCGTGGTCGAGGGTGTCCGTCTCTGCCGCGGGGAGCGCGAAGCCGGACACGGCCGCCTCAGGTGGCGCGGTCGATGGCGAAGGCGAAAGCGAGCTCGTCGATCGCCGCGGCGGCGAGACTCGCGTCGCCGGCGACTGCAGGCTGCCAGTCGACGGCGAGCGTCTCGCCGGAGATCCAGGCGCGGTGGGCGGCGATCGCCGCCTCGACTTCGGGGGCGGCGCTGTAGCGCACGCGAATGCGGTCGGCGTAGTCGAGCCCGGCCTCCTTGCGCGCCGTCTGCAGGCGGTTGACCACCTCGCGCGCGCGGCCTTCGGCGACGAGCTCCGGAGTGAGCCGCGGGTCGAGGGCGACGAGGAGCTCGCCGTCGTTGGCCGTGGCCATCCCTTCCTTCTCGATGAGCCGGACCTCGAGATCTTCCGGCAGCAGGACGAGCGCTTCGCCGTCGACCTGAATCTCGATCCGGCCGTCGCGCGCCAGGGCCTCGGCGAGGGCGTCGCCGTCGGCGGCGAGGAGGGCCGCCTGTGCCGCCTTCATCTTCCCACCGAGCTTCTTGCCCAGCACGCGGAAGTTGGGGCGCACCTCGTGGGTCACGTATTCCCCCCGCCGCTCGGCGAAGTGGATCGCCTTGACGTTGAGCTCGTCGAGCACCAGCTCGCGCACGCGCTCGAGCTGCGGTCGCACGTCGACGCCGAAGATCTCCGGCGCGAGCACCAGCGTCGCCGAGGCGAGCGGTTGCCGGTTCTTCAGGTCGTGCTCCGCCCGCGCCACGCGTCCGAGGCCGACCAGTCGCTTCGCCAGTCGCATGGCCGCGACGAGCTCGGGCTCGGGGACGATCTCGAGCCGCGCCGGCCAGCTCTCGAGGTGGACACTCAGCGTCGCCTCGGGACGGATGCCGCGTTCGAGGTGCTCGTGGAGCGTTTCGGCGAGAAACGGCGTGAACGGCGCGATGAGTCGCGACAGGGTGGTGAGGACCGTATAGAGCGTCTGATAGGCCGCTTCCTTGTTCGGATCCCTGGCGTCCGGGCCGGCGCCGGCGCTGGCCGGCGCCGCGCTCCAGAAGCGGTCCCGGCTGCGGCGGATGTACCAGTTGTTCAGGTCGTCGACGAACTCTTCGAGGCGGCGCGCGGGCTCGGCGATGCGGTAGCCGTCGAGGAGCCTGCCGACCTGATCGATCTCCTCGTCGAGCCGGTTGAGAATCCAGCGATCGAGATCGGTGCGGTCGGGATAGGCGATGGCGCGCTCCGCGCGCGGGGCCCAGCCGTCGAGATTGGCGTAGATGGTGAAGAAGGACAATGCGTTCCAGATCGGCAGCTGCAGGCCCTGCGCCGCTTCGCGCACCAGCTTCGCCGAGAAGCGCGAGGTCTGCTCCGGGTCGTTGACGTAGAAGTACCAGCGCATGGCGTCGGCGCCGGTCTCGGCGATGACGCCCATCGGGTCGACGACGTTGCCCAGGCGCTTCGACATCTTGCGCCCCTGCTCGTCGTTGACGTGGCCCATGACGATGCAGTGCTCGAAGGCGACCGAGTCGAAGAGGGCGCAGGCGAGGACGTGCAGGGTGTAGAACCAGCCGCGCGTCTGGTCGATCGCCTCGGAGATGAAGTCGGCGGGAGCGAACCGGCCGCCCGGCGCGACCAGCGCGGCGTTCTCGAACGGATAGTGGTGCTGCGCGAACGGCATCGCGCCGGAGTCGAACCAGGCGTCGATGACGAACGGCACGCGGCGGAAGGTGCCGTTCCTGCCCTCCTTGCGGCAGCCGTAGCACTCCCAGGTGATGTCGTCCACGAACGGCCGGTGCGGGTCGAACTGCTGGTTGTCGTAGAGGTCGGCCGGGCGGCGCTGCCCCGACTTCTCGAACAGCTCCTCGAAGGAGCCGATGACCTCGATCGTCGGACAGAGGTCGCAGGTCCACACCGGCAGCGGCGTCCCCCAGTAGCGGGTGCGGGTGAGGGCCCAGTCGACCACGCCCTCCAGCCAGTTGCCGAACCGCCCCTTGCCGATCGCCGACGGATGCCAGTCGATGGTGGCGTTCTTCGTCACCAGGGTGTCGCGGATGGCGGTGGTGCGCACGAACCAGCTCTTCGACGCGTACTGCAGCAGCGGCGTGTCGCAGCGCCAGCAGAACGGGTAGCTGTGCTGGAAGCGCTCGGTGTGGAGCAGGAGCCCGCGCTCCTTGAGGTCGCGCACGACCTCCTTGTCGGCATCCTTGAACCACAGGCCGGCGAGCCGCTCGAGCCCCGCGCGGGCGGCCACCTTGCCCGACGGCTCGATGGTCTGGAAGAGCGGCAGGCCGTACTTCTGCCCGGTGGTGTAGTCGTCGGCGCCGAAGGCGGGGGCGGTGTGGACGAGCCCGGTGCCGTCGGTGGCGGTGACGTAGTCGGCGGTGACCACGATCCAGCCCGGGACGTCGCCGGCCGGTTCGGCGAAGGCGTCGGAGGCGCTGCGGGCGTCTTCGGGAGCGGTGCGGTACGGCCGGTCGTAGCGCAGGCCGTGCAGGGCCGCGCCGGTGAACCGCGCGAGGGCCGGCTGGTCGCGCAGGTCGCGCTTCTGGCGCTTGCCCTCGACCTCGACCTCGTACGGGATCGGCACCGCGATGGCGTCGGCGAAGAGGAGCCGCGCCCCCGGCCGGTTCGGGTGCTCGACGACGCGATAGACCAGATCAGGGTGAACGGCGATGCCGGAGTGCCCCGGCATCGTCCACGGCGTCGTCGTCCAGGCGACGAGGTAGAAGTCCGTCGGCACGACGAACTCCCTGCCCTCGACGGTCTTCAGCCGCCGGCCGGGGCGCGCCGGAAAGAGCACCCAGATCGAGGGGTCCTCGATCTCCTTGTAGTTCTGCGCCACCTCGTGCGACGACAGCGTGGTGCCGCAGCGCGCGCAGTAGGGCTGGCTCTTGTGGCCCTCGAACAGGAGGTTCTTCTCGTGCAGGGTCTTGAGCGCCCACCAGACCGACTCGACGTAGCGGTTCGAGTAGGTGAAGTAGGCGTCGTCGAGATCGACCCAGTACCCGACCCGCTCGGTCATCGCGCGCCACTGGCGCTCGTAGGTCATCACCGAGTCGTAGCAGGCGCGGTTGAACTGCTCGATCGAGGCGCGCGGGTCGCCGGGGACGAGCTGTTCGATGTCGCGCTTGCCGGAGAGGCCGAGCCGCTTCTCGACTTCGATCTCGACGGCGAGGCCGTGCGTGTCCCAGCCCGCCTTGCGCGCGACCCGTTTGCCGCGCATCGTCTGGAAGCGCGGAAAGAGGTCCTTCACCACCCGGGTGAGGACATGGCCGACGTGCGGCGTGTTGTTGGCGGTCGGCGGGCCTTCGAAGAAGGTGAACTCGTCGGCGCCCCGGTTCTTCTCGACGGAGCGGGCGAAGACGTTCTCGCGCCGCCAGCGGTCGAGCACTTCCGCTTCGAGTTGCGGAAACGGGTAGCCCGCCGGCACCCGGGGGAATCTGGGGGTCTTCATCCGGCCGGCAACTGCTCGACGAACGGGCCGATGCGCTCCGCGAAGGCGGCGGCCGCTTCGCTCTGCGGCAGGATCCCGGCGCCCTCGAGCACTTCGAGCTCGGCGTCCTGGATCGCCTGCAGCCAGAGATCCGCCGACTCGACCGGCGGGTTCACCGCTTCGCGGCCCCAGACCAGCAGCGTCGGCGTCGCCAGACGGGCGAGCGCCGGACCGATGCGGTGATTGAGGTACCCCGACAGGTAGGCGGCGAGCGCCGAGCGGTTCTCGGGCTCGTGCGCGCCGCGGTAGTGGTGGTCGACCAGCGAGTCGGTCACCTGCGAGCGGTCGAAGTAGACCTCCTCGGTGAGGTAGCGCTGGATGCCGCGCCGCGTGGTGTAGAGGTTCATCGCCGAGGTGCCGAAGACCGGCAGCTTCAACAGCCGGTGGATGACGGCGTCCTTGAGGTCGGGCTCTTCGCTCGCGAGATCGATCCCGACCGGACAACACAGCACCAGGCCGCGGATCAGCTCGGGATGGTCGACCGCCACCTGCACGGCGTAGGCGGCGGTGAGACCGGAGGCGACGAGCACTGCCCGGCGGCGCACGACGTCGTCCAGGAAGTCGAGCAGGAACTCGATGTAGAGCTCGCCGTCGAGCGCCGTCGGCGGCCGCTCGGAGCGACCCCAGCCTGGGAAGTCGGGGGCGAAGACCTGGAAGCGCTCGGACAGCTTCTCGGCCGCCTGCCGCCATTCGAGCGAGTCGTGGCCGGGGCCGAACGAATGCAGTAGGACGATGGGATCGCCCGCGCCGAGGCGCTGGAAGACCACATCCGCCAGGTCCCAGGCATAGCGGTGCCGGCGGCCCCAGACAGTCGGCTCGAGGCGCCGCGCCTGGCGGGCGATCGTGGCGTTGATGACCGCGGGCAGGCCGATCGCCGCGCCGCCCAGAAGGAGTCCGCGCAGGATCCGCTGACGGCGCTTGCGACGTTGCTCTTCTTCGGAAGTCCAGGCGGTCATGGAAGGCTCAGAATACCATGGCACCCGACCCCTCCCCGAGGCGCTAGGATGAGCTGGGAGGGGGTCTTATGGCTGTTTTGCCGATCGTTCGCATGGGGAATCCGGTGCTTCGCACGGCGGCCGCGCCGGTGCCGCAGGAGACCCTCGCCGAGCCCGCGACACAGCAGTGGATCGACGACATGATCGAGACGATGCACGATGCCGACGGCGTCGGCCTCGCCGCCCCCCAGGTCGGCGTCGCCTGGCAGCTCTTCGTCTATCAGGCGGAAGACGACGAGGATCCGGCGGCGGGAATCCCGCTCTCGGTGGTCGTGAATCCGATGGTCGAACCGCTCGCCGGCGAGCCGGTCTTCGACTGGGAGGGCTGCCTGTCGATTCCCGATCTGCGCGGCCTGGTGCCGCGCCACCCGGCGCTCCGGCTGCGCGGCGTCGACCGGCACGGCCGGCCGATCGACCGGGTCGTCGAGGGTTTCGAAGCGCGTATCGTGCAGCACGAGTTCGATCACCTGAACGGCGTCCTCTTCCTCGACCGCATGCGCGACCTGGCTTCGCTCTCGTTCCTCGACGAATGGCAGGAGTTCCTGCGCGGCGCCGGCGATGACGGCCCGCACGCCAAAGCGGAATAGTGAGTCTCGGCTTCCATCTGCTCTGGGCCGGCCGGCACTCGCCGGAGCCCTGGGAATCGCTGTCGGCCGATTATCGCCGCCGCATCGAGCCCTGGGTGCCGATCCGCGAGCAGGCGATCCGGGTCTCCACCGGTGGGGAGGACCGGGCGCGGCGCCGGCTCGAGGGCGAGGCGCTCCTGGCGGCGGCACCCCGGCCGGCCTTCCTCGTCGGGCTCGATGAACGCGGCGCACTGTGGAGCTCGGAGGAGCTGGCGCGGCAGGTCGAGCGCTGGCGCGCGGAGTGGCCCCACCCGGTCGTCTTCTATCTCGGCAGCGATGTCGGCCTCGATCCGGCCCTCCTCGAGAGCTGCCGCCTGCGCCTCGCCTTCGGCCGTATGACTCTGCCCCACCACCTCGCACGGCTGGTGCTCCTCGAGCAGCTCTATCGCGCGCTTTCGATCGTCGCAGGAATCAACTATCATCGCGCGACGCCGAAGTAGGACCTGAGGCCCGGTCGAAGGGCGGTTGCGAGGAGGCAGTGCGTGGTACCCAAAACGACGAAGACTTCCGGTAAGAGCGCGAAGCAGGGGGCGAAGGCCCGCGGCTCGGCGAAGCCGGTGCGCAAGTCCCCAGCGAAGCCCGCCAGGAAGCCGGCGGGCGCGGCGCCCGGGAAGAAAGCCTCGAAGCCCGCCAAGCCCGCGGGCAGCAAGGCGCCGGCGAAGAAGTCGGCAGCTCCGAAGGCGGCGGCGAAGCCCGCAGCGAAAAAGCCCGTCGCGGCCAAGCCGGCGCCGGCGAAGGCCAAGACGGCCGGCAAGCCGAAGGCCGCAGCGACGAGGCCGGCGGCGGTGCGAGTCGTCTCACCGGCGCCCCGGCATCCGCAGCGCAAGCCCGAGCCGGCGGCGGCTGCGGCGAAATCGGCCAGCGCCGCGAAGCCGGTGGCCGCCGAACCTGCCGCCGTGGCTCGCCCGATGGTCGCGGCGCGACCGATGCCGCCAGCGAAGCGTCCGTTCTCGCGTGAGTCCGTCCGCGTCGGCGAAGCGCGGCACGCGCAGCCGGCGGGTTCCCGGCCGGTCTTTCCGCCGGAGTTTCTCGAGCGCCAGCGCGAACGGCTGCAGGTGAAGAAGCAGGAGATCCTGGCGATGTATCAGAAGGACCTGAAGAGCGGCCAGGAGTCCAACGACAGCCCGACCGAGGATCTCGTCGACCGCGCCAACAACGCCTACACGCGGGAGCTGGCGTTCTCGATCTCGGACAGCGAGCGCGAGCTGATGCAACAGATCGATCTCGCGATCGAGCGCCTGAAGGCGGGCTCGTACGGCTTCTGCCTGCACACCGGACAGCAGATCGGACAGGCGCGACTCGAGGCGATTCCGTGGGCGAAGTACAGCGTCGAAGCCCAGGAGCTGCTCGAGAAGGGACTGCTGTCGGAGGCTTGACCTAGGGCCCTCCGGCCCGAGGGCGGCCGTTGCCCCCCATGCGCGTCCGCTCCTTCATCGGCCTCCTGCTCGCGGTCGCCGGAGTCGTCTACTCGGCCTTCCTGCACACCGAGAACCGCGACCTCTTCCACCAGCGTTTCCATCTCGGACCGGAGACGTCCATCCCGCTCTGGGGTGCGCTGCTGCTCGTCTTTCTCGCCGGCTTCCTGCCGACCGGCATCACTCTCGTCGTCGACACCCTGCGCCTCGATCTCAGCCAGCGCCGGGACCGCAGACGGCAGCGCGAGGAGGAGAGTCTCGAGGGCACCCTCCGGCGCGCGGTCGACTTCCAGGCCGACGCCCAGTGGGGCAAGGCCGCCTCGGAGCTCGAGACCTTCCTCGCCGGCAAGCCCGATCACTTCACCGGCCAGCTGCGCTACGGCGAGGTGCTGCGCCACCTCGGAAGAACGGCGGAGGCGATCGAGGTGCACCGTCGCGCCGCCGCGACCTATCCCCGCTCGGTGAGCCTGCTCTACCACCTCGCCGCCGACTATCGCGAGCGCGGCGACATCGAGATCGCGCGCGAGACCGAGTCGCGGATCGTGCGCGACTTTCCCGGCTTCGGCCTCGAAGTCCTGCGCGGCCGCCGCGCGGCGGCCCTTTCGGCGCGCGACTTCGGCGCGGCCCGCGAGCTGCACGGCCGCATCACCGAGCTGCTCAACGAGAGCGGCGACTCGGCCGCTCTGGCGCGCGAGTCGAGCCTCGCGCAGGGGCTCAACTATCAGCAGGGGGTGCGTCTCCTGGAGGAGGACAAGGCGGCCGAGGCGGCAGCCGTCTTCCGCGGCCTGCTGACCCACGAGCCGCGGTTCATTCCGGCACGCATCATGCTCGGCGAGGCGGAGCTCCTCGAGGACCGCGAGACCGAAGCGATCGCAGCCTGGCGGACCGGCTACCAGGAAACGGGGAGCCCCGTCTTTCTGCAGCGCATCGAGGACTACTTCATCGAGCAGGAGGAGCCGATGCGCGCCATCGAGACGTTGCGCGCGCTCATCGCCACCGCCGGCAACGACCTTCTGCCGCGTTTCTATCTCGGCCGCCTCTACTACCGGCTCGAGATGCTCGAGGAGGCGACCAAGCAGCTCGCCGGAATCGAAGACCGCATCAAGTCCTCTCCGACCTATCACTTCCTCCTCGGCCGGATTCACCACCGCCGCGGCGATTTCGCCAAGGCGGTGGAATCGTTCGGCGCCTGCCTGCGGCAGCTCGACATCGGCAGCGCCGAGTACCTCTGCCGCGTCTGCCACCAGCGCTATGCCGACTGGCGCGACTCCTGTTCGCGTTGCGGATCGTGGAATTCCGTCGATCTCAACTTCGAGGAGGAGCGCCTGTCGGCCGAAGAGCTGGGGGTCGTCGAGGTCCCGGTCTGGGGCCCGGCGGAGGATTCGGGCGAGTTCTCCCTGGCGGCCCTCGCGGCGTCGGCCGACACCGAGCCGGAGAAGTAGCCCCTGCAAGCGATCCTCGAGGCGGTCGCCGCCGGGCGGTTGCAGCCGGTCTATCTCGTGCA
This sequence comes from uncultured Thermoanaerobaculia bacterium, assembly GCA_964595975.1. Classification (GTDB taxonomy): domain Bacteria; phylum Acidobacteriota; class Thermoanaerobaculia; order Multivoradales; family JAGPDF01; genus JAGPDF01. Next base: position 8,971 of record CAZQTL010000053.1, on the reverse strand, counting down.
CGGCAGCCGGGCGCTCGCCGAGCCCGCGGGGCTGCGGCTGGCCGAAGCCCTGGGCAAGGCTCTCGGCTGTGCGCCCCGGGTGGTGCGCCGGCCCGACGAGATCGCCGATGTCGCGGCGGACCTCCGGACTTTCTCGCTCTTCGCCGACGGCAAGGTGGTCGCGGTCGTCGAGAGCGGCGTCTTCGCCGATCGTGCGACGGCCGCCGCGCTGTTCGAGGAGGTTCGCCAGCAGCTTCCCTGGAGCGGCGGCGCCGACGACCTCACCGGCAAGGCGCGCGACGCCGCGACGCGGCTCTTGCAGGTGCTGCGCCTGTTCGATCTCGATCCGGCGGCCCTCGGCGCCGACCGGGCGCTCGCCGGCCTGCCGGAGTCCCTGCTCGGCGGGAAGGGAACACGCGCCGGCAAGGGGAAAGGGGCCGTCGACGAGGTGCGGGCCGGGCTGCGACCGCTGCTCGTCGCCGCGATCGCCTCGGGCCTGCGGGGGCTCGGTGACAACGCCGACTCGCTGGTCGCCGACCTCGTGCGGGACGGGCTCCCCGAACGCCATGCCCTGGTACTGATCGAGAGCGCGGTGGCGGAGGATCACCCGGTGCTCGAGGCGCTCACGCGCCGTGGAGCGGTCGTTTTCGCCGGCGAGGTCACCGCCGGCAAAGGGGGCTTCGACGGCCTCGCGGCCCTGGCGAACGAGCTCCGGCTGGAGACCGGGGTGGAGATCGATCGCGCCGCCCTGGCGGCGCTCGCGCGGCGGACGCTGCGCTTCGAGGAGGGCTTCGGCGACGGCAGGGAGGTCGACGCCGATTCGATGGCGCGTTTCGCCGGCGAATACCGCAAGCTCGCCGCGCTGTCGGGCGGTGCGAAGATCCAGACCTCCCTGGTCGAGTCCAGCATCGAGGACCGCGGGCAGGAGGACGCTTTCCAGATCCTCGACGCGATCGGCGACGGCAAGGCCGCCGAGGCGCTGGCGAAGCTCGCGCGCTATCTCGGCAGCGCCGAGGACCCGCTGGCGGCGCGTCTGATGTTCTTCGGCAGCCTCGCCGGATTCTGCCGCCGCATCGTCGCCGTGCGCGGCCTCGCTGCCGCGCTGCGTGTCCCCAGCGGCGAGCGCAACTACGGTCGCTTCAGCACCCAATGGGCGCCGAAGCTCCAGGGCGAGGTCCCCGGTCTGGCCAAGAACCCCCTGGCGGGGATGAAGCCGTTCCCGATCTTCAAGGCCTATCTCGCCGCCGGGCGAATCCCCGCCGCCACGCTCGACACCCTGCCGGCGCGCCTGCTTGAGACCGAGCGCCGCCTCAAGGGGGACTCCGGCGATCCCGACGCTGCCCTCGCCGCGCTCGTCCTCACTCTCGCCCGACCCTAGTTGCCAGGTCGAGGGCGCGCCGCAGGCGTGAGCGGACCTTACGCGTGCGCGGCCTGGGCGCGGGGGAGGCCGTGCTGCAGGCGCAGGCGGCGGAAGGTCGTGAGGAGCTGGTCCTTGGCGCTCGTCTCGAGATAGTCGCTCTTCGCGTAGAGGCGCTGATACATCCCGACGAGATGCGGGAACTCCCGCTTCAGCCAGGGGAAGAAGTGGTCGCGGCTCGCCCGGTTGAGAAACAGAGCACTCTGGTGGACGTCGATCGCGCCGGCGGCGAGCGCCGCTTCGAACAGCGGTCCGAGCTCGGCTTCGCCATCGTTGATTCCCGGCATCACCGGCATGCAGTTGACCGTGACGGCGATGCCGGCCTCGGCCAGGCGCTCGACGGCGCGCAGGCGCGCCTGCGGATCGGGCGCTTTCGGGTCGAGCTTTCTCGCCAGCTCGCGGTCGACCGTGGTGATCGACAGGTGGATCTCCATCGCATGCTTGCGGTCGAGCTCGGCGAGCAGGTCGAGATCCTTCAGCACCAGCGGTGATTTGGTGGTGATCGAGAGGTTCAGCCCCTCGACGGCGGTGAAGACCTCGAGCAGCGACCGGGTCACGCCGTAGTGCTTCTCCGCCGGCTGATAGGGGTCGGTCGCCGTGCCGATGGCGATCGTCTGCCCGCGCAGGTCGCTCTTGCGCAGGCGCTGGACGAGGCGCTCGGCGGCGTTGCGCTTGACGAAGATCCGGCTCTCGAAGTCGTCCGGGCTGGTCGATTCGAAGAAGCCGTGGGTCGCGCGGGCGTAGCAGTAGACGCAGCCGAACTCGCAACCGCGGTAGGGGTTGATCGTCCAGTCGAAGGGCAGATTGGCGGCCTCCGACCTGTTGAGGATCTCGCGCACCAGCAGGTCGAAGTAGTCGACGCCGGCACGGCGGCGCAGTGCCTCGGCGTCCGGCGCCGGGCGTCCTGCCGCGGGGAGCATGGGAAAGAGCGGGAGCGTGGCTTCCTGGTGCATTTACGCCTTTTTTACGCCATCCCGAAGAACTTGTCAAGTTGGCAGAATGCGCTCGTGCCCGAACTGCCCGAAATCGAGGTCCTGAAGCGCAGTCTCGAGCCCCGGCTGGTGGGCCGGCGGGTGCTCGAAGTGCGGGTCGATGCGCCGGCGCTGCGCGAACCGCTCGACCGCCGGGCGCTGGGCGCCCTCGCCGGCCGGCGGATCGAGCGCCTCGGCCGGCGCAGCAAGTACCTGCTGATCGAGGTCGAGGGGGGCCGGACGCTGGTCATCCACCTCGGCATGAGCGGGCGCCTGACGCTCGCCCCCGAGGCAGCCGGGCGCGAGCCGCACGAGCACCTGAGTTTCCGCCTCGATGCCGGAGAGCGTCTGCGCCTGCGCGATCCGCGGCGTTTCGGCGTCGCCTTCGTCGCCGCGACCCTGGATCTCGACCGCGACCGCCATTTCCTGCATCTCGGCGTGGAGCCGCTCGCCCCGGCTCTGACCGGCCGCCAGCTCGCCGCTCTCGCCGCGGGGCGTCGCGGACCGGTGAAGAGCTTTCTCATGGACGGCCGCCTGCTGGTCGGCGTCGGCAACATCTACGCGACCGAGGCGCTGCATCGCGCCGGCATCCACCCGGCGAGGTCGGTGGCGCGGATCGGCGCCGGGCGCTGGCAGAGGCTGGCCGACGCGGTCGTCGCGGTCCTCGAGCGCGCCATTGCAGAGGGCGGGACGACGCTCAACGACTTCACCGACGGCGCCGGGCAGGAGGGGTACTTCCAGGGATCGCTCGCCGTCTACGGCCGGGCGGGCGAGCCGTGCGCCGGCTGTGGCGCGACCGTGCGCCGCATCGTCCAGGGGGGCAGGAGCTCTTTCTACTGTCCGCGCTGTCAGCGCTAGAGTAGTGCCTCACCGCCACCCGCCGAATCTCCAGGAGGCCGCCATGAATCCGTCCCCGGACTTCCCCTTCTTTTCCTTCCGTTCCGGCGTCCGGACGCTCGTCGTGCTGCTCGCTCTCTCCCTGGGCACGGCCGTCGGCTGCGCGAAGGCGGAAAAACAGGTCCGCGAGAAGGGCACCAGCGAGGAACCGGCGGCGACGAGCGAGGCCGCGAAGACGCGGGCCCTCGAGGAAAAAGCCGCCGAGTACAAGGATCGGTACCAGGAGATCCAGGAGAGCGACATGACCGCCGAAGAGAAGGCGCAGGCGGCGAGCGAGCTCGTCGACGAGCAGCAGCGCACGGTTCGCGAGGCCGAGGACGGCGCCGCCGGCGACGAAGCCCAGCAGTGACCCGAAGGGGCGACCGAAAGCCGCCTCGGAGCCGGCCGTTCGCGGCGGGCGTTCGATAGGATTCTCCGACATGAGCGCCATGATCCTCGGTGTTGCCGGCGGAACCGGTTCGGGCAAGACGACCGTCGCGCGAGAGATTCTCGAAGCGGTCGGCGCCGACCGGATCGCCTTCCTGGCGCAGGACAACTACTACCGCGATGTCGCCTGGGAGAGCCCGGACCAGCTCGTGGCTTACAACTTCGACCACCCCGACGCCCTCGACACGCGGCTTCTCGTCGAGCATCTGCGCGCCCTGAAGAGCGGACGGTCGATCGACCTGCCGGTCTACGACTTCGTGAGCCACCGCCGGACGGCCTCCTGCCGGCGGATCGAGGCGCGGCCGGTGGTCCTCGTCGAGGGCATTCTGCTCTTCGCCGAGCCGGAGATCCGCGAGCTGCTGGATTTCAAGGTGTTCGTCGACACCGACGCCGACGTCCGCCTGGTGCGCCGGATCCGCCGCGACCTCACCGAGCGCGGGCGCGCCGTTCCGGATGTGCTGCGGCAGTACATGGGTACCGTTCGGCCGATGCATCTCGAGTTCGTCGAACCGTCGAAGCGCTGGGCGGACGTGATCGTGCCGGAGGGGGGCGAAAACCGCGTCGCCCTGGAGATGGTGGTGGCGCGCGTCGAGCAGCTCCTGGTGCCGACCTCGACCGCGGTCTGAGCCGCCCCCGGCCAGTTCCGACCTGACCGGCGTCATAGGGAGCGCCGGCGAGAGCTGATCCAATTCCGGACATGAGGCACCTCCTGCTCATCCCGATCGTCCTCTCCGCCCTGACCCTGGGCGCCCATCTCCTGCGCGCCGGGTACCCTCTCCTCACCCTTGCGGCAGCCGCCCTGCCCTTTCTGCTCGTGCCGCGCTCGCCGGCGGCCCTGCGCCTGCTTCAGACGATGCTGCTGCTGGGGGCGCTCGAATGGGTCCGGGCGCTGCTCGAGATCCTCGAGCTGCGGCGCGCGCTGGGGCAGCCCTGGCACCGCATGGCGGTGATCCTCGGCGCCGTCGCTCTGGTGACCGCCCTGTCGGCCCTGGCGGCCGGCGTCTGGGCGCGCGGCCGCGCCCGCCGCGGCGGCGAACGGGTCGCCCTGGAGGTCGCATGAACCGCCTCGACGCAGGGCGGATGCGCCGCGAGTGGCGCACCCTCGAGGCGATGATCGCGATCACCTGCCGCGGCCGGGCGCACGCGGGGCGATCGGGAGGGCGGCGGGCCCTCTGCCCGGACTGCGTTGAGCTGCGCGCCTACGCCGAGCAGCGTCTGATGCGCTGCCCGTTCGGAGAGGACAAGCCGACCTGCAACAACTGCCAGGTGCACTGTTACCGCCCGGAGATGCGCCAGCGGGTGCGCGAAGTGATGATCTTCGCCGGCCCGCGGATGCTCCTGCGTCACCCGGTGCTCGCGCTCCTTCACCTGCTGGTCGACGAACGCCGTCCGGCGCCGCCGAGACCGGCGCGCCGCGCGGAGACCGGGGCGGTCAGACCTTGAACGGCCAGATCACCGGCACCAGCAGGCTGGCGAGCAGCCAGAAGAGCAGATTCAACGGGATGCCGGCCTTGAGAAAGTCCTTGTAGCGGTAGTTGCCGGCGCCGTAGACCATGGCGTTGGTCTGGTAGCCGATCGGGGTGACGAAGCCGTTCGACGCCGCGAAGGTCACGGCCATCAGCAGCGGCCGGCTGTCGACGCCGAGCGACGCCGCGGTGGCGAGGGCGACCGGCACCATGAGCACCGCCGTCGAGGCGTTCGACAGCACCTCCGTCAGCACCATGGTCACGAGATAGAGCAGCGACAGCGCCGCCCATGGTCCGAGGCTGCCGCCTTCGAGCGCGATCCAGTCGCCAAGCTGCTTCGCCAGGCCGACGCGTTCGACGGCGATGCCGAGCGGCAGCGAGGCCGCGAGCAGGAAGTAGACCGCCCAGTTCACCGAACGGTAGACGCGCTGGATGCGCACCACCCGGGTCACCAGCAGCGTCACGATCGACACCAGCGCGGCCTGGAGGAGGGGCACGTCGAAGAAAGTCGCGGCGACGACCGCGCCGGCGAACGCCGCCGCGTGCAGCCACCAGCGCCGGTGGAGCCGCAACCGCAGGTCGACCTCCTGCAGGGGCAGGAAGTCGTCCATCTTGTAGAGCTGCTCGACGCTGCGCCGGGGGCCGAAGACCAGCAGAGTGTCCCAGCGCTGCAGCGGGATGAGCGCCAGTTTCTCGCGGATCAATTCCCCGGTGCGCGACAGCGCGAGGACGAAGGCCCCGAACCGGCGCCGAAAATCGATCTCCCGCAGCGTCACGCCCTCCAGCGTCGACGACGGCGACAGCTGCATCTCGGCGAGCACGTTGTCCTCGTCCGCCAGGTCCGCGTCCGACAGCTTGATGTCCGAGAGCAGCAGCAGCTGCTCCTGTTCCTTGAACTGGACGATGTCCGCCATCGTGCCGCGGACGATGAGGACGTCTTCCGCCGCGAGCGGCGTGTTGCGCAGGTCGAAGGCGATCTTGCGCGCGCCGCGCAGGATCTCGAGCACGTTGAGGTGATAGCGGTCGCTCACGTTCTCGTCGACGACCGTGCGCCCGACCAGGCGCGAACCGGCCGGAACCCGGACCTCGGTGAGGAAGGTGGTGAGCTGGTACTTCGAGGTCAGGCTCGACGGGTCGCCGCGCTCGGGGAGGGTGCGCACCAGCAGGGCGTTGTAGAGCATGCCGCAGGCAAAGAAGACGATGCCCATCGGGAAGAGCTCGAACATCGAGATCGCCGGCAGGCCGCGGGCCTCGGCGAGCGACGAGACGAGGATGTTGGTCGAGGTACCCACCAGAGTGCAGGTGCCGCCGATCACCGCCGCGTAGTTGAGCGGCAGCAGGAGCTTCGACGGTCCCTTGCGATGCTGCTTGGCGATCTGGATCGCCACCGGCAGGAACATGGCGACCGCCGCCGTGTTGTTGATGAACATCGAGAGCGCGCCGCAGACGACGAGCAGCAGGGCGACCGACCTGCCCCACGAGCCCCCGGCCACCCGGCTGATGCGGTGCCCGATCTGCGCGACGAGCCCGCTGTCGGTGACCGCCTCGGAGAGGATCATCATGAACAGCACCGTGATGACGGCGGTATCGGAGAAGCCCGAGATGCCCTCGGCGAGATTCACCTGGCCGGTCGCCAGGAGGGCGGCGAGAATCGTCAGCGCGATGACGTCGACCGCCAGCCACTCGAAGGCCGAGGCGGCGAGCATGAAGACCAGGAGGGCGAGGACGATGGTCGACGGCATGGGGTACCGGGGTGGCCGAGTGTAGCAGCGGCGCTTCCCGGGATCGCCGTTCGCTCCCTCGGCGGCGCAGATCGGCTACGATTGCCGGGTGCCCCGCTATCGCGTCGACGTCCATGCCGCTTTCGAGGCGGCGCATCACCTCCTGTCGTATCGCGGTGCGGCGGAGCCGGCGCACGGGCACAGCTGGCGGGTGTCGGTCGAGATCGTCGCGGACGGGCTGGACAGCGAGGGGATGGCGTTCGATTTCGTCGCCGCGCGCCAGGCGCTGCTCGATCTCGCCGCTCTCTTCGACCATCGCGACATCAACACCGTTCCCCCTTTCGACGCGCTGAGCCCGACGACCGAACGCCTGGCGGAGTGGTTCTGCACGCGGATGCGCGAACGGCTGCCGACGGCGGAGATCCGCTCCGCGACCGTCTGGGAGGGGCCCAACTGCAGCGCGACCTGTTTCCCCGACCCGGCGGCCGGCGAGGTCCGCAGCTGATGCGTCGCCTCCTGCTCGCCGGGCTCGCCGTCTCCGGCCTCGCTCTCGCCGCCTGTCGCGGAGCCGCTGAGCCCGTGGCCGAGCTGGCGATCGCGCCGGCGGAGGTGGAGCTCCAGCTCGGGTCGTTCGTCGAGCTCGCGGTGCGCATCATGCCGCTCGTCGACCCCGCGACCGGCGCGGTGCCGCAGGTCTTCCTGCATCTCGTCGACGAGCCCGGTTCGGTGCTCCGCACCTTCGACCATCCCCTGCCGGGGGAGTTCCGGCGCGGCCGGGAGATCGTCTACCGGGTACGGGTCTATCAATCGGCGGTGGCCGAGCCGCTCGCCCCCGGGCTCTACACCCTGACCGCGGGCCTGCACGACGGCGCCGGGGGGAGATTCCGCCTGCGCGCCGCCTATCCGGAGGTCGCCAGGCTCGAATACGCCGTCGCCAGGGTACGGGTGCCCGAGCCCTCGCCGGGGGCGCCGGCGGTGCGTTTCTCGCCCAGCTGGTTGCCGGTCGAGCCGGGGCGCGACCGGCAGATCGTCGCCCGCCGGCCGCTCGCGGGCGCCGGCCCCGGGACCTTCCAGATCGGACCGCTCCAGGGCCCGGGGGAGATCCTGCTCCGTCTCGGTCTGCCCGTTCCGGGGAGCGGGCGGCTGGAACGTCTGTCGACCGAGGTGACGTCCAAGATCCGGCTCTCTTCGTCCTGCGGCGATTTCCAGGCAGAGCTGGCGGGCGAGCCCGGGGTCGACGGCAGCGCCGTCGAAACCGTCATCCCCGTGCCGGTCACCCTCGCGCCCGTCGAGTGCGACGTGAAGATCGAGCCCAACTTCCTGGTACGCACGGGCGACCAGGCCGACGGACGTTCGGTCAGTCTGGAGATCCTCGCCTGGCGGGCCGGTCCGCCGGAGGATGCGGAGACCCGGGATGACTAGGCGGGCGCCATCGCCGATCCTGCGCCCGGCCCAGGCCCGTTACCTCGAGACCTTGCGCCCCTTCCGCGACGCCCTGGTGGCGGAGATGGAGAAGTACGCGCAGGAGAACGACATTCCGATCGCGCTGCCGGATCTGGGCCGTCTGCTCGAGGCGCTCGCCGCGAGCCGACCCGCCGGCCGCATGCTCGAGATCGGCTCGGCCATCGGCTACGGCACGCTGCGCCTGGCGCGCGGAGCGCGCGAAGGCCAGGTCGTCACCATCGAGCGCGATCCGGCGCGCATCGCGATCGCCCGGCAGTACCTCGAAACCGGCGGAGTCCTCGGACGCGTCGAGCTGCTCGAGGGCGAAGCGCTCGAAGTCCTGCGCGGCGTGCGCGGGCCGTTCGACCTGGTCTACATCGACGGCGACAAGCGCGACTACCGCCGCTGCCTCGATCTCACGCTGCCGCTGCTCACCGTGGGCGGCCTCGTCGTCGTCGACAATCTCCTGTGGAAGGGCTCGATTGCCGACCCGAAGTTGCGCCCCGAGGGCGACTCCGCGGCGCGCGAGATCGAGCGCTTCAACCCGTACTTCATGATCCACCCCCAGCTCGCGACGGTGCTCCTCCCGCTGGGCGACGGCGTCGGCCTCGGCGTCAAGAAGAAGCTGACCATCCGCGAGCTGGGCGGGCC
>CAZQTL010000052.1:0-20203 GCA_964595975.1 uncultured Thermoanaerobaculia bacterium | reverse complement strand
CGCCGTGTTCGTCGCGGGCGAGTTCGGGGTCGCCGTCCCAGGCGAGGACGGCGTCGCGGCATTCGATGTTGTCGTAGTCGCGGAGGACGGGCTCGGGGATGGTCAGGGCGCCGCCGGGCTGTTTCACCTGCCATTGCAGGTAGCCGATCCAGAGGACGAGCTCGGCGATCTCCTTCGCCCAGGGCTTCACCTCGATGCCGCGGAACTGCTCCGGCGTCACGCGGTACTTCTCGAGCTCGAGCCCCATTTGCGTGTAGCCCAGGCCCTGCAGCTGCGCCAGGACCTCCGCCTCCAGGCGCTTGAAGAGATCGAGCGTCACGTAGAGGAAGTTCCCCGTGCCGCACGCCGGGTCGAGCACGCGGATCGCGCAGAGCTGGTGGTGGAAGTCGCGCACCCGCTCCTGCGCCGTCTCGACTTTCCCGGCCTCCACCAGCTGCCGCACCTCCGCCCGCACCAGATCCCAGTCGCCGCGCAGCGGCTCTTCGATCGTGGGCTTCACCAGCCGCTCGACATAGGCGCGCGGGGTGTAGTGCGCCCCCAGCCGGTGGCGCTCCTCCGGACTCAACGCCCGTTCGAGGAGCGTGCCGAAGATCGACGGATCGACCTCCGCCCAGTTGCTCTTCGCGGCTTCGGCCAGAAGCTCCAGCTGCTTGGCCGACAGTGCAAGCGCCTGCTGGTCGGCAAAGAGACCGCCGTTGAAACGCAGGAGCTTGCCCGCGACCGTCTCGCGCCCTTCGTTCATGTCGCGCCAGAGAGCGCCGACACCGCCGGCGAACGACGCCGGATTCGGCAGCCAGTACTCATGGAGGTACTTCGAGAACAGCTTGTCCGGCAGGAGGCCGACATCCTCGGCGAACATCGTGAACAGACAGCGCATCAGGAACTCGGCCACGCGCCGCGGATCCTGCCCCGATCCCTCGAGCTCGCGGGCCAGCACCGCCAGTTTCGCCGCGACCTCGCGGGTGATCTTCGACTGCTGCCGCGCCGGGTCGAGCGCCAGCGGGTCGTCCCAGAGCGCGCGCAGCAGCGGCAAGTGTCGTTCGAGATCGGCGAGGAAGAGCCGCTTCTTGAATGCGTCCGGAAACGGGCGATAGGCCCCCGAGCCGTCGAACGAGGCGTAGAGATCGAAGCAGTGACCGATGTCGCAGACCACCACGAACGGCGGCGCCACCGGCAGGCTCCGCGCGTAGCCCAGCGCCTGGCCGTGGGCGTCGTTCATCGCCTGCTCCCAGGCGGGGCTGCCGCGTTTCGCGGCATCCACCTGCTTCGCCTCCAGCACGAAGCAGCCGGCGCGGAAGAGGTCGATGCGCCCGATCGAAGTGCCGTCCTCGCGCGAACGGGCGACGTCCTTCTCGAAGACGTAGCGGTCCTTCTCCGGATCGTTCGTCTTCGGCAGCGGCCGCTCGACTCCAAGCACGTCGCAGAGCTCGGCGAGGAAACTGTCCTTGTTGGCGCGTTCGGCCGGGCCGGCTTCGCGCCAGCGGGCGAGGAAATCGGTGGCGTTCACCACCGAAGCCTACCGGAGGTCGGAAGCCTCTCCGCTGCGGCTTCCCGGGTCCTGTCGCCTCTTCGAGGCAGGCTGCGTTCTCTCGGCATGGACCAATGCACTCAGGCGCCGCTCGGCCGGCGAGTCCGACTCGGGCTCCTGCTCGCCGCCCTCGCTTCCGTCGGCGGCTGCGGTCCGTTTCGCGAGACCGAGCTGCAGAGGGCGATCCAGGCGCACGATGTCGCCGGGGTGCACCGGGCTCTCGACTCGGGGGCCGCGTTCACGAGCTCCTGGCTCAACCTCACGCCGCCGGGGCGCCTGGCCATCCTCCGCACTTCGTCCTTCGCCCCCGACTCGATCGAGGTCCTCCGGCTCGTGGTCGCTGCTGCACCCGATCGCTCCGTCCTCCTTCACGAGGCCTTTGCCGTCGGATGCCCCAACTCGCCCTGCTACCGGGCCGCGCCGGTCGAATATCTGGCCCGGCAACGGAGCGTCGAGGCCGTCCGGGTCCTCCTCGACGCCGGGCTCGACCGGGAGAGCCAGGGAGTGACCAACGCCCTCGTCTACGCCATCGCCGAGGACGACGGCGCGATGGCGAGCCTCCTCATCGACGCCGGCGCCAACCTCGGCAGTCCGGCGACGGAGGGCGGCAACCGCTTCGGCGCGGTCACCCCGCTCGAAGCCGCGCGCCGCAAAGGGAACGCCGCCCTGGTCGCCACCCTGCTGTCCAGGAACACACGCTAGGGTATCTGCGAACCCGATCGCTCCGGAGAGTCGGCGCACTCGATCGCGCCTTCGCCGGTCGTCGGAGGCGGGTCAGTCGTGATGCTCGGCGGGGCGCAGCTGCTCCGCCCCTGCGAGCTTGCCGACGAGCTCGACCGGGTTGTGGATCAGGACCGGCAGATGCTGCGGGCAGATGTAGAGCTCGACGCCGCGATGCAGGAGCTGCACGAGCGGGGTTTCACGGTCGGATCGGCCACAGGCGAGACAGGTCGGGGTCATGGTGCCTGGCATCGTCGTCCAGCGCCTCCCACCCTGCAACCTCCATTCGGGCGGGTGCACCGACCTGCCACGCCTGACCGAGCGGCATGCGAAGGGCCAACTAAGGCTTCGCCTCCCGCAGCTTCGCGAGGTCGCCGTCTACCGCCGCCTGCTGGGCGAGCTTCGGGTTGAGGGCGAGGGCGCGGTCGAGGGCGGCGCGGGCGCCGGCCCGGTCGCCGTTCGCCAGACGGATCACCGCCGTGTCGTAGAGGACCTCGGGAAGGACGCCGGCCTGTGTCGCCTCGGCGCGCGCCAGCGTCATCTCCTGCCACTTGAGGTCCTCGCCGCGCTTGCCGTCGCGGAACGCCGCCCAGCCGCGATTCCACAGATCGTTGAGCAGCGCGAGCTGGGTGAGCCGGCCGAGCTCGACGATCGGCTCCAGGTAATCGTCGACGCGGATGTCGATGGCGCGATCGTCTTTGCCGCCGTAGCCGCCGCCGGCGCGCGACACCAGGAGCACCGCCGACTGCTTGCCGCGGCTGTCGCCGCCGGCGGCGTCGCCGGCGACGATCGCCGCATAGAGGCGTTCGGCGAGCGGCTTGCCGGCGCTCGCCAGAAAGGCCTGCTCCATCGCCGCGACCACCGGCTCGCCGGTGAGAATGTTGCCCTGCACGGCGTAGCCGGGGCCGCTCCGGCCCCCCGCCCAGGCGCTGCACTCCGGGCCGGTGAAGGTGGCCGATCTGCCGTCCGCCGCGACGACGCCCGCCTGGCGGTGGCTCTGGCCGTCGTCGGCGCGGGTGAGGATCGCCAGCGCCTCAGACGGAGTTGCCCCCAGTTCCAGAAGCTCGAGCGCCCCGGGACCGTAGGTCGTATTCGCCGAGGCCTGTGTCGCCACCGCGCCGACGCCGGCGCGAGCGTAGGGCACCACCGAACCGACAGCGAAGAACCGGCTCGCCACCGCGACGCCGACCTCTCCGGCGGCCGGATCGGCGGCGACGATCGAGAAGGTCGAAGGCCGCGGCGGGTCGGCAAGCAGGCCGGGTCCCCAACCTATCGTCCACGCCAGAACCCAACACGACGCTGCAGTTCGAAGCTTCATGCCGATCCTCCTCGAGCTCGCGTGCCCATTCTCACCCATCCGGTGCTCGCCGGCGCGGCCCGTCAGCCTGTCCCCGGCCGCCGCCGGATGACGGAGAGAGAACCAAGGAGTCGTCCATGCGGAAGCCGCACCTCGCCGGGGTCGCCCTGGCACAGCTCGTTGGACTCGCCCTGGGCGCCACCGCGCTCGCCGCCCAGACCCCGCCGGACTACACGGTACGGCAGCTCTCACCGTCCGGCGAAGCGGCCTCGCGCGTCGGCTGGGCGCGACGGATCGATTCCCGGGGCGAGTGGGTGGTCTTCGTCGGCGACGTCGAGACCGCCGGCGCCGAGGCGGTCTACGCGGTCCGGCGCAACGGCTCCGACCTCCACCGCCTGTCGCCCTACGGCGCCCCGGGAGCGATCAACGGCCTCTATCTCTCCACCGACGGCCGGCGGGTGCTCTACATGGGAGACCTCGAGGTGAACGGCCTCGTCGAGCTCTGGAGCGTCGAGCTCTGGGGCACGCCGGCGAGCGCCGTCAAGCTCAACGTGCCGGTCACCGGGAGCGGCGCCGGCACGGTTCGGGTGCCGGGATCCGGCGAGCGCATCGTCTACCTCGCCGAGACCGCCGGCGGCAAACAGGTCTGGAGCGTGCCGGCCGCCGGCCCGGCCACCGCCAACCTGCGCCTCGATCCCGCGGCTGTCGGTGACGAGACGATCCTGAACGCGACTATCCGCCCCGACGGCGTCCAGGTCGCCATCCAGTACGTCGACACCGTCGCGGCGACCACCCGCATCGTCAGCGTGCCGATCCTCGGCCCCCCCGCCGCTGCCGTGACCCTGGCGGACGCCAACCCCGGCGGCTGCGGCGCCTACTTCGCCGACTTCACGCCCGACAGCTCGCGGCTGGTCTACGCGGCCTTCTGCCCGGTCGGCATGAGCTTCGTTCTCAATCAGCTCTGGAGCGTACCCGCGACCGGACCGGCCGGCGCGGCGGTTTCCCTGGGCGGGAGCTTCGCCGACGGCGGTGCCATCAGCTCGCTCCTCCTGTCGCCTGACGGCCAATGGGTCGTCTTTCGCGCCGACCGGCTGGTCGACGAACGCTTCGAGCTCTGGAGCGTGCCGGTGGCTGGTCCCGCGGCGGCGATCGTGCGCCTCAACCCCACCCTCGTCGCCAACGGCGACGTGATCGACACCTTCCGCATCTCGCCCGACTCGACGCATGTCGCCTACATCGCCGACCAGGCGTCGGACGAGCGCTTCTTTCCCTATGCCGTGCCGATCGCCGGCCCCTCGACGGCGGCGGTGTCGCTCTACCAGGGCGTCCTCGCGGTCGCCGCCGACGCCACCGACCTCGACTTCACCCCCGACAGCTCGCGGGTCGTCTTCCGCTTCGATCTCGCCGTCGATGAGCGCTTCGACCTCTACCAGGCGCCGACCGACGGCTCGACACCGCACTCGCGGATCACGAATCGGGGCGTCCCGCCGGCGCCGGCGCGCTCGGTGACGCCGACCTGGCTCGTCCATCCCGACGGCCAGCGCGTGATCTATATCTATGACGAGCTCGCGGCCGGCGACCAGCGCGGCCTCGGCGAGCAGCGCTTGACGGCGCCCTACACCACCGACGCGCGCCTGAACGCTGTACCGGTCACCGGCGGCCAGGTCAACGACCTCCAGCTCTACCCCGACGGCGCCGGCATGGTCTACCGCTCCGACGAGGTCGTGAACGACAAGTTCGAGCTCTTCACCGTCGACCTGCGCCTCTTCGGCGACGGTTTCGAGGACGGCGCCACCGACGCCTGGCCCGACACGCCCTGAGGCGCCCGCGGCGCCAACGAGCCACAGCTTGCAGGCGCGGAGGTCTCAGCGGGGCGGCGAGGAGATCGACTCGGCCGCCGCTCGCAGCCGCGTCGCCATCGACTCCAACCATCGTTTCCCGTCGCGATCGAAGGGGACGTCGCTCGCCACGATCTCGCCTCCGGGACCCACGATCAGATTCTTCGGAATGGCGGAGAATCGCCAGGTCGTCCAGACCGCGGCGTCGGCCAGAAGGACCGGATACCTGCAGCCGAGCCTGTCGACGAAAGGCTTCACCAGGCCGGGACTCTCATCGACGCTGACGCCGAGGACGAGGATGCGCGACTCGTCGCGCAAGCGGTCGGCGAGTTGCTGGACGTAGGGCATCTCGGCGACGCAGGGCCCGCACCAGGTGGCCCAGAAGTTGAGCAGGGCGGCCTTCCCCCGCAGGTCGGCCAGGGTCCATTCGCGGCCCGCGAGATCCCGCCAGCGGAACTCCGGAGCCCGCTCGTGCGACCGCGCATCCTGCTGGACCGCCGCAGCCTCTCGCGCGCGCTCCACTCCGGCGAGCCAACCCGGAAACTCCCGTCCGCTGCCGTGCACCCGGACGAACGCCGCCGTCGCGGCGGCGCGCATCTGCGGCGTCGGCGGCGCCATGGCCATCGCCTGGCCATAGGCGCTCAGTTCGCCCGGAGCATCGCCGAGGCTCGCGGCGCGCAACGCCTGCAGCCGCCAGAAGTCGGCGCGGGCGGCAGCCACGCTTTGCCGCTGCGATTCGTCGCGCACTTCGCCGCCGACCGCGTCGAGGATCGCCGCGATCTTCTCGAGCAGGCGGGCGGCCTCGGGGTCGCGGCGCTCATCCAGCGCGAGCTCGCAGCGCAACGCCATGTGCCCGGCGCTGCGCAGCAATTCGTCCCGGCGCACGTCCGTCAGGTCCTCGTCGCTCTCGGCGAAGGCGAGCGCGCGGGCGCGCTCGAGCGCCATCTCCCGGCGATCCTGCGCGAGCAGCTCGGCGATCTTCTCCAGTCCGACACGGCGTTCGAGAAAGCGCTTCGCCGCCGCGGCGGGGTTGGAGGGCCAGGCGTGAATGTCGCGCGCTGCGGCCAGAGCCAGTCCAGCCGAGACGAAGGTTTCGACGGGCACGTCCTCGAGCTCCGAGAGCGCGCTCAATTGCCACATCCGGGCCATGCCGCTCGCCGGGCACGCTGCGACCAGGTCGTCGACGACGGCGACCTGTGCCTTCCGCCAGCGGGCGAGATCGGCGTCGCCATCGCCCGGACGCGGCTGCGCCGCGCGGAAACGCCGACCGCGGATCGAGATCGCTTGCGGCTCACAAGGGAAACCGGCGAGGACGAGCTCCTCGACACGCGCTGCACCCACGCTGTCGCCGGTCAACCGGTAGCCGATCTCGAGCGCGCGCAGCCAGGCGCGATCCTCGTTCCGGCCGAGAGCGGCCGTCGCCGCCAGTGCGGTCGCCAGCTCCGATCGCAACCCGTCGTGGCGCTCGGGCGCGGCGAACTGGAAAGACTGCTGCCAGTAAGCCGCGAGCTCCGAAAATCGCCCGCGGTCGGGGCGAAAGGCCTCCGCGAAGCGCGCACGGTAACGCTCGAAAAGCCCTTCGTCGTCGAGGCTGCTCGCCAGCCGCTGAATCTCCGGCAGCCGCTCCGGGCAGGCGGCGACGAAACGCGCGCTCTCCGCCCGGGCTTCGGCCGTCGCCTCCGCACCGGAGCGGTTCCCGAGCTCGATCGCCAGCTGGAAATGCGGCCACGGAGAATTCTCGTCTTGCACGCTGGCCTGACGGAGAAGCGACCGTCGCGCAACACGATCTTCCGTAAGCAGGGCGTTCAGAAAGAGCAGCCCGGGGTCTTCGGGCCGCTGCGCCAGGCGCTGCCGATACTCTTCTACGACCGCCTGGCCCGCGGCTCCGTACTCGCCGAAGGTGCCGCGGTAGAGCGATCGGATGTACGCACGATGGGCGGCGAGCTCGTGAGGAAATCGGTCGCGCAGGGCGCGCGCCTCGACGAGCCCGCGCTCCCAGCAGGCGTCATCGAAGGCACAGCGGTCGCGGATCCCCTCCGCCGACCGCAGCCCGGTTTCGACCTCGATCGGGGCGTCGCAACCGACGTTGCGGATCGACTCGTCGCGGCAGCCGACAGCCAGGAGCGCGAAGAGCGCAATCGCCAGGAGGTTGCGCTCGCTGTCCGGGCGACGCATGGCCAGTCATGGTACTCCACCGCGTGCGGACGCTCGCCGCGTCGCCCGCTGTCGCGTCCGAGCGCGGTTTTGCGTTCTTCGGGGCATGAGATTGCCCCTCGTCTACTCCGCGCGCCGCCGCAGCACAGGAGTCCAGGCACTCCTCGTCGCCCTACTGGCTCTCGCCGCCGGACCGGCCTCCGCCCAGCTCTCGCTGCCGCCCGACTACCTCTGGCGGCAGCTCTCGCCCGCCGGCGAGCCGGGGGCGTCGGTACGCTTTCTGTGGAAGATGGATGCGCGCGGCGAATGGGTGGTCTTCGTCGGCGACGTGGAGAACACCGGTGCCGAGGCGGTCTACTCCCGGCGGCGCAACGGCGGCGAGCTCCATCGCCTGTCGCCGTACGGACCGGTCGGCGCCGTGCAGAGCCTCGAGCTATCTGCGGACGGCCGCTACGTGATCTATCGCGGCGACCTCGCCACCGCCGGGCTCGACGAGCTGTGGAGCGCGCCGATTGCCGGCACGCCGGCCGCCGCCGTCAAGCTCAACCTGGCGGTCACCGGCGCGGGGGTCACCGGCTCGACGCTTCCCGCCGCCGGCGGGCGCATCGGCTACCTGGCCGAGACCGCCTCGGGCGTCGGCTTCTGGAGCGTGCCGGTCGCGGGGCCGGCCGCCGCCAGCGTCCGCCTCGACTTCGACCTCGCTCCCGACGAGGCGCTCTACGGCGGCTTGGTGGTCTCCGACAGCCGGGTCGTGCTGCTGATCTACGACACCGGGAGCGGCGTGATCCGTCTCTGGTCGGCGCCGCTCTCCGGCCCGGCGGCCGCCGGCGTCTCCCTGCTCGACGCGACGCCGCCGGACTGCGGCGCCTTCCTCGTCGCCGCCTCGCCGAGCACGAACCGCATCGCCTACGCGCTGACCTGCGACACCCCGGTGGGAAATCGCACCAACCAGCTGTGGAGCGTCCCGATGACCGGTCCGGCGTCGGAGGCGGTTTCGCTCGCCGGCAGCTTCGTCGAGGGAGGCGCCATCCAGGCGTTCTCCACCTCGCCGGACGGCCAGTATCTGGTGCTTCTCGCTGACAAGCTCGTCGACGAACGCTTCGAGCTCTGGAGCGTGCCGATCGCCGGACCGGCAGGGGCGATGGTGCGCCTCAACCCGGCGCTCGTCAGCGGCGGCGACGTGTCGAATACGTTCGAGATCTCCCCCGACAGCACGCGCGTCGCCTACGTCGCCGATCAGACGTCGAACGAGGTCTTTCGCGCCTGGTCGGTGCCGATCGCCGGGCCCTCTACGCTCGCAGTGCCGCTGGTCTCGGGCATCGTGGCCGCGGGCGCGGACGTCACCAACCTCGACTTCACGCCGGACAGCATGTCGATCGTCTTCCGCGCCGATCTCTCGCAGGACGAGCGTTTCGATCTCTACCTGGTGCCGGCAGACGGCTCGGCGGCGCAGGACCGGATCACCAACGACAGCTCCATCCCCGGCCCGGACCGCTCGACCGGCAGCCTCTGGCGACTCCATCCCGACGGCCAGCGCGTCGTCTTCACCGTCGACGAAGACGCTCCGGGCGACCAGCGCGGCCTCTACGAGCAGCGCCTCGCGCCGCACTACGTCCAGGACGCGCGCCTGAACGGCGACCCGGTGGCCGGCGGCCGCATCTCTACCTTCCAGGTCTTCCCCGACAGCGCCGGCACGATCTACTACTCCGACGAGCTCGCCGACGAGCGCTTCCACCTCTTCACCGCCGACAGCCGGATCTTCGGCGACGGCTTCGAGGAGACCACCACCGCCGCCTGGCCCGACACGCCGTGAGGCGGCGGCGGGAAGAGGAGGCCGGCACCCGCTCCCGCGAGCGCCCCCCGGGAGTCTGGCGAGGCTCCGTCGCATAGAGTCCTGCACATGGACAGAGCCTCGCTGGCGGGTCAGGTCGCAATCGTCACCGGCGCGAGCTCCGGGATCGGAAGGGCGATTGCCGCCGAGCTCCTCGGGGCCGGCGCGCACGTCGTGCTGGCGGCCCGGCGCAGAGCAGAGCTCGAGGCAGCAGCCGCCGAGCTGGCATCGCCGGCCGCCGCGCCCGACCGCCCGCCGGGCCGCGCCCTCGCAGTGCCGACCGACGTCGCCGACGAAGCGGCGATCGAGCGGCTCGTCGCTCGCGCGATCGCCGCTTTCGGCCGGCTCGACATCCTCGTCAACGCCGCCGGCATCGGCGGATTCGGCCCGGTCCACAAGCTCGACGCGGCGCTGCTCGACCGCGTCTGGGCGATCAACGTGCGCGGCGCGATCCTCGCGACGAAGCACGTCGTGCCGATTCTCGCCGCCCAGGGGCATGGCGCCATCGTCAATCTGGGCTCGGTCTCGTCGAAGCGCGGATGGCAGCAGGGAACCCCGTACGTCGCCTCCAAGTTCGCCCTGCGCGGCTTCACCGAGTGTCTGCGCCAGGAGGTGCGCGACAGCGGCGTACGCGTCGTCCTGGTCTGCCCCGACCTCACCGCCACCGGCTTCTTTGAAGCTGCCGGCGTCGCCCTCTCGGGACGCGAACCGATCCTCGCGGCCGAAGAGGTCGCGGCGGCGGTGCGTTTCGCGCTCGAGCTGCCGCAGGGAGCCGACCTGACCGAGCTCGATCTGCTGCCGGGGAAACGGCCGCCCTCTCCTGCAACGGCCCCTTCGGCGGCTCGAGGATGAGCGCCGGGCGGCTTTCCGGCAAGATCGCCGTCGTCACCGGCGGCGCACGCGGTATCGGTCGAGCGACGGCCGAACGCTTCCGTTCCGAGGGCGCCGAGGTCGTCATCTGGGACCTGGACGCCGGGCAGGGCGCGAACCCGATCGCCGGAGTCGAATGCCTCGACGTCGCCGACGCCTCCGCCGTCATGGCGGCAGCGGCGGCACTTTCCGAGCGCCTGCCGGGCATCGACATCCTGATCAACAACGCCGGGATCAATCTCGCCCGGTCGCCTGCAGTCGGGGAGGTGACGGCCGAGGAATGGCGACGCGTTCTCGACGTCAATCTCTCCGGTGCTCTCCACTGCACGCAGGCGCTTCTGCCGCAGCTTCGCCGCCGCGGTGGCGGCCGGATCGTCAACTTCTCGTCGATCCTCGCCGTCGCCGGCTTCCCGGGTCAGACCGCCTATGCCGCGGCCAAGGCCGGACTCCTCGGCCTGACCCGCGTCTGGGCGCGCGAGTTGGGGCCTTTCGGGATCACCGTCAATGCCGTCGTCCCGGGCTACATCGACACGGCGATGAACAGCGCCACCGCGGTCGAGTTCCGCAAGGCGATCGTCGCGCGGACGGCGCTGCGCCGCCTGGGCACGGCCGACGACGTCGCCCGGGTCTGCCTCTTCCTCGCCTCCGACGACGCCGCCTTCGTCACCGGCGCGGCGATCCCGGTGGATGGCGGCCTGGTCGGCTGAGGGGCTGTCGGGCTCAGGGCGCGCCGGGCTTTCGCGCCGCCGCCTCCGCGGCGTCGAGCCAGCCGCGGCGGAGCTTCTCCGGCGGGACGTTCGACAGGTAGGGCTTCAAGTCGACGATCGGCGAGCCGTCGAGCATGTCGACGCCGCGCACGCGCAGGGTGGGGCCGTCGCGGCCGAGCAGCTCGACGACCGTGAGCGCCAGCGGATTCGGCCGCCGCGGCGAACGGGTCGCGAAGACGCCGTGCGAAAGGCCGTCGGTCGGATTCCGACCGACGAGCTCGTACTCCCCGGCGCGGTCGAAGATCCACAGGACGTAAAGATGGGAGAAGCCCTCGATGTCGGCGAGGCCGGGGGCGAACTCGGGGAAAATCTCGAACGTCCCCTCGGCGGAGTGCCTGGCGCCGAGCCCCTTGGGCACTTGGTCGCTCGCCATGTAGGGCGCGCGCACGACGCCGATCGGGCGCAGGAGAATCGGAGCGCGAACGGTTCCTTCGGTCATCGGTGCGAACCTCCGTCGTGACTCGTCAGCCGTGGGCGGCGCTCGCCGCGAGCTCGGCGCGCGCCGCGGCGAGATTGCGCGAGAAGGCTGGAGAAGGGGTCTTGGTCGCGGCGATCGCCTCGGCCGCTGCGAGACGTTCGCGGGCGCGATCGGCAGCCCCCGGCCCGCCCTCGGCGAGGTCGAGGCGGGCGAGCTCGACTTGCGCCTCGGCGATGCGCAGGTGGCCGGCGTCGAGCTTGGCGCCGGCCAGCGCGATCGCGGCCTCGAGGACGGCGCGCGCCTCGGCGAAGCGGCCGAGTTTGCGCAGCGTCGCCCCCCAGTTGAAGCGCGCCCGCAGCAAACGCGGGTTGTCGAACTCGCCCAGGGTCCGGAACGCGGCAGCGGCGCGCTCAAACATCGCCTCCGCCTCCGCGACCCGCCCCTGCTCGCTCACCGCATAGGCCTCGTTCGAAAGCGTCGTGACGGCCAGCACGCCTCTCGCGCCCCCGTCCCTGGCGAAGCGCGCGCCGGCACGCTCGAAAGCGCGCTCGGCTTCCGCGAAGCGGCCGAGGTCGGCGAGCGCGAGGCCGGTGTAGTTCTCGACCGATCCGAGCTCTGGATGGTCGAGCGGTTCGTAGATGGCGCGGGCCTCGGCGAGGGCGGCGAGCGCCTCGCTGCTGCGGCCGGCGCGCGAAAGGCGGAGGCTGGTGATGACCAGCGCCTCGGCGAGGGCGGGATGCTGCGTACCGTAGATTCTCCGCCTCCCGGCCACCACGCGCTCGAAGTACGGCAGCGCCTCGGCGCTCTCGCCCGCCGAATCGAGGGCGGTGGCGAGATTGAGCACGACATCGAGTACCTTCGGCGAATCATCGCCCTCGGCCGGCTCGAGCACGGCGAGAATCTGGCGAAAGATGCGCACGGCTTCGGCGAAGGTACCGGCTTCCGTTTCGAGGACGGCGATGTTCGACAGGTGCTCGAGTGTCTCGGCGTCGGCCTCGCCGAACGCCGCCCCGACGATCGCGTAAGCGCGCCGCTCGTCGGCGATCGAACCGGCCAGATCGCCCGACATCATGCGCACTTCGGCCCGCCCCGAGAGCGCCTGTGCGTAGTCGACGGAGGTCTGGTCTCCGGCGTGCTCGAAATGACCCACCGCCTCGGCGAAGCGCTCTCCGGCCTCCTCGACGCGCCCCTGGCCGAGAAGCGCCCTGCCCACCGTCACCAGGCTCTGCGCATGCTCGCGCGAGCGCGGGCCGAACAGCCGCGCGCGCTCGGCGGCGGCGCGTTCGGCGGAGGCCAGCCCCTCGTCGAGCAGTCCCAGGCTCCCCTGGATGCGCGCCACCGCGTCGTAGAGCTCGGCACGCACCTCGGGCTCGTCGCGGAGCTCGCTCTCCAGCCGGCTCGCCCCTTCGGTCAGGATCTGTCGCGCCGGCATCTCGGCGCCACGCGTGCGGTTCGGATCGGCCTGCTCGAAGACCGAGACCAGGAAACCCTTGACGCGTTCCGCGCGGCGCGCCTCGAGCCGCGCCGCCTCCGCGGCGGCGTTCGCCCGCCGCGTCTGCCGGATCGAGACGGAGAGAGCCAGGACCAGAGCCGCAAAGACGACGACGCCGGCGGCGACGGCGACGCGGTGCCGGCGCACGAACTTCGAGAGGCGATAGCGCACCGTATCCGGACGCGCCGCGATCGGCCGCCTCTCGAGGTAGGCAACGAGGTCGGCGGCGAAGGCCGCGACGGACGGGTAGCGGCGCTCGCGCTCGCGCGCCAGCGCCTTCGCCACGATGGTGTCGAGATCGGCGGTGATGCTCCGGCTGCGGAGCGCTCCGTGCGCCCTTGCCGATTCGAGGCGGCGGAGCCGGCTCGACGGCCGCTCGAGCGTCTCGTGCTCGACATCGGCGGCGAGGGTGGTGGCGGAGCTCACGCGGCGTCGGTGCGGCAGCTCGCCGGTCAGCAGCTCATAGAGGATCACGCCCAACGAATAGACGTCGGTGGCCGTCGTGACCGGCTCGCCGAGAATCTGTTCGGGCGCCGCATAGGCCGGCGTCAGGGCCCGGAACTCGGTCCGGGTCACGTTGGGGTCGATGCCGGCCTCGAAGCCCGGTTCGAGGAGCTTCGCGAGCCCGAAGTCGAGCAGCTTCGGCGCTCCGGTCCGAGTCACCAGAATGTTCGACGGTTTGAGGTCGCGGTGGATGACGAGGGAGCGATGGGCAAAGTCGACCGCATCGGCGACCGCGAGCAGCAGGCGCAGGCGGCCTGCGAGGTCGAGACCGCGCTGCTCGGCGAAGTGGGTGATCGCCAGGCCGTCGACGCGCTCCATGGCGAACCAGGGCCGGCCATCCGGGGCGACACCGCCGTCGAGGAGCGTGGCGATCGCCGGATGGTCGAGACGCGCCAGGAGCTGCCGTTCGACGGCGAAGCGCGCCACGATCTCGCGGCTCGCCATGCCGGAGCGCACGAGTTTCACGGCGGCGCGCTGGGTGAAGCCGCCCTCGACGCGCTCGGCGGCCCAGACCTCGCCCATCCCGCCCGCGCCCAGCTTCTCGCCCAGCCGCCACGCGCCGAGGCGTTCGGGCGGCGGGGGCTCCGCGATCTCGCTGGCCAGCAGCTGCCGCCCGGCCGCCTCTGCAACCTCGCCGCGCAAGCCCTCGATCGGTCCCTGCGACTCGCGATCCAGCGCCAGCATGCGTTCGACGTCGGCGGCGAGGGCGGCGTCCCCGGCCGCGAGGCGCGCGAGCGCCGCCCGTCGCTCCGGTTCGTCGAGCTCGCAGAGCTCGCCGAAGAGCCGCGCGCGGCGTTCGACCGGAGTTTCGGGAGCGCTCATCGCGAGGCGCGATTCTGCCACGCCGCTCTCCCCGGTGCCCGGGTTACCGGACGGGCGCTACAATGAGCGGCGAAGTGTCCGACTTCGAACCCGCACCCAAGGCAGCCGCCGACGCCGGTGCCGTCACGCGCCTGCTCGCCGCGGCACGCGAGGGCGATAGCGCCGCGCCCGGCAAGCTCTTCGAGATCGTCTACGAAGATCTGCGCGCCCTCGCCGGGCGGCACGTGCGCGGAGCGCGCAACGCCGGACCGTCGGCGACGTCGCTGGTGCACGAGGCGTTCCTGCGCATCGCCAAGCGCGGCGACCTGCCGTACGCCGACCGCACCCACTTCTTCGCCGTCGCCTCGCGCGCCATGCGCCAGATCGTGATCGACGACGCCCGCGGCCGCAAGGCCTCGAAACGCGGCGGTGGCCAGGCCGATGTCGACTTCGAGGCCATCCAGGTGGCGGCGCCGGCAGCATCGGCACCGGTCGAGGATCTCCTGGCTCTCGACGATGCCCTCTCGCGTCTCGAGCGCGAAGCGCCGCGCCTGGCGCAGACGGTCGAGTGGCATTTCTTCGGCGGCCTCACCTTCCAGGAGATCGCCGAAGCCACCGACGTCTCCCGCCGCACCGTCCAGCGCGACTGGCGCGCCGCCCGCGCCCTGCTCCACCTCGAGCTCGCGAGCAGCGAACCTTAGTCTCGCGGTTCGCTCAGGTCTGCAGCACCCCGGTGCGGAACTCGGGAACTTCGGGATTGTTGGCGCAGGCCTCGAGGGCGTGGGCGACGACCTCGCGGGTCCTGCGCGGGTCGATGATGGCGTCGACCCAGAGGCGGGCGGCGGCGTAGCGCGGGTTCATGGCGTCGGCGTAGCGCTTCTGGATGTCGGCAAGGCGCTCCGCCTTCTCCGCCTCCGAGACATCCTCGCCGCGGTTCTTGAGCTGGATCGAGAGCAGCGTCTTCGACGCCTGCTCGCCGCCCATCACCGCGATCGACGCCGACGGCCAGGCGAACAGGAAGCGCGCGCCGTAGGCCTTGCCGCACATGGCGTAGTTGCCGGCGCCGTAGCTGTTGCCGACGAAGACGGTGATCTTCGGCACCACCGAGTTGGCCACCGCGTTCACCATCTTGGCGCCGTCCTTGATGATGCCGCCGCGCTCCGAGCGCGAACCCACCATGAAGCCGGTGACGTCCTGCAGGAAGAGCAGCGGGATCTTCTTCTGGTTGCACAGCTCGACGAAGCGCGCCCCCTTGTCGGCCGAGTCGCTGTAGATCACGCCGCCGATCTGCAGCTCCTTGTCGCGCGGCTCGAGACCCGTGCGGCGGTCGACCACCGAGCGCTGGTTGGCGACGATGCCGACCGCGTGGCCGCCGATCCAGCCGGTGCCGCAGACCAGCGTCCGGCCGTAGGTCTCCTTGAATTCGTCGAACTCCGAACCGTCGAGCAGGCGCGCCAGCAGCTCGTGGGCGTCGTAAGGCCGTGTGCGCTCGACCGGCATGATCCCGAGCAGCTCCTCCGGGTCATGGAGCGGCGCCGCGGGCGGGCGGCGCGCGAACGGCGCGCGTTCTCCCGCCGCGAGCTGGGCGAACTGCGAGCGCAGCTTGGTGAAGCAGCTGGCCTCGTCCGGATGGCGATGGTCGACCACCCCCGAGATATCGGCCTGCACCACCGCGCCGCCCAGGGCTTCGTTCTCGATGCGCTCGCCGATCGCCGCCGCGACCAGATGCGAGCCGGCGAGGAAGATCGAACCGGAGCCCTCGACGATGTGGGTCTCGTCGCTCATGATCGGCAGGTAGGCGCCGCCGGCGACGCAGGAGCCGACGATCGCCGCCATCTGGAAGACGCCGGCAGCCGACAGCCGGGCGTTGTTGTAGAAGATCCGGCCGTAGTGCTCGCGATCGGGGAAGATCTCGTCCTGCATCGGCAGGAAGACTCCCGCCGAGTCCACCAGATAGACCACCGGCAGACGGTTCTCGAGCGCGATCTCCTGCGCCCGGAGGACCTTCTTGATGCCGAGCGGGAACTTGGCGCCGGCCTTGACGGTGGCGTCGTCGGCGACCACCATCACGTCGCGGCCATGGATGCTGCCGACCCCGGTCACCACCCCCGCCGCCGGCGCTCCGCCCCATTCGGCGTACATGCCGTGCGCCGCCCAGAGGCCGAGCTCGAGAAAGGCCGCGCCCGGGTCACACAGCGCCGCGACGCGTTCGCGTGCCGACAGCTTCCCCTGCGCACGCTGGCGCTCCTGCGCCTTCGCGCCACCCCCCAGTCGCAGTTCGCTCTCCTCGGCGACCAGTCGGGCGATTTCGGCGGTCCAATGCTCCTGTCGACGCCGGAACTCGGCGTCGATCTTCAACTTCGATTCCATGGCCGGCAACGAGCTCTCCCCTGGCAGGCTGGTGGATTATACGGGCCGGTAAGCGATCCAGGCTCGTCCGCGGGGAGGGCGCAGAGTCAGCGTGGTCGGATCACTCGATCTCGAAAGCCAACACCGTCGGCATCTCGTCACCGTAGGCGTGGTGATACAGGAAGATCCAGTCGCCCGGGACGTCGATGAGGACCGCCTGTCCCGGCTCCAGGTCGTTCAGGAGATTGCCGAAACTCGGGGCGCGAAAACGGTAGACCGTCCCGGTTTCGTCCAGCTTGACGGAGACTTCCCGGCCCCGCACGCGCTGGATGATGCCGTTCAAGTCCCCGAGCGCCGGCAGGGACAGCGAGAATCTGCGGTCGAGCTTGGCGCCGTTGAGCTCGCTGGTCTGCGGGCTGTAGAGATCGCCGACCTTGAACAGGTCGCGGCTGTCGGCACCGAGCCGGAACTGCAGCACCCGAGCGGTCTTCGGGTTGCGCAGCCAGGCCGTGTCCTTCTCGAGATCGACGCGAATGATCTTGCAGCAGACCTGCTCCTCTTCGGCGGCCCGCACGGGTGCTGTGGCGAGGCATGCGCCGACGATCCAGGCGACGACGAGCATCTGAGAACGACCTTGGAATTTCATGGGCCTCTCCTTGGCTAAATCTCGAATTGAGCGCGCAGCTTACCCGACAACGGCTGTCCCGCCGATGCGCGGTTCCAGGCCGCGGGCCGGCGGTCTCGCCGACGGTTGCCCGGTGCTACGATCCCGCCCGTGCAGGTTCGTCTCCTCGTCTTCGCGTCGGCGGTCGAAGCGCTGGGCGCTCCCTCCCGCGACTGGCAGCTCCCGGGAGAGCTCTCGGTCCGCGAGCTGCGGCAGCAGCTGGCGATCGAGTTTCCCGCCCTCGCGCCACTTCTCGCCCGTCTGGCGATCGCCGTCGACGGGACCCTCGCGAGCTCCGAGACCCGCGTCAGGGAAGGCGCCGAGGTGGCCCTCCTGCCTCCTGTTTCGGGCGGTTGAACGTGCGCTCGGGGTTGACGACAAGCCCTCTCGACGTCACCGGCATGCTCTCCGCTGTGGCGGCCCCCGACTGCGGCGCCATGGCGGTCTTCGTCGGCACGGTTCGCAACCACCATGAGGGTCGCGAGGTGGTGGCGATCGACTACAGCGCTTACGAGGCGATGGCGGCGAAGACCCTCGAGCAGATCGCCGCGGAGCTCGCCGAGGCGACGCCGGGGCTGCGCCTCCTGCTGCGCCACCGGCTCGGTCGAATCGCGGTCGGCGAGGCCTCGATCGCCATCGTCGCCGCCTCTGCGCGCCGGGAAGCCGCGCTGACGGCGATTCGCACGGCTCTCGAGCGCGTCAAGTCCGAAGCCCCGATCTGGAAGCTCGAGATCTACGCCGACGGCAGCGAACGCTGGCGCGAGGAGGAGCCGCTCGCCTCCCCCGCGAGCGACGGCGCGGGCTGAGCCTCCGGCCTCAGGCGCCGGGGGTGCGCGGCGGTCCGGCGAGCAGGAGCTTGATGAGCTCGACTTGCCGCGTCGTACCGACCTGCTGGTAGATACCGCCGAGACAGGAGGAGATCACCGCCGTGGGCACGCCAAGCTCGGTGGCGACTTCGGGAATGCTGCGGCCGCGCAGCAGGTGGCCGACCACCTGGGCCTGCTCGAAGGACAGGTCGTAGCGCGCTGCGAGCGCCACGGCCGGATCCTCGGCGTCGGCGCGCGGATCGAAGAGCAGGACGACGGCGACCGCCGTCGGTAGGGCATCGGCGAAGCGTGGCGAGGCGATCACCAGCACTTCGAGCGCGCCGTCGCCGCCGCGCGAGATCCGCATCGATTCGGTGGCGACGCGGCGCTCGTCGAACTGGCTGTCGGAGGCGAACAGCGCCGCCAGCGAGCGATCGAGCGCCAGGCTGGCTCCGCGCAGCCGGCCCTCTTCGATCCGAAGCTCGTTCTGCACCGCGAGCTTGGCACGCGCCGCCGGGTTGGTCTGCAGCACGACGCCGTCGCGGCCCACCACGAGAATGCCGGTGGCGATCGGTTCGAGCACCCGCGCGCTCCAGCTCTGACGCCGCTCGGAGGCCGCCATCGCGTCGGTGAGACGCCAGGCGCGCGCCAGCAGCGGCGCCATCCGCTCCACCAGCAGGTAGGTGTCGGCGTCGAGCTCCGCGCGGTCGAGCAGCAGCGACAGATGACCCTCTCCCGGCAGCGCGAACTCGCGATACTCGGGGGGACAGACCGGCCAGGTGGCGTCGAGGTCGCTGCGGCGTCCGGCGAGGCGGCGAATGGCTCCAGGATCGAGACTGTTGGTCGCCAGCACCGCGCGGCGCGAGCCGTCGCCGCGCAGGATCATCACCTGCTGGCAGCCGAGGCAACCGGCGAGGCGCGACAGCGCCACCGGCCAGAGGCCCGGCTCCTGGACGGCGATCAGCAGATCGCCGACGACATCGAACAGCTGGTCGACGGTCGGTGGAGAGAGTCGCGGAATCACGCGCGAGAATTCTCTGCACCTTTCGGGCCAGTTGGTCCCGGCCAGGGGGTCGCTGGCGCAAGGCGGCTGGACTGGGGCCGCGGCGAGGACTTCCCAGGGCCGGGAGCTCGTCCTGCGACGTCTTCCGCCACTCCTGCCTGCCGAAATTTGTCAGTTTTCCGTCGCGAGTCTCTCCGTGCGAACGAAGGACGGCTGCAGCGGCGGAAGCCGGGCGAGCTCAGCCCGCGTCCACAGCGCGAGATCCCGGGCGAGGAGCTCCCAGGAACGATCGAGGACCCGGCGGAGATCCTCGGCCGCTGGCGAGCCGCCGGCGGCGACGTTGCCGAGCCAGCCCAGGAAGAGATCCCGCCGGGCCGGGGCGGCGAGCAGCATGCGAATGAACGTGGCCGCTGCGGCGTAATGCAGTTCGGCGCTCTCGGCGGCGACGAACTCCTCCCAGTCGAGGGCCAGCAGGGCGCCGAGGTCGAGCCGAGCCGGCACGCTTCCATCGGGTCCGAAAAGCTCGGCGAGGTCGCGCAGCGCCGCTTCGCCACCGGAGATGCGGATCTCCGGCCCCTGCGCCTCGAGCGTCCGCGACCAGCTCCCCGGCAGGAGGTTGCCCTGGCGGTCGATCCGGCTCGCCCCCAGGTCGTCGGCGATACCTTCGTCGAGCCAGGAGGGCAGCGACGGTCCGAGCGCCCGGCGGTTGAGCAGGTGGCCGAGCTCGTGGGCCAACGTCCCCAGGAGCTCGTCGTCCGAGCGCGCTCCGCGGTAGGTCGCGACGATGCCCTTGCCGGCGAGGCCGGTCGAGCCCGCGAGACCGGCGAGACGCGGATCGACCGCCTGGAAGCGCCGGTAGTCCGCCTCCGTCACGAAGAGCACGATCACCTCCCGCGGCCTGCCCACCGGAACCCGCCCGTAGCGTCCGGCGTAGAGCGTCTCGATCCCGCCGACGAGCGCCGCGACGCGCGCCATGAGCGGCGAATCGGGGATGTCGGTCAGCACGAGGTACCCGGCGACCAGGCTCTCGGCCGCCGTTGCGCCGAGCAACCCGCGGGCCGCGGCCAGGCGCGCCGGATCGGGGGGCATCGCGGGCAGCGGCAGTGGCGGCTCGACCGCCAGCCCGAGCGGCGGTTCCTGCGGCGGCGGCAGGGCCGGGAG
>CAZQTL010000051.1:0-20312 GCA_964595975.1 uncultured Thermoanaerobaculia bacterium | reverse complement strand
CACGCCGTTGAAGTAGGTCATCTCGCTGAACATGCCGGACATGCCGCCCTCGGCGCTGGTGCCGTTGTCGCCGACGATGTAGAAGATCAGGGTGTTGTCCAACTGGCCGGTCTCGGCGATGGCATCGAACAGCCGGCCGATCTCATGGTCGGCATATTCTCCGAAGCCGGCATAGACCTCCATCTGGCGGGCGAAGAGCTTCTTCTCGTCGGCAGACAACGCGGCCCAGTCCTTGATCGCCGCGGGCTTGCCGGCCAGCTTCGTGCCCTTCGGCACCACGCCCAGCGCGATCTGGCGCGCCAGCGTCTCCTCGCGCAGCTTGTCCCAACCACCGTCGAAGCGGCCCTTGTTCCTGTCGATCCATTCCTGGGGCACGTGATGGGGCGCGTGGGTGGCGCCCGGCGCGAAGTACATGAAGAAGGGCTTGTCCGGCGTGAGCGCCTTCTGGAACTTCAGCCAGCCGATCGCCTTGTCGGTCATGTCGGTCATGAAGTTGTAGCCCGGATCGTGCGGCGTGGGGACCCGAGCCATGCCGTCATAGAGCGTCGGATTCCACTGGTCGGTCTCGCCGCCGTAGAAGCCGTAGAACTTGTCGAAGCCCGAGCGCGTCGGCCAGCGGTCGGTGGGTCCGGAGGGACTGACCTCCCACGGCGCGGTCTCGTGGTTCTTGCCGAAGAAGCCGGTGCTGAATCCGTTCAGGCGCAGCATCTCGGCGAGCGGCGCCACGTTGTTCGGGCGCTGACCGGTGTTGCCCGGAAAGGCCGTGGCCGTCTCGGTGATGCCGCCCATGTTGTTCATGTGGTGGTTGCGGCCGGAGAGGAGGGCCGTCCGCGTCGGCGAGCAGACCGCGGTGGTGTGGAACTGGTTGTAACGCAATCCCTGGGCCGCGAGCCGGTCCGCCACCGGCATGCGCACCGGCCCGCCGAAGGCGCTCGGCATGCCGAAGCCCATGTCGTCCACCAGGACGATGAGCACGTTGGGCGCGCCGGCGGGCGCCTTGACCTCGAAGCGCGGCGGCGGCGTCGCGTCGCGGGCGTCGAGCACGGTGCTGTGCGGGTAGTCCGGCTCGGCGATCGGCAGCGACGTGCGGTCGAGTGGCGCCTCGGAAGTCTGCGCGAGCGCGTGCGGAGAGAACGCCGCGGCGCACAGCGCGAGACCGACGGAAGCCAAGAGCGTCCCGGTAGTGATCCTCATGGACTTGTCCTTTCTCTGCGTTCTGGATCGGGCTGTTTCGCACCCCATACTGCCAGCAAAAGAGAGCAGGCCGCTCGCCCGAAAAGGCGGTAGCGAGAGCGACCGTTTCGGCTAGGCTCGACGCGCCAGTTGCTCGCCGCCGGCGGTCAGGCGGCAGCGAATGAGCGCTGGCCCGGACCATGAGCGCACCCCAAGAGGCTTCCCGCGGCTCGGTACGCGCGGTCGTCCTCGTCCTGCTGTTTCTCGCGGTCGCCTTCCAGGGCTCGCGCGGCCTCTGGGAACCCGACGAAGGGCGCTACGGCAGCATCGCGGCGGCCATGCTCGCCTCCGGCGACTGGCTGGTGCCCCACCTCGGCGGCCTGCACTTCCTCGACAAACCGCCGCTCCTGTTCTGGTCGATGGCCGGCGGGATGGCCCTCCTGGGACAGAACGAGTGGGGGGCCCGGCTCTGTCTCTCCCTCTACTTCCTGCTCGCCGCCGTGGCCGTCGCTGGCCTGGGACGCGCCCTCTGGAATCGCGAGACCGGCACCCTCGCGGCCTTCGCCTGGGGCACCTCGCTGCTGCCGTTCGTCGCCGCGAACTCGGCGACTCCCGACCTTCCGCTCGCCTGCTTCGCCGCCTGGACCTGGCTCGGCGTCGTGCGGGCCTCGCGGGCAGTGACCGCCGGCCGTAGGCATCTGGCCTGGCTCCTCGCCGGCGGCGCCGCCGGCCTCGGCCTGCTCACCAAGGGTCCGGCGATGCTCGTCCAGCTGCCCGCGCTGCTCGCTTTCGTGATCGTCGATCGACGGCTGCGGCCGGCGGCGCTCCTCCGGGGCATGGCGCTCGCCGCCGCGGTGGCCCTGCCGCTCGCTGCCCTCTGGTACCTGCCGATTCTCCGCAGCGTCCCCGGGGCCGGCAGCTACCTGCTCGACAACCAGGTCGCCGGACGCCTCTTCTCCGCCCGCTACGAGCGCCACCCGGGGCTGCTCGGTGCGCTGGTGGTCTACCTGCCGACGCTCGTGGTGGGGGCGCTGCCATGGGGTCCGTTCGCCTTCGCCACCGTCGTGCGGCGGGCGCGCGCGGCGGGGCGCCGCGCCTTCGCCGCCAGCCTGATCCGCAACCCCGCGGCGGTCCTCGTCGGCGCGGGCGTCCTCGTGCCGGTGGCGGTCTTTTCCTTCGCCAGCTCGAAGCTGCCGCTGTACCTGCTGCCGGTGCTGACGCCGATCGCGCTCGCCGCCGGACGCACGCTCGCCAGCCGCGCCCCCGGCACGCTCGCCGCGCGCCGCTGGCGCACCGGGCTCGCGCTGTGGATCGGGGCGCTGCTCGCGCTCAAAGCGGCTGCGGCCTATCTCCCTTCCGGCGCGCGCGACAGCCGCGAGCTCGAGCGCGAGATCGCGCGCCGGGTGGATCTCGCGACGACCGGGGTGATCGTCGTCGGCGCGCAGGCCAATGGCCTGTGCTTCTACGGCGTGCGCGATTTCCACTGGCTGCGCTCGGGCGATCACCCGTACCCGCTCTTCGAGCCGCCGCCGAAGATCGAGGATGCGCTGCCCGCCATCCTGCGCGAGCAACGGCCGCACCTCGTGCTCTTCGCCGCCCACATCGCCGGCGAGATGCACCAGCGCTTCGAACGCTTCGGACTCGCCTGCGGCGCGCTGGAGAGCTACGAGCGGCTGGTGGGATTCGTCTGCGCGCCGACCGCCGGCCGCTCGGCGTCGAGCGCCGCCAGCATCTCGGCGACGCGGCCGAACTTGACGCGCGGGCGGCCGGCGGCGCGGCCGCGCTCGACCTCGATCTCGTCGAGACGCTTCCAGCCGGCGAAATCGACCGGGCAGAGGCCGCGTGATGCGAGCAGATCGTCGATCGGAGGCAGCGCGCGCGGCGGCGCCGGGACGAGTACCGGCAGATCCTCGAGCATCGCCGTCGCGGTCTCCGTGCCGTCGGGCTTGTTGCTGCCGATGAGTCCGGTCGGTCCGCGCTTGACCCAGCCCGCGACATAGAAGCCCGGCAGGGGCGCTCCGGACTGCGGATCGATCACCCGGCCGCGTTGATTGGGGATGATCGCCGCCCGCTCGTCGAAGGGCAAGCCGGCGAGTGGCAGCGACCGGTACCCCACCGCGCGCACGACCAGGCCCGCCGGCAGGGAGAAGACTTCGCCGGTCCCCTCGGCGCGCAGGTTGCCGGCGGCCCCCACGAGCCGGTTGCGCTCGAGACGCACTCCCGCGACCCGGCCGCCGGCGCCTTCGATCTCCACCGGCGAGACCCGGAAACGCAGATGAATCCGGCGCGGCGCGCCTGTCCCTTCGCGCGCGGCGAGCGCGCGCAGGATCTCCAGGTTCTTCTGCGCCTGGGGATCGTCCCGCAGCTCCTGCTCGCTGCCCGGATCGAGCTCGAGCTCGCGCGGATCCACGACGAGATCGACGCCCTGGAGATGGGCGAGCTCCTTGAGCTCCGCCGGCGACCACTTCGCCTGCACCGGGCCGCGGCGCACGAGGAAGTGGACGTCGCGGATACGGCTCGTCCGCAGGCAGGCGAGCGCATCGTCGGAGATGTCCGTCGCCGCCAGGTCCTCCGGATTCCGCCCCAGGATCCGCGCCACGTCGACGGCGACGTTGCCGGCGCCGACGACCGCCGCGACCGGGCACGAAAGGTCGACCGGCAGGTCGAGGAAATCCGGGTGAGCGCTGTACCAGGCGACCAGCGCCGTCGAGGAATGGCTCCCCGCGAGATCCTCCCCCGGAACCCCGAGCCGGCGGTCGCTCGGACCGCCGACGGCGAAGGCGCAGGCGTCGTAATGCGCCGCGAGATCGCCGACCGAGAGGTCCCTGCCCAGCTCGACGTTGCCCAGGAAGCGCACCCGCGGGTCGAGCGCCACGCGCTCGAACACCCGCACGACCTCCTTGATCTTGGGATGGTCCGGGGCGACTCCGAAGCGCACCAGGCCATAGGGAGTGGGCAGGCGATCGAGCAGATCCACCCTCAGCCCGGGTACGCTGCCGCTCGCGCTCTGCGCGAGCAGCGCCGCGGTGGTATAGAACCCGGCCGGCCCGGCGCCGACGACGGCGATCCGGTAAGGACGATCCAGATGCAGATCTGGGAGAGGTTCGAGGCCCGGCGGCATCAGGAGCGAGGATACAACGACCGGCGCCCCGGATCGGGGCGCCCGTCTCTAGGAATCGCTCGATTTCAGCTGCCGGCGGAGCTTGCCGAGCGTGCGGTTGACGGGGTTGCTGCGCGACAGGAAGCCGAGCACCGGCCGTTTGCGCACGCCGATCTCGTTCTGCAGGGCGCGCAGCGCCGAGTTGCGCGGATCGAGGGCGAGCCCCTGGGCGATGGCGTGCACCGCCCCCTTGCGGTTCTTGGCCAGAATCTGGACGCGGGCGAGGTTCAGATGGCAGTCGGGATGGTAGAACTGCGCGCGCACCGCGTGCTCGCACAGGCGCAGTCCCTCTTTGACCTGCTTCTGATAGCGCGCGATGCCGTAGCCGAGGAACGAGTACGCGACGCCCGGAATGTGCTCCGAGAGCCCGCGCTCCTTGACCAGGTCGGCGAGGATCGTCAGCCCCCGGCCCCAGTCGCCGCCGCGGCAGATCTCGATCGCGGCCTCGGCGGCGGCGCGCGGAGTCCCGGCTTCGCCTTCGCTGCCCTTCGGAGTGTCGATACGGCTTGCCATGCGAGTTCTAGGCCTCGTCCTTTCCGGCGCCTTCGTGGGCCCGTGCTACACTTTTGCCATTGTCGCGCTTCTAGCGGCCGGTGACAAGCGATGTCCGTCTCTGAACCGCCCGATGTCAAAGAACTGGTGGCGCTTGCGCGCCGCTTCGCGGAGCGCAAGCTCTACGACGAGGCGGCCGAGCTCTTCGGCGTCGCTCTGCGCCTCGAGCCCAGGAATCTGGGTACCCGCCTGGCCCTCGCCCGGATCCGCCGGCTGCAGAAAACCCAGGGCCGGGCGGCCGCCGCCAAGGACCCGATCGAGAACGCGCGTTCGGAGATGCGCCGCAACGGCATCGACGCCTCGCACTTCGTCGGCCTCGCCTGGCTTTACGCCGAGAAGGGCGAGGAGTTCCGGGCGCTCGAGTGCCTGCACATCGCCCGGTTGAAGGACCCGCTCTCCCCGGCCAACTTCAAGCTCGCGGCGCGCATCCACTTCCGCCTGCAGGACTACGACAGCGCCGCCGAGCTCCTGCAGCGCGCGCTGCGCTACAACCCGTTCGACCGCGAGGCCGCCGAGCTCCTGGGCCAGATCGAGTACGAGCGCAAACAGTTCGCCGAAGCGCTCGCCGCGACGATCGACGCCTTCCTGTTGTTGCCTTCCGTCGACGAAGAACGGGCAATCCGCCTGCGTCGTCGCATCCGCACGCTGAAGCATCTGCTCGGCTGGCAGAGCAAGCAGGTGGTCGCCCTCTTCCGCGAGCGCGAGGAGCAGCTGCACACGGCCTTCGACCGGCTGGAGTGGCGGCGCGAGCGCTTCCGCAGCGAGGAGACCTGGGAGAGCCTGGCGCTCGCCGCGCTCGTCGCGCCGCAGGACGACGGCGGCCGGCTGAAGATCGCCGGGCGCCTGCGCAAGCTCGCCGCCTGGGCGCATTTCACCGACGAGCAGATCTTCAAGCTCTCCGCCGCGGTGGCCGAGAAGAGCTTCGAGGCCGGGGCGCTCATCTTCGCCAACAACAGCGAGGGCACGGACATCTGCCTCCTCGAAGAGGGCGAGATCAGCATCCAGAGGCCGACGCCCTACGGCACCTACCCGCTCGCCCTCCTGCAGCCCGGGTCGATGTTCGGCGAGGTCAACTTCCTCACCCGCGGCGTCCGCACCGGCGATGCCCTGGCCCTGAAACCCTGCCGTCTGCTGGTCTTCGACGGCGCACAGCTCGAGGAGCTCTCGCGCAGCTGGTCCGAGTTCGGCGTCCAGCTCTACTGGGGGCTCTGGCATTCCCTGGCCGGAAAGCTCCGGTCGACGAACGAGCAGCTGAAGACCTTCTTCTCCGCCGACAAGCAGCCGGAGAACTTCCTGCGCCTGCGCCGCGGCCGCGACGCCAAGGGCGACGTGGGGGGAATCGAGGTTCCCCCGGACGACAAGGTGCGGCTCTTCCAGGAGCAGGGCCTGTCGAGCAAGGAGCTCGCGACGCTCGCCACCTTCTCGAAGGAGCTGCGCTTCGACTCCGGCGCCGCGCTCTTCTCCGAGGGCGACGACGGCCACGAGATGTACGTCGTGCTCGACGGCAAGGTGCTGATCAGCAAGTACATTCCGGGAGCCGGCGAGGAGGCGCTCGCCATCCTCGAACGCGGCGATTTCTTCGGCGAGATGTCGCTCATCGACGGCGATCCGCGTTCGGCCGACGCCCGCGCCCACGGCGGCCCGCTCACCGTCCTGGCGCTCGATCAGTCGACGATCCAGGAGATGCTCGTCCTCGACCCCCAGGCCTCGCTCGACTTTCTCAAGCTCCTCTGCCGGCTGGTCGCCAAGCGGCTGCGCGAGATCGACGAGAAGGTCATCGGCTGGCGCATCATGTCGGGCGAGCGGACTCCCGAGATGTCGGCAGGCCGCGCGTAACCACCAGCCGCGCGGGATCGATCCAGCGGCGCGACGCCGCCGTCACTTCCTCCGCCGTGAGCCGCGCGATCTTCCCCGCATGCCACTGCGGGTCGTCGAGCGGCAGGTCGAGCAGCGCCGCCACCGACATGAGATCGGCCCACTGGCGCGCCGTTTCGCGGCGGAAGGGTTCGCGTCCGAGCAGGTAGGCGCGGGCGCTCTCCAGCTCCCCGACGGCGACCGGCTCGGCGAGAAATCGCGCCAGCTCGTCGCGCACCGAAGCCTCGGCCTGGTCGAGCGACTCCGGCGCGGTGCCGACATAACAGACCAGCCGGCCTTCATCGACGCCGGCGCCGGCGACCGTGTCGGCGCTCGCGGTGTAGGCCAGACCCTCGCGCTCGCGGATGCGCTGCGGGATGCGACCGGTGAGCCCGGCGCCGGTGCCGAGAACGACCGCCGCCAGTTCGAGGGCCGCGAAGTCGGGATGCGACCGGGCGACGGTCAGCGAGCCGAGGAAGAGGTGGGCCTGATCCTCGGCGCGGGTCACGATCTCGCGCCGCATCACCGGCGTCGCTGCCGGCGCAGGCGGCACCGGACGCTGCGTGCCACCGCGCGGGCTCGCGGCGAGCAGCCCGCCGAACAGCTCTTCGGCCCGCGCCGCGACGGCGCTCTCGTCGATCTCCCCCGCCACCGCAAGGTAGGCCCCCCAGCCGAGCGCGGCGCGGTGGAACTCGCCGCACTGCGCCGGGTCGAGGCGCGCGAGACTCGACGCATCGCCCTGCAACGGCCGCCCGCGCGGATGCGGCGCGTAGAGCTGCTCGGCGAAGACGCGCGCGGTGGCGAGGTCGGCCTGATCGGCCTGCGCCTCGAGCTCGGCCGCGGCCTGGCGGGCCAGCCAGCGCAGGCGCTCTTCGGGAAAGACCGATTCGAAGAGGAGCTCGGCGATCCACTCGAGCGCGAGCTGCCAGTCGCCGGCGAGGGCGTCGATCGACAGGCCGTGGGTTTCGTAGCCGCCGAAGCTCGAGAGGATCATGCCGCGACCTTCGGCGTCGGCGGCGATCCGGTCCCAGGAGCGGCGGCGGGTCCCCTCGGTGAGCAGCCGGCCGGTCAGCAGCGCCTGCCCGGGAATCGTCTCCGAACGCGCGCCGCCAGCGAGGAGCAGGCGCACCGCGACCACCGGAGCGCCCTCGATGCGCCGCAGGCGCGCGGTCACTCGTCCTCCGGCAGCGACAGGCCGAGCACCGAGCCGGCGCGCGGCTCGAGATAGCGCGCCGCCAGCCGCTGCAGCTCCGCCGCGTCCACCTCGAGCGCCCGCCGGACGATGCGCTCCGGCTGCTCGAGATCGCCCTGCGCGAGCGCCAGCGCGGCGGTGATCGCCTGTTGGTGGATGCGCTCCTGCTGAAAGACCCAGTCGGCGAGCAGGATCTGCTTGCCGCGCTCGAGCTCCTCGTCCGCCACGGGGCGATCTCTGAGGTCGGCGAGCTCCGCCTCGAGCCGGCGCTCGACCTCGCCGGGGTCGCCCTCCGGCAGGACCTCGAACGAGCAGGCGAGGTGCGAGGCGACCTCGGCCTCGGCGAGCGTGCTCGAGGCGGCGAGACAGAGCTGGCCGACGTCGACGAAGGCGCGGTGCAGGCGGCTGGTCCGCCCGCCACCGAGCAGGGTCGCGAGCAGGCGGAGGCCGGCGTGGTCGGGATGCTCGGCCGGCGGTGCCGGCAACGCCAGCAGCAGGCGCGCGATCTCGCCGTGCCGGCGCTCGATCCGGCGGACGCCGTCGAGCGCCGGGACCGCAGCCACCGGCGCGCGCGCGATCGCCGCCGGATCGAGGTCGCCGAACGTCTCGGCGACGCGCTCCGCGCTTTCCGGGCCGAGATCTCCGGCGACCACGAGCAGGGCGTTCGCCGGGCGATAGAAGCGGTGATGGAACTCCGCCAGGCGATCGCGATCGGTGCGCTCGAGATCCTCTTCGGAGCCGAGGACCGGAACTCCGTAGGGATGGCCGGCGAACAGTTCCGCCTGCACCGCGAGCTCGAGGGCGTCCCAAGGCTCGTCGCGGTACATCGCCAGCTCCTCGAGGATCACCTGACGTTCGCTGTCGACCTCCGCAGGATCGAGGGTCAGCGCCGTCATCCGGTCGCGCTCGATGGCGAGCGCCTCCTGCCAGCGATCGGCGGAGAACGAGAAGTAGTAGGCGGTGAGATCGTGGCTGGTGAAGGCGTTGTTGCTGCCGCCGAGGCTCTGGGTCCGGCGGTCGATCTCGCCCGGACCGTAACGCGCCGACCCCTTGAACATCATGTGCTCGAGGAAGTGCGCCGCGCCGCTCTCGCCGGGACCTTCGTCGCGCCCGCCGACGCGATAGAGCAGGACGGTGGTCACGATCGGCGCCTGGCGATTGGCGATCAGGCAGACCTCGAGCCCGCTCGCGAGATGCAGGCTTTCCACCTGGCCGGCTCCAGCGAGCCCGCGCACGGCGTGGGAGAGTGACGGAGTCAGCGGCGCGGCCTCTTCGGCGCGGAGCCGAACGAGGGGCTCAGGGGCGTTCGCCCAGGCGGCGCTTCTTGCCCTTGGCGGAAGGCGCCCGGAGATCGGCCGTCACCAGGGTCGGCGAGGGCGCCCCCTCCGAAGCCGAAACGCGGATCGTCCACACCCGGCCTTCGTGGGTGATGCGCACGATGTGATCGCCGCTCTCCGGCAGGTCGTAGGCGCGGCCGTCGCGCTTCTTGGCGTTCCAGGTTCCCGCCTGGCCGATCACCCGGCCGTCGATCTTGACGATCGCTTCGGGCGGCTCGACGACGAACGACAGCGCCATGCCGGTGACCATCATGCGGTCGATCCGCGGATCGATCGCCGGGCGGTCGATGACCGGCTCGGCGACGTCCTCGACGGGCTCTTCCGGCGCCGGCTCGGGCTCGGCCTGCGGCGGCGCCGGTCGCGGAGCCGGCTTGGTCGGCGTCGTGGAAACCGGTTCGTTCGCCGGCTCGGGACGCGGCGCGATCGGCTTGGTCTGCGACTCCGGCACCGGCGGCGAGACCGGCGGCTTCTGCTCGAAGCGCTCGCCGGGATCGGGCTGGTTGGGCTGAGTCGGCGGGGTGTTCTCGACCGGCGGCGTATCCGCCGGGGTCACCGCGTCCGCCGCCGGCTTCACGCCCTGCGGCTCGGTCGTCGCGGCGAGTTGCTGCTCCGTCTTGGCGAGCTGTTTCGCGGCCACCCAGCGGCGTGCCGCGAGTCCTCCGACTACCAGCGCCAGGACCAGCAACGCCACCGCCCCGCCGACGAGCCAGAGTCCGGTTCGCGAGGCGCCGCCGCCCTTGGCGACGCCAGCCGCGCCGACCAGCGGGCGGGGCGGCGGCGGCGGCGACTGCGCCGGCAACATCTCGGTGGGGGCCTGGGTGAGCGACGGCGGCTGCGGCGGTGGCGGTGGTGCCGGAGCCACCGCAGCGCCGCCGGGACCCATCGGCACCGCGCCCGAAGTGGACATGCGGCGCGTCGAGTCGGTGGGCATCGCGGCGTCCCGGGCCGCCGGGCCGTCGAGGATCGACGCCGGGAGCTCCTGTTCGCAGATCGCCAGGTCCCGCGCCACTTCGCCGGCAGTCTTGTAGCGCTCGTCGCGGTCCTTCTGCAGCATGCGCTGCAGCACGCCCTCGAGGCGCGTGCCCAGCTCCGGGCGGTCGACGACGATCGACGGCGGATCGCGATGCAGGATCTGGTAGACCAGCGTCGTCAGCGTCTCGCCCTGGAAGGGACGGCGGCGCGACAGCACTTCGTAGAACAGGACGCCGAGCGAGAAGATGTCGCTCCGGCCGTCGAGCTCGTCGCCGCGGATCTGCTCCGGCGACAGGTAGTGCGGCGAGCCGACGACCGAACCGGTCATCGTCAGGTCGGAGGTCTGGTCCTTGAGCTTGGCGATGCCGAAGTCGGAGACCTTGACCGTCCCGGTGGCGGCGGAGATCAGCAGGTTCGACGGCTTGATGTCGCGGTGCACCACGCCCTGGCGGTGCGCGTAGTCGAGCCCTTCGGCGGCCTGGCGGACATAGGTGATCGCCTCGCGCAGGGTGAGCGGCGGGTCGACTTCGAGCCGCTGCGCGAGATCGCTCCCCTCGACGCACTCGAAGGCGAGATAGAGGACGCCCTGGTCTTCGCCGACGTCGAACAGCGCCACGACGTTCGGGTGCAGGAGCTTGCCGGCGGCGCGCGACTCGCGCTCGAGGCGGCGCTTGCGCTCCGCCATCTCGTTGGGGCGGCCCTCTTCGATCTTGACCGTCTTGATGGCGACGCGCCGCCCGATCTGCGGGTCCTCGGCGAGAAAGACCTCGCCCATCGCCCCCGCGCCGAGCATGCGCAGGATCTGGTACCGCCCCAGCCGACCCCCTTCGGCGAGCGGACTCAATGCCGGAGCTCTCCCGGGGCATCCTCCACCGGAACATCGGAGTCCTCACGCGCCTCGATCAGCTGGCGAGCGCGGTCGACATCCTCGGCGTGCACCAGAATCCGCACCTCGCTCAGCTTGCCAAAGGTCGCCGGCTCCTGATGGAACAGGAGCGACTCGACCTGCGACGCGATCCCCTCGGCCTCGAGAAAGCCGGCGACGAGCGCCGCCTCCTCCTCGGTACCCACGGTTTCGGCGATTTCCCAGTTGTCCTTGCCCATGGCATTCGGCCGGCTTCGGCCGCCTCCTCTTCAGGGCTCCATGATATCGCCCCTCGCCGCCCGCTGCGCGCTTTCCCGGCGCTCCGTTCAGCGCGGCGGGCGGCGGCGGTGGCGCCGGTCGCGGTCGAGCTCGAAGCGGCCGTCGCCGCCGTTCCAGAGATGGCGCTCGACGAGAAAGCTGCCGTGTCCGACCTCGATCCAGTGCAGACTGTTGCGGCCGGTCTCCGGCCCGCGCCCCCGCGTCGAAGAGGTCGTGCCGGTGTGGAGCGCGAGAAAGCCGTCCTCGCCGCAGGGGCGCAGCTCGAGCGTCTGGTGGAGATGGCCCGACAGCACCAGATCGACACGGCCCGTTGCCCAGCGGGCGATCGCCTCTCCGGCGCGCCAGGCCGGATGCTCGCTCTCGACGCCCTCGGGGCGGACGAGATGATGATGGGCGACGACGATCCGGAAGAGTTCCGGCGGCGCCCCGGCCAGCAGGCGGTCGATCTCGGCCAGACGCCGGCGGCGGATCCGCCCGCCCTTGAGAGCGAAAGCCTGCGCGGTGTTGACTCCGGCCACGAGGAGCTCACTGTCGCGAAAGACCGGCTCGAGCTCGCCGGCGAAGTGCCGCCGCCAGGCGCCGAAGGGCTGCAGCAGCCGCTCCCAGACGCGATAGAGCGGCACGTCGTGATTGCCCGGCACCGCCAACACCGGCGCGATCCGCGCCAGCTCGTCGGCGAACGCCCGCGCCTCCCGGAACTGGTGCGGCTTCGCCCGCAGCGTCAGGTCCCCCGAGATCACCACCAGATCCGGGCGCCGCGCCGCCGCGAGCTCCAGCACCCCCGCCGAAACCGCCGGCAAGTGCTTCGGCCCGAAGTGGATATCGGAGATGTGCAGAACGTTGCGCAAGAAAAATCCTCTTCACCGACTCTAGCCTACGCAGGCGTGGCGGCTCCCGGCGGGCGGGGTTCGAGCACTGCAGGGAGCGAGATGGGAGGAGAGGGGCCCACGAGCGACCGAAGAGCGCAGGACCCCGCCCGCCGAGAGACGGCGCGCCGGCCGGAGCCTAAGGCTCGTGTAGTCTCAATCCAGATTCGTTGCGAGGTAGAAAGAAATGCTCTCAGTAAATGGGTTGCTGGCTTTGGCTCTCGTCGGTCTGACCGGGGCCGTCGCGGGAGCCGAACCGTGGATCGTGCAGCCGGGAGTGGGCGTCGGTCCGATTCGGCTCGGCGCGACGCCCGCCGAGGTCCGCAAGATTCTGCAGGCGCCCCACGAGATCCACGAGCGCACCTACGTCTACGCGAGCGGCCTGAGCATCCATTTTCGCGAGGACGACACTGTGCGCGCGATCTATCTATCGAGCGGCCCCGACTACGCGAGGCCGGTGCCGTTCACCGCGCGCACCGCCGAAGGCATCGGCTTCGGATCGTCGCGGGTTGCCGTGGACGCCTGGCTCGGCGCCGGCATGCGCGTCATCCCCAACGCCGGCGCGCGCGGCGTCGAGATCGTCGAGCCCGCGGCCGGCGGGATCCTCGTCACGCTCTACGAAGGCAAAGTGGTCGAGCTGATCGTGGTGCCGCTCAAGTCGCAGGCCGCGCAACCGCGCTGATCGGAGGAAGTCGGAGCGACACCCGCCACTCCTCGCCCCATCTTTTCCTTTTCCGATCCTTTCGCGCTTCGACCTGCGAGGGCGAGAGCTACGGGCGCAGTTGTTCGAGCACGGCGCGGTCGGCCGGAGCGAGCTCGGGCAGCAAGTCGGGATGATCTTCGACCAGTCCCTGCGCGTCGGCGAGATCCAGCAACCGTTTCGACCGGCGCCGCGCCGGCGCCGCCGCGGCGCGCAGCTTGGCGCGCAGCAGGTCGAGCGGCGCGAGGATCGGCAGCGGCAGTCCGTCGATCTCGATCACTTCTGCACGGCCCACGCAGGCCGCGAGCACCGGGTCGTCGGTGATCTGCACGGGCGTGCCGTCGGCGGAGAGCCAGTTCTCGGAGTGCTCGAAGACTCCGGTGCGGCGAAATCCAGCCGCCTCGAGAACCCCGGCAGGCCAGGCAGCACGATCGACGAGCGCGAGATCGATGTCGATCGTCGTGCGCGGCTCGTGGCGGTGCACCTGCAGTGCGACACCGCCGATCACCGCGTAGGCCACCTTCTCATGGGCGAGAATCCTCGCCAGAAGGGCGAGCGTCGGTCGCTTGGAGCCGTCCATGAGCCCCTCCATCCAGCGGTAGAGCCGGTCCAGAGCGAAGCCGGTTTCGAGCTGCGGATCCGACATTGAGCCGGCCCTCAGTCGAATTCGTCTTCGATGCGGCCGAGAACTTCGGACTCGACGCGTGCGACGGCGAGGGCCGAGACGGCGCGGACGAGCGTCTTGCCCTGGCTGCGGCCCAGCAGATAGCCGCCCAGGCCGGCGAGGAGCAGCGCCGGCCAGGGATGGCGGCGGACGATGTGGCGCCAGTCCACCTCCGGCGGCACGAGGTCGTCGATCAGCCCATCGGCGAGCGACGAGAGATCGTCGCGGCCGCCGCCCTCCTCGTCGAATTCGTCGAGGTCGTCGAGGTCGTCGAGATCGTCGAAATCGTCGTCATGCAGGGCGTAGTCGACCGCCGGCGCGGCGTGCGCGGCGTGGCCGCGCTCGCTGCCCGAGGAGTGGAATCGCGACGATCCGCCGGCTCGCGCCGTGTCGTGCTTCATCGCCGTCAGAAGTCGTCGCGGCGCCGGCTGCCGCGCACCAGCAGGCCGATCACGAAGCCGACGCCGGCGGCGATGAGAATCGACTTGCCCGGGTTCTCGCGCACGTACTCGTTGACGTTGTCGGTCACCTGCGCGGCGTCGCGGCGCACGCGCTGATAGCCGGCACGCACGCTCTCGGCCGCCGCGTCGTACTTCTCGCGCGCCGCCGAGCCGAGCCGCTGCGCCCGGCGTCGCACTTCGCGCTGCGCCCGGCGGGCGTTGCGCTCGAGGTCCTCGGCGGCCCCTTCGAAG
Source organism: uncultured Thermoanaerobaculia bacterium (assembly GCA_964595975.1). GTDB lineage: Bacteria > Acidobacteriota > Thermoanaerobaculia > Multivoradales > JAGPDF01 > JAGPDF01. The sequence continues at coordinate 6,006 of CAZQTL010000051.1, read as the reverse complement.
CGCTCGCGCGCCTCGTCGAGCCCGTCGTCGATCACGTCGCGCGTGCCGTCGACGGCGTCGGCGAGCACCTGCCGTGCACGATCCACCACTTTGTTGTCGGCCATTTCCGCCTCCTCCGCCTGCCCGGGAGCCCGCCGGAACCGTTCCGGTCCGGGCCCCGCATCGCTTGCCATGATAACCGGTCCGGAGTACCCGGCCAATCGTATTTTCCCCGCTGTTAGACTCGCCGCCTCGCGGGGGAGAAATGGGCCAAGTCACTTTCGTCGGAGCTTGCGGCACGGTCACCGGCAGTTGCACGCTCCTGCAGTTCGGCGACACCCGATTGCTCGTCGATTGCGGCCTGTTCCAGGGGGACGAGGAGCTCGAACAGCGCAACTGGCGGCCGTTCCCGTTCCGGCCGCAGGAGATCGACGCCGTCGTCCTCACCCACGCCCATCTCGACCATACCGGCCTGCTTCCCCGGCTGGTGGCGCAGGGCTACGGCGGACCGGTTTACTGCACCCGCCCGACGCGCCCGCTCGCCAACCTGGTGCTCGAAGACGCCGGCACGCTGCAGGAGGAAGAGGCCCGCTTCGCGAAGAAGAAGGGCTACAGCCGCCACGCCGAGCCGCGCCCGCTGTTCACCCGCCGCGATGCCATGCAGGCGGTGCGTCTGCTCGAGCCGATGAAGTTCGACGCCGAACGCGAGATCGCTCCCGGCATCACCGTGCGCTTCATGCGCGCCGGCCACCTGCTGGGCGCCGCCTCGGTGTCGATCCGTGCCAAGAGCGCGCTCGGCGGGCGGCAACACTGGCTCTTCTCCGGTGACGTCGGGCGCTACGACGCGCCGATCCTGCACGACCCGCAGCCCGCCGATACGGTCCCCGACACCCTGGTGCTCGAGTCGACCTACGGCGACCGTCGCCATCCCGACGAGAATCCAGGGCAGGCCCTGACCGCGGTCATCCGCCGCACCTTCGATCGCGGCGGCTCGGTGCTCATTCCCGCCTTCGCCCTGGGCCGCACCCAGGACCTCTTGTTCCACCTCTCGGAGATCTCGCTCTCCGGCGGCGTCGATCCCGACGCCGTCTTTCTCGACAGCCCGATGGCGATCAAGGCCACCGAGATCTACCGCCAGGCGACGCCGGAGTTCGACGAGGAGACCCAGGCGCTGCTGCGGGCGGACGCCAATCCCCTGGCCGTCGACCGCTTCCGCCGCTGCAACACGGTCGAGGAGTCGAAGGCGCTCAACGAGCGCCGCGAACCGGCGGTGATCGTCGCCGCGAGCGGCATGGCCACCGGCGGACGGATCGTGCACCATCTCGCCAACCGTATCTCCGACCGCCGGAACGCGGTGGTCTTCGTCGGCTACCAGGCGGCCGGCACGCGCGGCCGCGCGCTGCTCGACGGCGCGCAGTCGATCTCGATCCACGGCCGGCGCGTCCCGGTGGCGGCGGAGATCGTCCAGATCCAGGGACTCTCGGCGCATGCCGACTGCGACGACCTGCTGCGCTGGTGCAAGGCCCAACCCGGTGCGCCCCGGCGCGTCTTTCTCAACCACGGTGAAGACCCGGCGCGCAAGGCCCTGGCCTGCGCCATCGCCGAGATCGGCTGGCCGCGGCCGGAGCTGCCGCTCGCCGGCACCCGGGCCGACTGGTGACGCCCGCGCTGCGGCCTCCGTCTCCCTTCGCTCCGGCGCTCCGCCGCTCCGTCCCGTGACCGCGCTGACACCGCTCGCTCCGATCGCCGAAGCCGTGCACCAAGGCGCCAGCCGGGCGCAGCGCGCTCTGGCCTTCCTGCGGCGCGCCGTGCGCAAGGCGCACAACGACCGCCTCGGACTCGTCGCCTCGGCCCTCGCCTTCTCGAGCGTGCTGTCGTTCGTGCCGCTCTTCGCCCTCATCTCGCGCTTCCTGGCGCGGGCCCTGCAGCAGGACGACAATCGCACGGTGGCGGTGCTGGCGCAGCTTCTCCCCTACTCGGAAAAGACCCTGGTGACCGCGCTCGACTCGTTCGTCGCCCAGGCGGAAGCGCTCTCGGGCCTGGCGATGATCGGCTTCCTGGTGACCTGCGCCTCGACCTTCCTCACCGTCGAGGGCGCGATCGACAAGATCTTCGGCGTCGAGCGCCGCAAAGGGCGCATCTTCCACCGCCTGTTCTCGTTCTCGCTGGTGGTGGTCTGGGGACCGCTGGCGGTCGCCGGGCTGGTCGCGCTCCTGCTCCACCTCGCCCAGAACCCGACCTTTTCAGCCTACCTGCGGCGTTCGACGCTGGTCCTCTGGCTGCCGCCGATCATCACGCAGATGGGCCTGACGCTGCTCTTCTGGTGGGTGCCCAACCGCAAGGTGCGGCTCCGCAACGCTCTGCTCGGCGCCGCGGTGGCGACGATCGCGCTGCACGGCCTGCAGACCGGCTTCCGCGCCTACGTCCGGCTCTTCACCGCCGCCTCGCGCGTGGTCTACGGCTCGATCGCCATCGCCTTCTTCTTCATGATCTCGCTGCAGATCGCCTGGTGGCTGATCCTCGTCGGCTGCGAAGTGACGGCGAATCTCGAGCTCGGCGAGGAGGCAGAGGGCACCGCGCCTGCGCCGCCGGCGACCCGGGTCGCGGGCGTTTCCGAGACCACCGACTGATCCGCGGCCTTCCGGCGGCGAAGGGACCAGGGACGAGGCGCGCCTCCGCCTGGCAGGCTCAGACATACCAGCAAGATGGTATTCTTCCCCCATGCTGACTACCATCGACAAGGCAGGCCGCGTGGTCATTCCGGCTGCGGTGCGGGAGCGGGCGGGTTTCGAGCCCGGAACGGAGCTCGACGTCCTCGTCGACGAGCTCGGCGTGCGCCTGGTCCGTCGGGTCGCGCCCCCGGAACTGCGTCGGGTGCGCGGGCGTCTGTTGGCGCAACCGACGGCAGCCAAGGCCAGCCTGCCGACGATCGACCCGGCTACCTGGATCGACGCGGAGCGGGACCGATGGCCATAGCCGGCAGAGGGGCGGAATCCGCTCCGGTCTTCTTCGACACCAGCGTGCTCCTCGCCGGGCTGATCGACTTTGGCGACAGCTCGGTGGCACCCATCGCGTTGCTCGATCGCGTGGCTCGGCGGGAAGTCGCAGCTCCGCAGACCGCCTGGCACTGCTGCCTCGAGCTGTTCTCCGTCGCGACACGACTCCCCGAGGAGTTCCGCCTGACGGCGCCCGATGCCCGCCGCCTGCTCGAAGAGGAGGTCCTCGCCCGCTTCTCCGTCTTCGATCTGCCGCCGGTGGGTCGCGCTTCGCTCTTCGCTGAGGCCGTCACGGATGGCGTCGCCGGCGGGCGGATCTACGACGCCGAGATCGGCGCCGTGGCGGTGGCGGCGGGGGCCCGCATCCTCGTCACCGGCAACCGGCGCCATTTCGTTCCGCTGCTGCGCCGTGGCCTGCGCGTGCTCACCGCCGAGGAGCTTCTCGCGGAGCTCACCGCGTGACGCCCCAGCGTCCGGAACGCGCCGCTCAGCCGCCGGTACGCGCCTGGAGCGATCCGTTGCGCTGGCTCGTGCTGCCGTGGACGCTCGCCGTCACCTATCCGCTGATCCTCGTGAGCACGGCGCTCTTCGGCACGCTCGCGGTGACCCTCTCGCTCGCCAGCAAACACCTGGGTTTCTACGCCGGAGTGGCCTGGGCGCGCAGCCTCGCCTGGGGTACCTGGGTGCGCGTGCGGGTCGCGGGCCGCGAGCACCTCGCGCCCGGGCAGTCGTACGTCATGCTCGCCAACCACCAGGGGGCCTACGACATCCTGGCCCTCTACGGCTTCCTCGGCCGGGAGTTCCGCTGGGTGATGAAGGAGGAGCTGCGCAAGGTGCCGTTCCTCGGCTGGGGCTGCGCCGCCATCGGCCACATCTTCATCGACCGGCGGAACTCCGCCCGCGCCATCGCCAGCCTCGAAGCGGCGAAGAGCCATCTCACGGACGGCGTCTCGGTGCTCCTCTTCCCCGAAGGGACGCGCAGCACCGACGGCCGGCTGCTGCCGTTCAAGAAGGGCGGCTTCAACATCGCCCGCCAGCTCGACCTGCCGATCCTGCCGGTGTCGATCACCGGCTCGAACCGGATCCTGCCCAAGGCCTGCCTCTTCCCGCGGCCCGGCACGGTGCGCGTCCGCTTCCATCCGGCGATCGTCCCGAGCGATTTTCCCGACACCGCGGAGCTCATCGCCCGGGTGCGCTCGGAGATCGAGGCAGGCCTCGAGCAGGACGAGCGCTGAAGCGCCCGGAGACCCGCGAGCAACGCCGCCCACTTGCCTGCCCTTTCGGGCATGCCGCGCCGGTCAGGGAACTCGGTACACTTTCTCCGGGACGCCGCCACCGCACCGCTGCGGCGGGCGGTCGGGCCCCGCACACCCGCCGCGGATCCGCCCGCAGAGGAGATCGCATGAGAAATTCACGCGCACTGTCGCTCGCCGTCATCGGCCTGATTGCCCTCTGGTCCGCCGGCGCTCCGCCCGCCGTCCGCGGCCAGGAGCCACCGGCCGTGAAGCTGCCGCAGCCCGGAGTCCCCGAGGCTTTCTCGATCGAGGGCAAGTTCGTTCGCGCCGCCTACAACAACGAGGGCTACGTGATCCTCGGCTACCAGCCCGCCAACCGGTCGATCGGCGGCGAGTGGATGCTGCTCGACGTCGGCATGACGCTTCTCGGCAAGACGCCCAACTACACCCTGAAGCGCGACGCGATATCGATCGAAACTCCGGACGGCAAGACGATCGCCCTGGCGACCGTCAGCGAACAGCGCGCCGGCGGAACCCAGGCCGTGCAGAAGCGGGCGAACATGCAGCGCGATTCGATCAACTACTTTCCGCGGGTCGCGAACCAGCCCTGCCGCATCGGCTTCTTCGCCGAGCTCGATTCGCCGGCGATGCCGTTCGACGAGGTCGAGCTGTCGCCCGTCCGCGCCTGCCTCGGCCGGCTCTACTTCCACGTTCCGGGCGGCATCACCTACGGCCAGCACTGGCTCAACGTGAAATTCCAGAACAGCCTCATCCGCGTCCCGTTCCGGATCCTGACCAAGGACGAGGAGAAGTTCGTCGGCAAGAACCTCAAGGACCTTCAGCAGCAGGTCGACGAGGCGTTCGCGCCGAAGGGTTGAGGCGCCGCTGGCCCGCTTTCCGGGCCTCTCGCGCATCTCCAGGAATGGGGGCAGGCTCCCGTCTTGCGGCATGGACCGCCTGCCCCCTCTACTGCTGGAGATCCGTATGACATTCCGTCCCTTGAAGCTCGGACTCGTCCTTCTCCTGGCCGCCGTTGGCGCCGCCCAAGCCAGGCCCGACGGCTGGATCGACACCACCTTCTCGGGCGACGGCTGGGACTTCTGGAATCCGTCGTTCGCCACCGGCGTCAAAGTTGCTGATCTGGCGGTGCGGCCGGACGGACAGCTCGCGATCACCGGCCGCGTCTTCGCCATCGCCAACCGCGAGGCGCTCTCCTGCGTGCGCAGCCAGAACGGCGGCGGCGGCACCTGCGTCAATCTGCCCTTCGACCTCGGCGGTGGCAACAACAACGACGGCAACGGCATCGCCGTGCAATCGGACAACCGGATGGTGATCGTCGGCGACGCCCAGGGTCCGGTGGCCGACCCGGTGTGGGTGGCGACAGTCGAACGGATGACCGCCGCCAACGGGCTCGACAACACCTTCAACGGCGGCGCGGGAGCGTTCCAGCTCGGCTCGACCTACGACGTCGGCGCCGAAGCGGTGACCGTCGCGGGGAACAAGATCTACATCGCGGGCTCGCTCGGGGTGAACATGGGAGGCGGCGAGGTCGGCAGCGACTTCTTCGTCGCCGTGCGCAAGGCCGACGGCACGCCCGAGACCGCCTGGAGCGGCGATGGCTGGAACACCATCGGCTTCAATCTCGGCGCCACCGGTAACGACTACGCCGAGGCGATCGCGGTCGATCCGCTCGGCAGGACCGTGGTCGGCGGCACCGCCAGCGACGGCACCGACATCTATTTCGCCGTCGCGCGCTTCACCGTCGACGGCTCCTACGACGGCAACTGGAGCGGCGA
>CAZQTL010000050.1:0-20503 GCA_964595975.1 uncultured Thermoanaerobaculia bacterium | reverse complement strand
CTCGGCCGCTCGGCGGAGGCGGCCGCGGCGGCGCAGCGCGGCCTCGCCCTCGCGCCGCCGGCGGCGATCAGGGCGGAGCTGGAGAAGCTGAGCCGCTGACCGGAGGGCTGGCGAAAACAGCCGCATCCAGGCGGGCCAGCGCGAGACTCGCGCCCTCGTGCCCCGGCTCGAGGGCGAGAGTCCTCCGCAGCTGTGACCGTGCCTTCGAGAAGTCGCCGGCCCGCAGCCAGGCGAGGGCCGAAGCGTAGGTCGCGCGCGTCGGATCCGCGGCACGCGACGCGGCGCGATCCAGCGTCGCAGCGACCCATTCCTTCGCCGGGGCGCTCTCGGGCCACGGTGCCTCGAGGATGACGACGAGCGCCCGCCACGGACGCGGATAGGCCGGCACGCGTTCGAGCGACCGCGCGAGATGGAGGAGCGCCGGCCCCGACTCGCCGCGGGCGAGGAGAATCTGGCCGAGGTTGTTGTCCGCGAGACAGCTCCCCGAGTGCGCGAGCACGTGGCGCCACAGGCTCTCGTCGTCGTGCCAGACCCTGGCCTGGCGATGTGTCGCCGCGGCGGCGACCGCGCACATCACGAGAATTGCCAGCGCGGGAAGCAGCCGCGCCTGCGGCCGCGCGGCGTCCCGCAGCAGCCACGCGATGGCGCAGGCCGCCAGGACCAGAAAAGGCACGGTGGCGAGATAGGCGTAGCGTTCGGCGACCAGTTGAATACCGGACTGGGCGAAACCGGCGACCGGCAGGACGAGGAGCAGATAGGTCGCCCCCGCCGTGGCGAGCGCCGGCAGGCGTCGGTGCCACAGGGTAAGGGCGCCGACTGCGAGCAGCGCGGCCAGGGCAGGAAGAAGATAGCGGACGGCGAGCGGGTCGAACGGGTAGGGTCGCTCGTAGAGCGGCAGCCAGTGGGGTCGATAGAGAAGCGCGGCGGGGTAGAAGGCGAGGCCGTATCCCGCCTGCACCAGGCGATCGAGCAGGCCGTGCTCGCTCACCGAGGTGAGTGCTCCCGAGCTCGCCTGGGCCCAGAGCGCCGCAGCCGCAGAGGCCGCGGCGACCGCGAACGAGAGGACCTTCTCGAGGACGAGCCGCCGCCACGGGCGATTTCCGGAAGCGTCCGGCGCCGCCCGGCCGAGAGGCCAGACGTCGAGCGCCAACAGCACGAACGGCAGGCTCATCTGCGCCCGTGCCAGAGCCGCGAGGGCGTGCAGCAACGCCACCAGGCCGCGAGAACGCGAGGGCGAAGCGTCGCGCGGGCTGGTGTGAAGATGCAGCAGCACCGCAGCGAGCATCAGCACGGTCGACAGCACGTCGCGGCGCTCCGTCGCCCAGGCCACGGTCTCGACATGGATCGGATGGAGGGCGAAGAGCCCCGCGCCGAGGAGACTCGCGGTCGCGCACCGGAAGAGGCGGCCGCGCTCGTCCGTCGTCCCGGGACGCCGCTTCGCGAACCACCACGCCAGGGCGCCCACCAGACCACTCGCCAGGAGGTGGAGCACGAGGTTGGTGGCGTGCACTCCCCGCGGTGTCGCTTCGGACAGGAGGGCGTCCATCTGATACGACATCCAGGTGAGCGGTTGGTAGTGACCGAAGAACGGTGTCGTGAAGGCCCAGACGATGCCGGCGAGGCCCTGGTCCCAGTGTTCACGCGCCGCGATCAGGTTGGCGCCGTCGTCCCAGACGAAGCCGTTGTCGAGCACCGGTGCGTAGGCCCACAAAGTGGCTGCCGCGAGCAGCGCGGCGGCACCGGCGATCGCGAACCGGACGGCACGCGCCGCGCGGCTCGGGGGTGGCACGGCGCTCAGGGAGTCGTCCACTCTGCGACCTCCGCGTCGCTCAGGCGGAAAAGGAAGAGCGAGGTGCCGATGCGTTCGTCCGGGGCGCGCTGCGCCAGGCGGGAGATCAGTCGCAGGCGCCGCAGCGCCTCGAACTCGTCGATCGCGACGACTGACGAGGTTCCGGGATCCCGGCGCGCTGCGGCGGACTCGGCTGCGCGCTCGAAGCGACCGAGCAGTTGCGGATCGCGCCAGCTCTCGGCGCGCGCCAGAGGCCGCGTGACTCCGAAGAGGTCGGTGGCGCTGACTGCGTACAGTCCGCCGGCGATCGCCCCCGGGTCGGGAGTGTGGCCGCTCGCTCCCCAGAGCCAGCGCACCTTCATCCTCTGCGGCAAGGGGGGATCTCCGGCCTGCAGGAGCCACACGGGCGACTCGTCGGGTTCCCCGGCGAGTCGCGCGCGCAGGCGCAGCAGGTCCTGGCCCCAATCCAGATTGCTGTCGAGAAGATAGCGGTGCCCGTTTCGCCAGCCGCCCGCCGCCTCGTTGAAGTAGCCGATCCAGTGGGGCGCCGTGACGAGGGTGCCGGCGACGAGCCAGACGAGCGCCGCGCCGACCGCGACCGCGATCGGTCGGCGGGCGCCTGGCGGCAGGAGTGGCGCTGCCAAGGCGCCTGCCGCGATCGCCAGCACCGCGGTGACCGGCAGCAGGTGGCGGTAGCCGATATTCAGGCTGCTGCCGGCGAGCGAAATGAGGTGGGTGGAGGCGAAGACCGCGAGGCCGGTGGCGAGGGGACTCCAGCTGCCGCCTGGCCGGATGCGGAACGCGACGGCGGCCAGACCGGCTGCGAACAACAGCAGGGTGGGCAGGGGTGTCTTGACCGCGAGAGCCCAGGGAAAGTAGCTCGCAAAGCCGCTCATCGAGTATTCGCCCCGGAGATAGGCGGCCCGGTTGAGGGTGCTCTTGCCGACGTAGGCGAGTCCGTAGAGGTAGGCCTCGGGCAGGAGGTGGCCGGCATGAGCCGCGCGCAGCACGGGCACCACCGCGCCGCGCCGGTCGACGCCGGTGAGTGGGTCGTGCAGGACCGTTTCCCACGCCTCCGCGGCGCTTTTGGGCAGCGGGCGAGCTCGGTCGGAGAGGACGAGCATGTGGACGCCAGGCGGAGTGCCCTGGCTTGCGGCCGCAAAACGGAATCCGTAGGCCGCCCAGATGGCGAAGACCGAAGTCAGGGCTAGCGTTCCACCGGCAATAGCGAGACTGCGCACCATCGCCTTGGGGCCCTGATGCCAGCGGGCCGCGACGGCCATCGCCACGAGCGCCGGGACGACGATCGGCCAGGAGAGTTTGACCAGAGTGAGAGCGGCGAAGGCGCCCGTGAGGAGAGCGAGTCGGCGCGGGCTCGGACTCTCGAGCCAGCGGTGGGCGGTCGCGAGCGTCACGAGCGCCGCCAGGGCGAAGGGCACATCGATGGTCGCGAGGTGGCCATGGGCCAGCCAGTTGGGGTCGAAGGCGACGACGGCCATGGCCAGCAGGGAGCCCGGGACGCCGTGGAGCCTCCGCGCGATCCAGCCGACCGTGGCGATGAGAGCGAGGAGGAAACCGATGGCGACGCGGCGACTCGCGCGGATCAACGCCTGTCCGTCGTTCCAGCGCTCGAAGAAATCGTTGCCGAGCGTGAAGATGTCGCCCGTTCGCCAAGCCTCCGTCTCCGCAGCCGGCCATCGAACCGGTTGGACGAGCAGGGGGAGGGCGAGCAGCCAGCGGGCGAGCGGCGGGTGGTCCGGGCTGAGCCGGTAGTCGCCGGTGACGAGCGAGGCGTAGCCGGCGGTGACATGGGCGGGCTCGTCCACCGTCACGCTGTCGGTGGTGGCCGCGCTCCAGGCCAAGCCCGCCGCAGAGACGAGGAGCAGAGCGGCGATCCAGGGCGCGACGCGAGCGGGCATGGGCGAATAGACTATCGTCGCTTGCCCCGAGAATGACGATGCCGCCTCCTTCCTCCGCGCCTCGCCCAGGGCGTCGCGCTCGTGTCGTTCGCGCAACGATCCTGCTCCTCCTGGTGGCGGCGATGCTCGAGGGGGTCGCGCGCTGGGTGGTGCGCTCGGAGAGTCTCCTGGCGCGGATCTCCTCGCCCTTCGACGAAGCCTCCTGGCGCCTGCGCTGGGTGAACCGGCATCGCGGCGGGGAAGCACCGTACGCCTTCTCGTTCGACGTCCACCACCCCGTCCGCGGCTGGGCGGTGGCTCCGAACGTGCGGGATCTTGAGGTCTTCGGCGGCAAGCGACTGAACACCGACTCGCACGGACTGCGCGGTGCCCGCGAGGTGCCGTTCGACAAGGTTTCCGGCAGGCTGCGCGTCGCGATCTTCGGCGACTCGTTCACCTTCGGCGAGGAGGTAGGTGATGACGAGACCTTCGCCCATCAGCTCGAGCTCCTGCTGCCCGGCGTCGAGGTGCTCAACTTCGGCGTCCACGGCTACGGCCACGACCAGGAGCTGCTCTATCTGCGCGAGGCGCTGCCGCTCTACCGTCCGGACGTCGTGCTCGTCGGCCACGTCACCGACGATTCGATGCGCAACATGCTGGCCTTCAGGAGCTTTGCCAAACCCTGGTTCCGCCTCGAGAAGGGTACGCTCGAGCTCCACGGAACGCCGGTGCCGACGCCGGCGGAGTTTCTCGCCGCTCACTCAAGGGGCTCGCGTCTGTTCGACTTGTTGACGATGGCGCGCGAGCGCCTGCTCTGGCGCTGGGGGGATCGCATCGGCGAGACCGACCGACTGACCGATGCGATCCTGTCGGCGATCTTCCGGGAAGCCCGCGCAGCCGGCGCGCGGCCGGGGGTCCTCCTCTTGCCGGTCTGGGGGGAGCTCGGGGTCGCCGACCCGGCACCGCTCCCCGGCGAGCAGTTCGTCGCGGCGTTGGCGGCGCGCGAGAAGGTACCGTGCCTGGCTCTGCGGCCTCTCTTCGTCGAGCGGGCGCGTCTCGGCGCCGAGTTCGAGCGTCGCGAGCATTGGCGTCCGCTCGAGCACCGGCTCGCCGCCGGCGGCATCGCCGACTTTCTGCGCCGCGAAGGATTCGTCCCCTGAGTCAGCGCGCCACGATCGCCCTGGCGGGGGCCGTGCTCGGATGTCTCGTCCTGTTGACGTTCCTGCCGACTCTCTCCCAGGGATGGGCGCCGCTGGACGACGGGCTGAACTTCTTGCGCAACGAGCGCTATCGCGGCCTCGGCTCGGACAATCTGCGCTGGATGTGGACCACCCGCCATGCCGGGCACTACATCCCGCTCTCCTGGATGACGCTCGGCGCGGACTACCTGGTCTCCGGCATGGAGCCGCGCGGTTACCATCGCACCAACCTGTTGCTGCACCTGGCGAACGCCCTGCTCTTCTTCGCGCTGGCGCTGCGCCTGCTGCGCCCCGCCGGCACGGGACGCGAAGCGAGCACCGAAGAGGTCGCCCGTCTGGACATGAGGGAGTCGTCGCTTTCGATCCTCGGCGCCTTCGCCGCCGCATCCTGGTTCGCCCTCCATCCCCTTCGCGTCGAGTCGGTGGCCTGGATCACCGAGCGGCGCGACGTGCTGTGCGGCTTCTTCTGCCTCCTCGCCGTCCACGCCTACGTCCGCTTCTGCGCGAGCACCGGCGGGGAACGGCGGAATTCCTATGCGCTGGCGCTCGGACTCTTCGTCGCCGCCCTGTTGTCGAAAGGGATCGCGGTCGTCCTGCCGGTGGCCCTGCTCGCGCTGGATGCCGGGCCGCTCGGGAGGCTCGAGGCCGATCCGCGCGGATGGCGCGTCGCGCAGCTGCGTGCGCTCGTCCTGGAGAAGTTTCCATTTGTCGTGTTGGCCCTGGTGTCCGCAGCGCTCACGCTCTGGGCCAGCGCGCCGGTCGTCGCAGTCGCCAAGGCTGCCGGACTCGAGCACCGGCTGCTCGCCGCCGCATTCGGACTCAGTTTCTATCTCGAGAAGAGCTTTCTTCCGGTGTCGATTCCGTTTCAGATTCCGACGACCTCGTTTCTCACCCTGCGATCGGACACCCTCATCGCGCTGCGCGGAATCGGCTATCTCCTGCTCGTCGCTTGCGCGCTGCTGATCTGGTGGCGCGCGCGTCGCCCGCAGATGGCGCTCGCCTTGCTGGTGTTCACCGCATTCGTGCTGCCGGTCAGTGGTCTCCTCCAAGCGGGACCCCAACTCGCCGCCCACCGCTACACCTATCTCGCCTGCCTGCCGCTTTGCCTGTTCTTCGGCGGGTTCGTGCAGCGGGCGAGCGGCGCTCTTCGCCCCGGCCTGCAGGGGATGTCAGCGGCTGCCATCCTGGTTCTGGCGCTGTTGCTGGCGCTCGGCGCGCGGCGTCAGATTGCGCTCTGGCGGGACGACGTCACGTTCGCCCGCGCCTTTCTGCGCGACGCGCCGCTCGATTGGGCGCCGGTCGGCATGCTCGCGCAGGCGCATCTGAATCGAGGGGAAGATGCGATGGCGGTGAAGGTCCTGCGATCGGGCCGGGCCCGTTTCCCCGACGCGATCCTCCTTCCGTACATGGAGTCGATGGTTCTTGCCACGAGTCGGTCCGAAGAGGTTCGGGACGGAGTCGAGGCTCTCCACTTGGCTCAGCGTCTGGTGCGGACGACGAGCTCCCAGGATCCCGCCGCCCTGCTCGCCCTGGCCGCGGCTTCCGCCGAGATGGGGGACGCCGCAGCGGCGCGTCGACTGCTCGAATCGGCACAAGCGCTCGCCAGCGCAGGAAGGAAGCCGGAGCTGTTGCCTGCGGTCGAGGAGTTCAGGCGGCGCCTGGAGCAGCGTGGCGTGGTGCGACTGTCGGCCGAGGATTGGCAGCGCCTCCTCGGCTGATTCCGGTCCGCGGCGCCGGGTTCCCGCTATAATTCGCCGGTTTCGGTAGGGGGGTCGGGCATGATCGGCAAGAGGTATGGCGCAGGAATCCTGATGGCGACGCTGGTTCTCTCTGCCGGCTGCCGCAGGTCGCAGGAGCCTGCAGGGGTCGCCGCGACCGAAGGTGATGCCGTGGTGGCGCGATACTCGGACGGCGAGATCCGGCGCTCCGAGATTCGCGAAGCCGTCAGCCGTCGTCTGGCGGCAATCCCGCAGCCGGTGGCTGTCGAGACCCGGCGCGAGATCGTCCGCAGGGTCGTGGAGCGCCGCGTGCGCGTCGCAGAGATGCGCAAGGCGATGCAGTCCGTGGGTTACGGGCAGGGCGACGAGGCCAGGTTCGTGCTGCAGGCCGCGGAAGAGAAGGTGCTCGCCGCCGCCCAGGTGGTGGCGGAGCTCGGAAAGATCACAGCCGCGGATGCCCTGGTCGCCGAGGCGGTCGAGCGCCGGCTGCAGTTCGTTCGCCCGGAAGAGGCGCGGAAATTCAGTCACATCTTCCTGCGCGCTCCCGCGGGCGACGCCGCGGCGCGCGCCAAGGCGCAGGCCACCATGGCCGAGATTCAGGCGGCGCTCGGGGGCGGCGCCGGCTTCAATGGCCTCGCCGAGCGCTATTCGGACTCGGTCATGGCCCGTGGCGGCGGACGCATCGAGTGGACTGCCCGCAAGGACCTCCAGCCGGCTCTGGCGGAGATCATCTTCGGCTTGCGCGAAGGGGCGGTGAGCCGGGTCGTCGAGACCAAGGACGGACTGCACCTGTTTCGCCTCGACGGCATCCGGTCGGGCAGCCCCGTCGATGTCGAGGGAGTGCGACGCGCGGTCCGCCGCGAGCTCGACGCCGAAGCCGCGACGGTGGCCGAACGCGGACTGCGACAGCGGGCGCTGGACGCAGCGGGCGTCGAAATTGCCTCGCCCGCGCGGCTCGCGAACCTGATCGAGTCGGGCGACGGTTGGGTGGCCCGCTGGCCGGACGGCGAAGTCCGCGCGGCCGAGCTCAGGGCTCTGTCCTCGCGCGCCGACGCGGGCGGCCCTCCGGCCGAGGCGGTGCTGCGCGAGATCGTGGAGAATCGCCTGCTCGCGGCCCGGCGCCGCGCGTCGCCGGTTTCCGCGGATCTGGAAGAGCAGATCGCCGAAGCACGCGATGCGGCGCTCCTGGATGCCTATCGCGCCCATCTCGTCGCAGGAATCGACACCGAACCGACCGAGGCGGAGATTGCGCAGTTCTACCGCGAGAATGCGCAGAGCGCTCTCTTCCTGCGCGACTATCATGTGGATCTGCTCTTCTTCCCCCAATCCGGCGATGGTGTCGAGGCCGTCTATGCAGCTGCCGAAGGCGTCGTCGCGAAGCTCCGCGACGGCGCGAGTTTCGACAGCTTGCTCGTTCGGCCGGCGACGTCGGACGCACGCATCTGCCGGGATGCCCACCCGGTCGACTTCGACAGTCTGGGCAGGAGCTTTCTGCGCTTGCGCAGAGCGCTCTTGAATCTCGAGGTCGAAGGCGTGTCACCGGCGCTCTACTTCGACGGTCCCCGGAGCGTCGTGGCCGCCGGACAGTGCGTGCTCGAGGGTCGCGGGGTGGCCTTCGTGCGCCTGCGGGAGATGGGCACCCTGCCGCTCGAGAGCGCGCGGGAGTCGGTCCGGGCCCAGGTGGCAGAGCGGAAGCGGCGAGCCGGCATCGACGCGATCCAGGGGCGACTGATCCGCGACGCGAAGCTCGAGATTCTCCTCCCCGAGGGCTGAGGCGCACCTCGCTCCGATGACGGCCCTGCCGCCGCTCGCCGTCGCGGCGCTGTCGACGGCCGCGCTCGCCCTGCTGCTCGCCCACCGCAGGGCGAACCTCGGGGGTCGCAACGCGGCCGGCTTCGTCGCCGCCGCCTTGGCCTACGGCTGGATCCGGTCCACCGCGATCGCCAGGGTGAGCGCTGCGGCGAGCGCGCAAACCCCCTATCAGATCGTTTCTCCGCTGGTGAGCCTCTTCGGCGTGCCGCTGCAGGAGCTCGTGGGATGGACTTCCGCGACGCTGATCTCCAGCTATGTCGCCGATCGGCTCCTCCGAAGACTGGGCAGAACCACCGACGCATGGAGCCTTGCGCTCGTGGCGGGTTGCGGCATGGCGGCGATCTGCCTCGCTGTCGAGACGGCTGCGGTTCCTGCGGGCTGGTGGTCCTGGAGTCTTGGCCGCTCCCCGGCCGGATGGTTGGGATTCCCGGCGATCGCTCTCGTCGACTGGGGTTTCGTCGCACTCGACTTCCTTCTGCCGTTCGAGCTCTGGCGGCGCCGGGCGCCAGTCTGGCAACGTATTGCGGGAACGCTCTTCTTTCCGGTTCACCTCGCCGGACATGTCTTCACGCAGCCGCTCGGGGCCTGGCCGATCTCCGGATTCGACCTCGTCCATGTCGGGTTGGTCGCGCTGGCCGCCGCCATCGCCCTGACCAGCGACCAGGGCGATGGCGTGAGTCCCTGGCCCGAGACGGGCGCGGAGCGTCTCCGACCGGCGTTCGTCCTCGGCGGCGGTCTCGTCGTCGCCACGACGGCGGGCCAGCTGATGGCGCTCGGTCGGTGGAGCGAGGTGTGGACCGGCGTGCCGCTCACTCTGGCACTCGCGGCCGCTGCGTGGAGAGGCGGCGCTGTCGTCAGGTCGCTGCCGCGTCGGCTGGGTCCGGGCGGCGGCGTGGCTGTTTTTCTGGTTCTCGCCGGGGTCGGGCTGGGACTGCGTTGGCCAGAGGCCCGCCGCTCGCAGCGGTTCGAGGAGCAGGTCGCCCGGGGAGTCGTCGCTCTCCGGGCGGGCGAGCGCGCGGCGGCACGCGAGGCACTGACGGCCGCACTCGCGATGCGGCCCGAACATCCCGACGTTCTCTGGCTCCTCGGTTGGATCGAGATCCAGAGTGGAGAGCCGGGCGCCGCTCGCGATCACCTCGAGGCGGCGGTCGCTGCGCGCCCGGCCTCCGTCGAGGCGACCCGCTATCTCTCGCTTCTCGATCTGCTCGAAGGCCGACCTGCTGCCGTCCGTTCCCGCCTCGACCAGCGGCGGGCACGGTACCGCGAAACGGCGGACCTCGCCTATCTGGCGTGGAGAGCGGCGAGAAGCACCGCGACGGAGAAGCCCCCGCCCGTGGAGTCGGCGCCCATCGTGGCGACGGCCAGCGCGGCGGAGACCCGCGAGATCTACGCGCTGGCGCGGCGGCTCGAGGACCGGGCGACGATGCAGGCCTGTATCGAGCGCGAGGCGACGGTCTCCAGCCGGGAAGCTCCCCGGGATCCGTAACCACTCACCCTGATGGGCTGGCGGAGAGGGCCGCTCGTGCCGCGGTCGCGGCGGCGCGAAGCTCCTCGGAGATCTCCTCGTCGGCGAGGATCCGTTCGAGCTCGGCTGCCGACTCGCGCGAGAGCTGTTCGCCTGCGAGGTAGCGGGCCCAGGAGAGCCGCAGCCAACCGGCGCCAGGCGAAGCCTCCAGCCCGCGGCGCCACTCGGCCTCCGCGGCGGTGCGCTGTCCGGCCGCGGCCAGAGCCTCTGCATGCAAGCGGGAGGCGCCTGCCGAGCGCGGCGCCAGCCGGACGAGGCGCGCGGAGCGCTCGACGGCCGTCGCCGAATCGCCGCGTTCCCGGGCGAGGACCACGAGCTGAGCGAGCGCCGAGATCGACTCCGAATCGAGCTCCAGGAGCCGGGAAAAGTAGCGCTCTGCTTCGACCGAGCGGCCCTGCAGGCGAGCGATTCGACCCAGGCCTTCGAGCGCAGCCAGGGGCGGATTCGCCGCTTTCGTGTAGACCAGGAACGCCGCCTTGGCCTCTTCGATCTGCTGCGAGGCGAGGAGCTGGCTGGCGCGGTCGAGACCGGCGAGGAACGAGATCGCGTCGCGCGGATTGGCGCCGGCGAGCCCGGCGGGAGTGGGCCCGTTGAGGTATCCGAGTGCAGCGAGCCGGGAGTGCTCCTCTGCTCCCGCCTCGGTCGGAGCCTCGGCGCCGGCTCGCTCTCGCACCTCCCGGGCTATCGCGCGGGCCTCGCGGTCGAGAGCGGCGGCCGTTCCAGGATTCGTTTCGACTCGACTCAGGGTCTCTCCAGGGTCGCGCGCGACATCGAACAGCTCGGGACGTGGACCGAAGATGAGCTTCCACGGTCCCTGGCGCACGGCGACCAGGCTCGCCCACCCGAGCCGGCGACGAGGGTACTCCGAGATGGCGCCCAACGTTCGGTCGAAAGAGAGGCGAGGTCGGAACAGGTCTCTGCCGTCCGCGTTCTGCAGTGGATCGAGTCCGGCCAGAGCGAGAATCGAAGGAGCGACGTCTGCCAGCGTAACCGCCTCTTCGCGCACGGTGCCGGCCCGCAGACGGGAGGGCAGCCGGAAGATCAGCGGGACGCGGAGTGTAGCGTCATAGAGCAGCACGCCGTGCGTCAGCTCACCGTGTTCACCCAGGCTCTCGCCGTGGTCCGAAAGCAGAACGACGAGGGTCCGGTCGCTCCCCTCCGAGCTCTCCAGCGCCGCCAGAAGGCGGGCGATCTGGGTGTCGACGAAGGCGATCTCGCCGTCATAGTCGCGCTCCGGGTAGAGTCGACGGAAGGCCGGAGGCGGGGCGTAGGGCGCGTGCGGATCGTAGAGGTGAAGCCAGAGAAAGTAGGGCCGGTCGCGCGGCCGCCGCAACCAGGAGATCGCCTCCCCCACCCGTTCGTCCGCTGGAGCCGTCCCGTGGAAGAGCCGATCGATCTCGGCGTCTGCCGAAGGTCCGTCGTCATAGTGCCCGAACCCGCGGTCGAGGCCGAAGGCGCGATTGAGGACGAACGCCGCGACGATGGCTCCGGTGTCGTAGCCGGCGCCAGCGAAGCGCTCCGCGAGGGTGGTCACGGTGGTGTCCGGGAACACGATGCCGTTGTCGACCACTCCGTGCCGCCAGGGCTCGAGACCGGTGTGAATCGTCCAGTGGGCGGGGAGGGTGAGAGGCACGGGGGAGTAGGCGTGCTCGAAACGGACGCCGTCGGCCGCCAGACGGTCGATGGCCGGGGTCGAGACGGCCCCGGCGCCGTAGCAGCCCAGATGGTCGGCACGCAGCGTGTCGACGGAGATCAGGACGACGTTCGTGGGTTGGGCCGCTGGGCCGGGAGCGCGCGCGCAGCCCGAGGCCAGGATGAGGATCCAGAACGGCAGGCACCGAACGAGAAAAAGGCCCCCGGCATGTCTGCCGGAGGCCCACTGAGAAGTCGTTCCGTCGTGCGCCCGAAGGCGCTCCGAGGTCACTGAATCTCGAAGCTCATGAGCTCGACCGGCAACGGCGGGGCGCCGTCGAGGGTCAGCGACCAGGAGTTGAGCGTACCGGTGCAGATCGAGGAGTCGTCGGCGACCGTGAGCGTCCAGACGCCGCCAGAAGCCGTCGTGTCGAAGGCGTTCAGCGAACCAGCCGCCGCGACGGGAGTCGCGCCGGCGCCGCTCGTGGGCTGAATGCTGCCGCTGATCGTGGTCGTCGGGCAGGTGCTGAGGGCAGCCGCGTCCTGGTCGATGGTGGCGACGACGTTGTCGCCGCTGCCGCCGCAGTCGTTCAAGAGGATCTGAGCCGCCACGCTGGGGCTGGTCAACGAGAGATCGATGTCGTCGTTCCAGGTGTGCGTGATGTTGACGTCCAGGTTGGCGTCGGTGATCGTGCCGTTGACGGTGAAGTTCAGGGTGCTGGTGGTGCTGCCGTTGTCGGGAATCGCCTTCGGAACGTCGGTCGAAGACTGCGTGACGACGGCGAAGAGCTGGGTGGCGCCGAGGGCGACGATGGCGAGGGCGACGACGGCGAGAAGCAGGTTGCGGGTCTTCATGACTTGTAGGCTCCAGAGAATCCGTACATTCGAGGTACCGTCGTGCGCCGACGCGGCGCGCGACGGGGCTGCGTCACGACTCTCGCAGGTGCCCGATCAGGCACCGGTCCAGGAGGTCGTGCGGCGCGCCGGCGGAGGACCCCGCCCCGAGGCCGAACCGCCCTGGAAGGAAGTGTGCGCGAAAGCCGGCTGCGGGGCGTGGGCCCTCGCGGCGGCTGGCAAAGAGAAAAGGGTCGAGGCCGGCGCGGCGGCATGGGCCGTGGGAGCCGCGCGGCTGAAGGGAACGGCGGTCGGGTTCGTGGAGACCGCGCTCGGCCGGGCGTTGAGCGTCTCAGCCGGGACGGGATCGACCGCGGCGACCGACCGGCGCACGCCGAGCAGGACCGCATGGCCCGAAAGGTCGATCGCTTCGACGGCGGCGGCGACCGGCGCCGGCTCGTCGAGGGCGAGCGCGACCTCGGCCGAGTAGGCGGTCAGGCCGTCGCCGACCGGAACGCCCTCGGCCGGCGCCACCCACCAGCGGGCCGCCAGGTTTCCCGGCAGGCCGTCGGCGGCGACCAGGGTGACGCGATAGCCGGAGAGCCCGGCTCCCTCGCGGACGACCCAGTGCAGCTGGACGGTGTGGCGGCCTGCGGCCTCCGGCAGGCCCAGCGCTTCGGCGAGCGACGGCTGGCCACCTTGGGCGCGGAGCTCCGGCGGCAGCTGGGCGGCGCGCCCGGTCGGGACGAGCTCGAAGTGCCGGGTGGCGGTCGCTTCGTCGTCGGCACTCCACACCGCCCCGGCGGGGCCGCTCGCGGACGCCAGCAGGAGGCCGAGCGCGACGCTCAGCCCGACCTGCGGCGATGGGGAAAACCGGATCATGGAACTGGCCCGAGAGAATACAACGGCCGGGGGGCCGGGATCCAGCCCCCGGCCGGCCCTACTCGTAGCGCAGGGCCTCGATCGGATCGAGCTTCGCCGCCCGGTAGGCGGGGAAGATGCCGAAGACCAGGCCGACGCTCATCGACACGCCGAGGCCGACGGCGATCGACCAGAAGGGGGCGGCGGCGGCGAGCGGCGAGAAGGTGCGCACCAGCAGGGCGATCCCGAGCCCCACCGCGACGCCGATCACGCCGCCGACCGCCGACAGGGTCACCGCCTCGATCAGGAACTGGGTGAGGATGTCCTGGCGGATGGCGCCCAGGGCCTTCCGCAGGCCGATCTCCTTGGTGCGCTCGGTCACCGAGACCAGCATGATGTTCATCACCCCGACGCCGCCGACCAGGAGCGAGATCGAGGCGATCAGCAGCATGGTCAGGGCGACGCCGCCGGTGACCGCCTGGAAGTTCCCGATCAGCTTGTCGGGGGTCATGATGCCGAAGTCGTTCGGCTTGTTGAACGGCACGCCGCGGCGCATGCGCAGGACGTTGGTGCCCTCTTCGACCACCTGCGCGGTCAGCTCGGCGCTCTTCGGCACGGTCGCGATATTGACGCCGTTGCCCTCCTTCTCGACCCAGGGGAAGGCCTGGTCGAAGGTGGTGATCGGCAGGTAGACGTGCGCGTCCGTGGACTCGAACATGGTCGCGCCCTGCTCTTCCATCACGCCGATGACTTCGTAGCGCCGGCCGGCGAACTGCACCCATTTGCCGATCGGGTCGACGAACGGGAAGATCGCGTCGGCGATGTCGAAGCCGATGACGATGACGCTGGCCGACCGCCGGACGTCGGTGTCGTTGATGAAGCGTCCTTCGCCGGTCTGCTTGGAGTTCGCGTCGAGGTAGTCGGCGATCACGCCGACGATGGTGTCGGGGTTCGCCTCGTTGCCGTCGTAGTTGACCGTCGGAACGGAGGCGCCGTTGTTGCCCGGGAACCAGTAACGCTCGGGGGAAACCGACCGCATCGACGGACAGAGCTCCTTGAGCGCAATGGCGTCCTCGTAGGTCAGCGGCTTGCGCATGCGCATCTCGGGGTCGCGGCCGTCGCCCGGGCCGAACTGCGGGTCGAACTTCTGGAACTGCACGAGGGTGGCGCCGAACGACTCGAAGCTCGCCGTGACGCTGTTGTTGAAGCCGGCGATCAGCGACACCATGGCGATCACCGTCGAGACACCGATGACGATGCCGAGCACGGTGAGGGCGGCGCGCAGCTTGTGGGCGAAGATCGCCGTCTTGGCGAAGCGGACGTTCTCGAAGAAGCCGCGCCGGAGGGCGGCGAAGAAGGCCTTACTCATAGCGCAGCGCCTCGATCGGCGTGAGATTCGCCGCCTTGCGGGCGGGGAAGTAGCCGGCGAAGAAGCCGGTGACCACCGACAGCAGCAGGCCGACGAAGACCAGCCCGGGGGTGACCTTCGTCGGCAGCGGGAAGGCGTGCGAGAGCACGAAGGAAATGAGCATCCCCAGCGCGACGCCGGCGAGGCCGCCGCCCAGCGAGAGCATGACCGCCTCGGCCAGGAACTGGCGGCGGATGTCTTTCTTGCGCGCGCCGAGCGCGCGCCGGATGCCGATTTCTCGCGTCCGCTCGATGACCGAGACCAGCATGATGTTGGCGATGACGATGCCGCCGACGACGAGCGAGATGCCGGAGATGAAGATCACCAGGGCGAAGGCGCCGGCGGAGATCTGCCTCCACACCGCCTCGACCGCGCCGGCCGAGATGAGGCCGAAGGGGTCCTTGGCGCCGAAGGCGGTGTGCCGGCGGGCGCGCATGATGCCGCGCACCTCGTCCTGGGTCTTCTCGAGGCCGGCCATGCCGTCGGCGGGACGGACGAAGAGGGTGAGGCTGCGGCGCGTGCCGAACTGCTTGCGGAACGTGCCGAGCGGCACGAAGACCTGCTTGTCCTGGTTGCGACCGAGGACCGCCCCCTGCTTGCGCAGCAGGCCGATCACCTTGAACGGGCTGCCTTCGATCCAGACCAGCCGGCCGACCGGGTCGAGCTGACCGAACAGCTCGCCGCGCACGTCGGAACCGATCACCGCGAGCGGAGCGGCGTGGTCCACTTCGGAGTCGACGAAGAAGCGTCCGGCCTCGAGGTCGAGATTGGACAGCACCGCCATGTTGGCGGTGGTGCCGCTGATCTGGACGTCCTCGAGCTTCTCGCCCTCGCGCTTGACCGTCTGGTTGGAACGCGCCGAGACCCCGACGTCGCCGCAGGAGGAGCACAGGCGTTCGACGGCGCGGGCGTCGTCGACGTTGATCCGCTTGCGCTTGAGCGCCTCGAGGAACTCCTCCCGGCTGGTGATGATGCCGAACTGGGTGACGACGAAGACGTCCGGCGAGAGCGAGAACAGCTGCTCGGTGACGAAGTCGTTCAGACCCGAGACGATCGACACGACCGCGATCACGGTCATCACGCCGATGATCACGCCGAGCAGCGTCAGGAAGCTGCGCAGCTTGTTGGTGCGCAGGGCGACGAGGGCGATTCTGAGGGTTTCCATGGCGCTTGGGCTCGGAGTCGGGGCGCGCTCCTCAGCCCGCCTTCTTTTCCTTGCCGCTTTCCTTCTTGGGCTCCTCGAGGCGGACGCGATCTCCGTCCTTGATCTCGCGCAGCGACTTGAAGGGGCCGGTGATCACCTCGTCGCCTTCCGAGAGGCCGCTCTGGATCTCGACCTGGGTCTCGCCGGTCATGCCGGCGGCGACGGCGACGAAGGCGGCGGTCTTCTTGCCGCCTTCGGTCTTGAGGACGTAGACGCCCTCCTCCTCCGTCGGCTTGGCCTCGCCCACGGCCTCCTTCTCGCGCACCACCAGGGCCTGGATCGGCACCGCGAGAACGCCGGTCGCCGTGCCGGTGAGGATGTCCGCCGAACAGGAGAACCCGGGGCGCATCGTCGTCGGCAGGTCTTTCAGCTGGATGCGGACCTCGAAGTTGACCGCGGCGTCGGCCGAGCCGGTGAGCGACGAGATCGGGCTCGAGCCGACCTCCGTCACGATGCCCTCGAACTTGCGCTCGCCGAAGGCGTCGATGCGCACTTCGGCCGTCTGGCCCACCTTGACGCTCGGAATGTCGGTCTCATCGACCTCCATCACCGCTTCGACGGTGCTCATGTCCGAGATCGTCATCAGCTTGGTGCCGGCGTTGTTCATCGTGCCGATGACCGCGACCTCGCCCTCTTCGACCGGCAGAGCGGTGATCACGCCGTCGATCGGCGACAGCATCTTGGTCTTGGAGAGCTCGTCGCGGGCGCCGGCGAGGTTGGCCCGTGACTGCTCGATGCGGCGTTCGACCGCCTTCCAGTTGGCGTCGGCGGCCTCGTAGGCGGCGCGGGCGCGGTCGACGTCGGCCTGCGGGATGATCTCGTCCTTGAACGAGCGCTCGGCGCGCTCGAAGTTCTTCTTGGCCTCCTCGGCCTGGGCGCGGGCGGCGTCGCGGTCGAAGAACAGGGCCTTGAGCGACTCCTCGGCGCCGACGGCGGTGGCCCGGCGCTGCGTCAGGTCGATCTGCAGCAGGAAGTCCCCCTTCTTGACCACGTCCCCCTCACGTACCGCGAGATTGACGATCTGGCCCATGACGTTCGCCGACAGGTCGACCTTGCGCTGGGCTTCCGTCTTGCCGGTGGCCGTGACCAGGCTGCGGAGGTCGGTGCGGACGACCTTCTGAACCGTCACGACCGGGAACTTCTTGTCCGCCCCGCTCCACACCTTCGCTGCCACACCGATCGCGATCAGGACAGGAATCCCGATCACGAGGATCTTCTTCGTCCGAGTCATCTCGCTGCTCCTCATGGAATCAACTGCTTGAATGTTCTACGCGGAAGGTCCGGAAATGTTCCGGCTCCGCGGCGGGGGATCTCGGGCCGGGGCCTGCCGATGAGAGGATATCGCGATGCATACCGAGCTCTCCCTGGTGACCACGATCGCCGTCGCCCTCGGCGCCGCCCTGCTCCTGGGATTCCTCGCCCTGCGGCTGAAACTGCCGGCGATCGTCGGCTACCTGGTCGCCGGCGTCCTGATCGGCCCCGCGACCCCCGGCTTCGTCGCCGACATGGGGCTGGCCCAGCAGCTGGCCGAGATCGGGGTGATGCTCCTCATGTTCGGCGTGGGCCTGCACTTCTCGCTCGACGACCTGAAAGAGGTGCGCCGGATCGCTCTGCCGGGGGCGCTGGCCAAGATGCTCCTGGCGACGCTCCTCGGAATGGCCGCCGCCCGCTTCTGGGGCTGGACGCTGGGCGCCGGCCTGGTCTTCGGCCTGGCGCTGTCGGTCGCCAGCACGGTCGTGCTGCTGCGCGCCCTCGAGGACCGGGGGCTGCTCGAATCCCTCAACGGGAAGATCGCGGTCGGCTGGCTGCTGGTCGAGGACCTGGTCATGGTCCTGGTGCTCGTCCTGCTGCCGGCCTTCGGCGGCTTCCTCGGCGGCGGAGCCGCCGCCGGGGAGCCGGCTTCGTCGGCGCCGCTGTTCGGCGCCCAGCACCTGGGCATGCAGGTGCTCCTGACCCTCGCCCAACTCGGCATCTTCGTGGCGGTGATGCTGATCGGCGGCCGCCGGCTCTTCCCATGGCTGCTCTGGCAGGTGGCGAAGACCGGCTCGCGTGAGCTCTTCACGCTCTGTGTCATGGCCGCCGCGGTCGGCATCGCCTACGCCTCGTCGGCGATCTTCGGCGTCTCCTTCGCGCTCGGCGCGTTCTTCGCCGGCATGATGCTCCGCGAATCGGCCCTCGCCCATCGCGCCGGCGAGGAGTCGCTGCCGTTCCGCGATGCCTTCTCGGTGCTCTTCTTCGTCGCCGTCGGCATGCTCATCGACCCGGCGGTGCTGGTGCGCGAGCCCCTGCGGGTGGGGGTCGTCGTGGCGATCATCGTCGGCGGCAAGTTCGTCATCTCCCTGCTGCTGGTGCTGCTGTTCCGCTATCCGCTCAACACCGCCCTGACGATCGCCGCCAGCGGAGCCCAGATCGGCGAGTTCTCCTTCATCCTCGCCGGCATGGGGGTGGGCCTGGGCCTCCTGCCCGCGGAAGGCCAGAGTCTGATCCTCGCCGGAGCGCTGGTGTCGATCGGTATCAACCACCTGGTCTTCGCGGTCATCGAGCCGGTGCAGCGCTGGGTGCGAAGGAGCTCGGCGCTCGCCAACGCCCTCGAGCGGCCGGCCGACCCCCTCGCCGCCCTGCCGGCCTCGGTCGGCGAGAAGGAGCTGACCGGTCATGTCGTCCTGGTGGGCTACGGCCGGGTGGGACGCCGCATCGGCGAGGCGCTCGCCGCCCGCGGCGCGCACGTCGTCGTCGCCGACCGCAATCGCGAGATCGTCGAGGATCTGCGGGCGCGGGGGGTGCACGCGGTCTCCGGCGACGCCTCCGACCCGGTCGTCATGGCGCAGACCCACGTCATGCGGGCGCGTCTGCTGGTCATCGCCTCGCCCGACGCCTTCGCGGCCCGCAAGATGCTCGAGATCGCCCGCATCCTCAACCCGGCGATCGAGACCGTCGTTCGCACCCACAGCGAAGAGGAGGCGCAGCTGCTGAACGAGGAGCGTGCCGGCAAGGTCTTCTTCGGCGAGCACGAGCTGGCGATCGGCATGACCGGGCACATCGTCGAGCGCCTCGCGGCGGCCGCAGCGGCGCAACCCTGACGGGCCCGTTCAGCGGTCGCGGGCCTGCCGCAGATCCCGTTCGTCGAGCTTGCGGCCGGCGGCGTGGGCGAGTGTGATCGCCCGGTCGAGCGCGCTGTCCGCAGCAGCCTCGTTCCCGCTGGCGCCATCGATGGCCGCCATGGCGGCGAGCAGGGCGATGCGCCGCGAAACGCTGGTCGAATTCGCCGCGTCATCGAGGAAGGGGGCGAGCCGCTGGCGGGCCGCTTCGAGGCGCCCGGCGGCGGCGTCGATTCGCGCCAGGATCGACTGCGCCAGAGCCATCGGGGCGCTCGTCGCGCTGCCTTCGGGGAGCCGTCCGAGCGCTCGCAGCGCCATCGCCTGCGCCGCCGCGGCGGCACCGGCACGGAGCTCGGCGGCGGCGTGGGCCGCTTCGGTCACCGCGGCGACGTCGAGATGCCCTTTCGAGACGGCGAGCTGCTCGGCGGTCGCGAACTCGCGGCGCATCTCGGCGACGTCGCCGCGCGCGTCGGCGGCGAGGCCTCGCAGAGCGTAGGCGCTAATCAACCCCAGGTAGCCGCCGGTCCGGGTGCCGCAGGCTTCGAGCTCGGCGGCGATCGCCGGGACGCGTTCGAGGTCGCCGGAGGAGACGGCGATCGCGCCCCGCAGCGCGAGGGTCGAGACCAGCGCCGACTTGTCGTCGGCCTGGCGCAGGATCGTCGCCGCCTCGTCGAGGCTGGCGATCGCCTCGTCGCGGCGCCCCAGGTCGTCCAGCGCCTCGGCGAGCGCCGCCAGCACCTCGCCGACGCGAAACGCATTCCCCTCCCGCCGCCGGTCGGCGACGGCTTCGCTGAGGAGCCTCTCGGCTCTCGCCGGATCGCCCCGGAACGTGGCGAGCTGGCCGAGGTTGTGGCGCATGATCGTCGACGGGGCACCGGTCCGCTGCGTCGCCGCGATGCCGCGCTCGAGGAGGTCCTGTCCGCTGGCGAGCTCGCCGCGGATCAGATGCTCGATCGCCAGGTCGTTGAGGACGCGGCCGAGCGATTCGAAGTCGCCGGCGCGCTCGAAGTCGAGCCGCGCCAGGTCCATCTCGCGGTAGGCCTCGGCGCGCTCGCCGAGCGTCGAGAGCAAGCGCCCGCGAGCGGCGCGGATCTGTCCCACGAGCTCGCCGCGCCCCTGGGCGATCGCGCCGTCGCGCGCGCGGGTGAACAGGATGAGGGCCTTCTGTGGCTCGTCCGAGGAGTTGGCGAGAGTGGCGTCGACGTAGCCGAGCAGCGGGTCGTCGGCGGCCCCCGGGAGCTGCCGCAGTCTCGAAGCGATGAGCTTCGCCTCCGGCAGGCGGCGCTTCTGATCGAGAGCGAGGGCCAGAAGCGCGCCGGCGCGGAGGCTCGCGGGTTCGGCCGCGAAGGCCCGCTCGAGCTCGGCGATGTCGCTGGTCGCCAGGCTGGCGAACGGAAACGCCGCCGGCGGCGGCTCGCCCGGACTGGCCCGATGGGCTGCCGCGCCACGGGAGACCGGCGGGCGCGCGACGAGGATCGCCAGCAGCACGAGGGCGCCCACCGCCGCCGCCAGGGCGCCGCGATGG
>CAZQTL010000049.1:17426-20926 GCA_964595975.1 uncultured Thermoanaerobaculia bacterium | reverse complement strand
CTGCTGCTCGACGAGCCGACCAACGACCTCGACGTCGACACCCTGCGCGCGCTCGAGGAGGCGCTGCTCGAGTTCGCCGGTTGCGCGGTCGTCATCAGCCACGACCGCTGGTTCCTCGACCGCATCGCCACCCACATCCTGGCCTTCGAGGGCGACTCCGAAGTCGTCTGGTTCGAAGGCAACTACCAGGACTACGAAGCCGACCGCAAGCGCCGCCTGGGCACCGATGCCGACCAGCCGCACCGCCTCAAGTACCGCAAGCTGGTGCACTGAGGCGCGCCAGACGCTCCTCCGCCACCGGTCCCGAGTGCCTTCGGGGCCGCGCGGGCGGCGGCGCGCGACAATCCGTTAGGATTGCGGGAAACCGATGATCGTCGCCGTCATCAGCCGCAAGGGAGGCGTGGGCAAGACGACCAGCGTCGTCAGCCTGGCGGGGGCGCTCGCCCGGCTCGGCAAGAGGGTCCTGGTCGTGGACCTCGATTCCCAGGCTTCGGCGTCGCTCAGCCTCGGAGTGGCGCGCGGCGACCTCGCGCCGTCGATCCACGACGTCCTCTTCCGCAAGGTGCCGGCGGCGCAGGCCATCCGGCCGACGCTCACCGCCGGCGTCGATCTCCTCACCGCCTCCGCCGACCTCATGCACGCCGATGTCGAGCTCGCCCAGGTGCGCAACCGCGAAGCGCGGCTGCGCGAAGCCCTCTCGCCGATCGCTGCGGCGTACGACTGGATCCTGCTCGACTGTCCGCCGTCGTTCAATACTCTCGCGCAGAGCGCGCTCGTCGCATCCGACCGTTACATCGTCCCGGCAGTGCCTCACTTCCTCGCCTTCGACGGCATTCAGCCGCTGCTCGAAGCCGCCGACCGCCTGGCGGGCCGCTACGGCAAGGCGGCCGGCTTCCTCGGCGTTCTGCTGACGATGGTGGACAACCGCACCAAATCGGCCCGTGCCCAGGCGACGCTGCTGCGCGAGAAACTGGGGGACAAGGTCTTCGACTGCGAGATCCCGGTGAACATCCGGCTCGCCGAGGCCCCGGAAAGCGGGCAGACGATCTTCCAGTGGTACCCGCAGGCTGCGGGCGCGCACGCCTATCGCCTCGCCGCCGTCGAGCTTCTCCATCGGACCGGTCACGAGCCGCTGGAGCCGGAGGCCGCGGGCCTGCCGGCGTCGGCCGGAAAGCTCTCCGCCGGCGCTCCGGGTCCGGCCGTCGCGGGGGCTGCGCCGGCGGCGGGCGACGACGCCGGCACCGCGCCAGAGGCGCCTCCCGCGCTGGCGCCGGCTCCCGAGGCCGCGGCCCATCTCGAGGCGGACGAGACTCCACCCTCGCAGGTGAATTGAGCCCGCCCGGACCGCGCCGACCCCGGTTCGCTACTCCAGCTCTTCCGCTTCGATCGATTGCTTGAGCAGGACCCGCGGCAGATGCAGCGCCTGCGCTTCGCGCTCGAGCTCGGCGAGATCGCCGCCCTTGAGCTCCGCCAACTGCGCTTCGAGCGCCGACTGCTTCGTCGCCAGCTCGGCCGCCACTTCGCGCATGCCCTGGGTGGGCGCGCCGTCGCCCCAGGTCGCCGAGACGTGGAGGAAAGTCAGGTTCGAATGCAGCTGGGTGCCACCGCGCTGCGCCAGGATGTCGTAAACGACCTCGGCCTTGGGGTTGTGGAAGCGGGCTTCGAGCGCCGCGGCTGCGGCGGTCACCCGTCTCGCCAGGGCGACCAGGTCGGCGGCGCGGCCGTTTCCCGCCAGCCGCTTCTCCAGGTCGGCCGCCTGCGCCTGGATCGCCCGCAGCTCGCCGACGTCCGCCACCACGCGATCGATCCGGCTGCGGACATCGAGGCCGAAAGCCAGCTGTTCACTGAGCTCGGCGGCGCTCGTGCGCGCGCGAGGATCCGGCAGCACGGAGACCACGGTCTCCTCCGTCTGCCCGCCAGCCGTGAGGCGGAGGCGGTAAGTGCCCGGAGTGGCGAGAGGGCCGACGGTCGGGTCTCCCAGATCGACCTTGGCGTCGTCGAGCCGGCGCGCGCCCTCCCAGCGCAGATCCCAGACGGCGCGATGGAGTCCGGCCGCCGTCGAGAGGGCCGCTTCAGGCGCCTTCATCGGCTCGTCCGGGTCGTCCTCGGGATAGATCTGCGACTCGGGCAGACTGGAGAGTCGGCGCACCCTGCGGCCTTCGCCGTCGTAAATCTCGGCCGTCACCTCGCCTTCCACCTTCGTCGCCAGCGAATAGTGAAAGGTCGCCCCCCGTGGAGGATTCTCGCCCGCCGCCTCGGCACTCCATCCGTTCTGGATCAGGAGGCGCTTCGCCGGCCGGGTCGGAAAGAGGTGCAGCGCCTTGGCGGCGCCCTCGCTGCTCCAGGCGCGCACGGCGGAAAGGTCGTCGAGAATCCACAGCGAGCGTCCGCTCGTCGCGACGACCAGGTCGCCGTCCTTCACTTCGAGATCGGTCACGACGACCGGCGGAAGGTTGAGCTTGAAAGCCTCCCAGTGGTCGCCGCCGTCGCGCGACAGGAAGAGACCGGAGCGCGTGCCGAGATAGAGCAGACCGGGCACCACCGGATCCTCGCGCACCGCCAGGACGTAGGCGTCGGCCGGGAGGCCCTGCACGACGTTCTCCCAGGTGAGGCCCCCGTCGCGGGTGCGGTAGAGGTAGGGGCGCAGATCGTCGAGCCGGTGGGCGTCGATCGCGGCCCACGCAGTTCCGGCGATGCTGTTCGAGAGGGCGATCGACTCGACCGTCGCCCACTCCGGAGCCCCCGCCGGCGTCACGTTTGCCCAGTTCGCGCCGCCGTCGCGCGTCACGTGCAGCAGGCCGTCGTCGGTTCCGGCCCAGAGCTCGCCGGCGGCGAGCGTCGATTCGGCGAGAGAAAAGATCGTGTCGTAGATCTCGACGCCGGTGTTGTCGCCGGTGATCGGACCGCCCGACCACTTCTGCTTCTCCTTGTCGTTGCGGGTGAGGTCGGGAGAGACCTGCGTCCAGGTCTGTCCGCCATCCGCCGTGCGCAGCAGGACGTTGGAACCGTGATAGAGCACGCCCGGCTCCCGCCGGGAGGCGAGCAGCGGCGCTGTCCACTGGAAGCGGACTCGCAGATCCTCGGCGCCGTGTCCCGACGGATTGGTCGGGTAGTAGGAGATGTTGCGCTCGTTGCCGGTCTTCTCCTCCCAGCGCGTCATGATGCCGCCGTATTCGCCGGCGTAGACGACTCCCTCGGTGCCACGTTCGAAGACGAAGTCGCCGGCCTCGCCGCCGCCTGCCGTCTTCCAGTCGCCGAGGACGATGCCTTCGGCGCGCAGGCTGTCGGAGGGGCCGATCGCCGTACCCTCGTCCTGCACCGTGCCGCCGACGTGATAAGGCACCCGGTCGTCGGCGTCGACGTTGTAGAACTGCGACCAGGCCTGGGGCGGGGCCATCCAGTGGCGGCCGCCCGCCCCCCCCACGGCGACCCCCCCCGCCGTTGCCAAGTAAAGGCGCCCCCCCGCCCGGGGGGGGCTACACAGATCCGGCCCCTCGCCC
>CAZQTL010000049.1:0-17416 GCA_964595975.1 uncultured Thermoanaerobaculia bacterium | reverse complement strand
GGGGGGCCCTGTTGGTACACCGCCCCCCGGGCGGGGGGGGGGCCCACCCGGGGGCGCCCGCCGCCCCCCCCCCGCCCCCCGCCGCCGTCGTTGCCGATGATCAGGCGCCCGCGCGCCGTGGGGTCGATCCAGAGATCGTGCACGTCGCCATGGTGGATGCCATCGATCGAGTGGATCGTCTTCCCGCCGTCGATCGTGCGCAGGAGCGACACCTGCGGAAACCAGACGATGTCGGCGTTCTGCGGGTCGATGGTGAGCGACGAGTAGTACCAGGCACGCTGGCGCAGCGCATGATGCCCGTTCGCCAGGCGCCAGGTGGTACCGCCGTCGTCCGAGCGGTAGAGGCCGCCCTGCTCGGCCTCGATCAGCGCATAGACGCGCTGGCCGTCGGACGGCGCCACCGCCACGCCGACCTTGCCCCAGATCCCATCCGGAAGGCCGTGCGCGGTGAGCCGGGTCCAGTTCTCGCCACCGTCGGTCGATCGGTAGAGGCCGCTCCCGGCGCCGCCGCTGGTCATCCCCCAGGGGAACCGGCGCGCCTGCCAGAGTCCGGCGAAGAGTATGTGCGGGTTTCCGGGGTCGAAGGAGACGTCGGAGGCGCCGGTATCGGCGTCCACCCCGAGCACCCGCGCCCAGCTGCGCCCCCCGTCCACGGTGCGATAGACACCGCGCTCCGGATTCGGCCCGAAGGCGTGTCCGAGAAGGGCGGCGAAGGCGATCTCCGGATTCGTCGGATGCACGACGATCTTGCCGATCTGGCCCTGCTGATCGAACACGTGCTTCCAGCTCCGGCCGGCGTCGGTCGACCTGTAGATACCGTTGCCCGGCTGGACGTTACCGCGGATGTTGGCCTCGCCGGTTCCGACATAGACCACGTTCGGGTCGGAGGGAGCGACGGCGATCGCCCCGGTCGAGAGGAGGGGCTGGTCGTCGAACACCGGTTTCCACTCGTGGCCGCCATCGACCGACTTCCAGACGCCACTCTGCGCCGTCGCGGCATAGAAGGTGAGCGGGTCGCCCGGCACGCCGGCGACCCGCGACACCCGGCCGCCGATGGCAGGCCCGATGGAGCGGAACTTGAGCAGGTCGAAGGTGCCGGCGGCCTGCGCCCCGGCAGCGAGCAGCAGGCCCGCCGCAGCCACGAGATGAAAGCCCAGCCGGCGAACCCATCCGCCACCGTTCGAGATGTCGAGCATGTTCGGGAACCCCCAGGAATCTCTGACGCGGCACCATACGACGGCGCGCGAGAAGCGGTCAAACCCGAGCGCGGATTTGATAGCCTTCGGCGATCGTGGAGAGTACGTGCCAGCCGCCGTCCCCGGGTATCGCCGAGCTGATCCGCCAGCTCGATCGCGCCGTCGAGCTCGGGGATATCCACCGCACGACGGCGGCGGTCAAGCGCTCGCTCTCCGACCTCATCCGGGCCGGCCAGATCGAGCTGCCCCCGCGCTTTTTCGTGCCGCTGCCCCACACCTATGCGCGCCGCCTGCTGCACCGCGACGACGAGCGCGGCTACAACGCGATCGTCATGACCTGGGGGCCCGGTCAGGGAACGGCCTTGCACGACCACGGCGGGATCTGGTGCGTCGAAGGCGTGGTCGCGGGCGAGATGTCGGTTGTCCAGTACGAGCTCGCCGACCCGGCGGAGCCGCCCGCGGCGGACGCTCCCGCCACGGCGCCCGAAGGCGGCTTCCGCTTCGCGCCGCGCGGCCGGGTCCACGCCCTCGCTGGAGCTTCGGGCGCGCTCATCCCCCCCTTCGAGTACCACACCCTGACGAACGCCCTGCCCGACAGGGTCTCGGTGACGCTGCACGTCTACGGCGGCGAGATGAGCTTCTGCCATGTCTTCGAGCCGCTCGCCGACGGCGCTTTCCGCCGCGTCGCCAAGCAGCTCGTGCTCAACGACTGATACCCGGCCGGCGCGCGGTTCCCGAGAAGCCCCGCCCCAACCCCGGCCTCCCGCCATGAACCGCCTGCTCGTCGCTCTCACCCTGACCGGAATCCTCTCCGGCGCAATCGCCTGGGCGACGGGATTCGACTTCGCTGCCGGCCTCCTCTGGGCAGCGACCACCGCCGTGATGCTCGTGCCCCTCACCTACTCGGTGGTCCGCGATCTGCGGCGCGGCAAGCCGGGAGTCGACGTCATCGCCCTGCTCGCCATGGCGGCGGCGCTGCTCGTCGGTCAGTATGCCGCCGGCGCGATCATCGCGCTCATGCTCTCGGGAGGCCTCGCCCTCGAGGCCTTCGCCGACACGCGCGCGCGCCGCGAGCTCGATGCCCTGCTCGCGCACGCGCCGAGGATCGTGCACCGCTACGAGGACGGCTCGCTCTCGACGCCGGAGATCCAGGACGTCCATCCCGGCGACCTGCTGCTGGTGAAGACCGGCGAGATCGTGCCGGTCGACGGTTTCGTCGTCAACGGTCCGGCGGTACTCGACGAGTCGACGCTCACCGGCGAGGCGCGGCCGGTGACCCGCGCCGACGGCGATCCGGTGCGCAGCGGCGTGGTCAACGCCGGCGGACCCTTCGACCTGCGGGCGGTGGCGAGCGCCGACGAGAGCACCTATGCCGGCATCGTCCGCCTGGTGCAGGAGGCGCAGTCGTCGAAGGCCCCGTTCGTGCGCCTGGCGGATCGTTACGCCCTCGTATTCCTGCCGCTCACCCTCGCGCTCGCCGCGTTCGCCTGGTGGTGGAGCGGCGATCCGGTCCGCGCCCTCGCAGTGCTGGTCGTGGCGACGCCCTGCCCGCTGATCCTCGCCGCGCCGGTCGCCATCGTCGCCGGCCTCTCGCGCTGCGCCTCGCGCGGCATCATCGTCAAGGGCGGTGCGCCGCTCGAGGCGCTCGGGCGGGCGACGGTGCTGCTGCTGGACAAGACGGGAACGTTGACGACCGGACGTCCCGCCCTCCGCGAGGTGCACGTCTACGGCGCGATTCCGGCCGACGAGATTCTGCGTCTCGCCGCCTCGCTCGACCAGGTCTCGCCGCACGTCTTCGCCGCGCCGCTGGTCGGCGCGGCGCGCCAGAAGGGCCTCAGGCTCTCCTTTCCGACCGCGGTCCTCGAGCACCATGGGCAGGGCATCGAAGGGGTGGTCGACGGCACGCGCGTCGCGCTCGGCAAGCTCGCCTGGGTCGGCAGGGACCGGCCCCTCACGGCGGCGATGCGCCAGGTGCGCCGCAGCACCGCGCTCGAAGGCACCTCCAGCGTCTGGGTGGCGATCGGCGGCGAGACCGCCGCG
Source organism: uncultured Thermoanaerobaculia bacterium (assembly GCA_964595975.1). Taxonomy (GTDB): domain Bacteria; phylum Acidobacteriota; class Thermoanaerobaculia; order Multivoradales; family JAGPDF01; genus JAGPDF01. The sequence goes on along the minus strand of CAZQTL010000049.1, from coordinate 14,180 downwards.
ACCCTGGTCCTCCACGATCCGATCCGCACCGATGCCCGAAGCACCATTCGCGCCCTCCGCAGCTCGGGCATCCGGCGTGTCGTGATGATCACCGGCGACCATCCCGAGGTGGCCGAGACGGTCGGTTTCGGCGTCGGCGCCGATCTCGTGCTGGCCGAGCGCTCGCCCTCCGAAAAGGTGGACGCGGTGCGCAACGAGTCCGGGCGCGGCATCACCGTCATGGTCGGCGACGGCCTCAACGACGCCCCGGCTCTCGCCGCCGCGACCGTCGGAGTGGCGATGGGGGCGCGCGGCGCGACGGCTTCCGCTCAGGCAGCCGACGTCGTCCTGACCGTGGATCACCTCGGACGCCTCGCCGAGGCGATGGAGATCGCGCGGCGCTCGCGCGCCATCGCCCTGCAGAGCGTCCTGGTCGGCATGGGGCTGTCGCTCGCGGCGATGCTCGTCGCCGCGGCGGGGAAGCTCCCGCCGGTGGCCGGAGCCCTGCTGCAGGAGGCGATCGACGTCGCCGTGATCCTCAATGCCCTGCGGGCGCTCGGCAGCGGCAAGCGACCGCAGCCCGCGCCGGACGGCAGCCGCGATCTCGGGGAACGCTACCGCGAAGAGCACGCCTCGCTGCTGCCCAAGGTCGAGATGCTGCGGCTCGTCGCCGACCGGCTCGACCAGCTCGAGCCGCCGGCGCTCCGCGTCGCGCTCGAGGAGCTGCGCGCCTTCCTCGATCACGACCTGATTCCGCACGAGCGCCAGGAAGACGCCACCGTCTATCCGGTGGTCGCGAGCCTCCTCGGCGGCGACGACCCGACCGGCACCATGAGCCGCGCCCATCTCGAGATCGCGCACCAGGTCCGGCTTTTCGGCCGGCTGGTGGACGAGCTGCCGGAAGGCCCGCTCTCCGCCGAGGACAAGACCGACCTGCGCCGCATCCTGTACGGCTCGCACGCCGTGCTGCGCCTGCACTTCGCGCAGGAGGAGGAGCAGTACCTGCCGCTCCTCACCGCCGCCGCCGAACCGGCCGCGAGCGAGCACCGCTCCAGACACCCGAGGACATGATGTCGATTCCCGAGCTCTCCGCCACCCAGCTGCTCGCCACTCTCGAAGCGCATCCCGGCTCACCCGGCCCGCAGATCCTCGACGTGCGTGCCCCGGCCCGCGCCGCACTGGGGCACATCGAAGCTCCGGACTATCGCAATGTTCCGGGCTCGCGCGTTCTGCCGCTGGCGGACGCCGCCGAGCTCGGGCTCGATCGCGGACGCCCGGTGATCGTCGTCTGCGACCGCGGCATGTCGAGCCGGCCGGTCGCGCAACACCTGCAGCGACAGGGCTTCGACGCCCGCTCGCTCGCCGGCGGCATGCTCGCCTGGATGCTCGCCACCGTGCCGCGGCCGGTGGCCGGCGTCGCAAGCCTCGACCGTCTCGTCCAGGTCGACCGGGTCGGCAAAGGCGCGCTCGGCTATTTCGCGGCGCGTGGTGGCGAAGCGCTGGTCGTCGATCCGGGGCGGGATCTCGCGCCCTACGAGGCTCTTCTGACCGAGTCCGGGGCGCGGCTCGTCGGTGTCGTCGACACGCACTGCCACGCCGACTACCTCTCCGGCGGACCGGCGCTCGCCGCGGCGCACGGCGTCCCTTATCTCCTGCACCCGGAGGACGCCGTCGATCCCTACTCGGGCCGGCCGGCGCGCATCCCCTTCACGCCGCTCGCCGGTGGCGCCGAGCTCGCGGTGGGCGACGCGCGGTTCGCCGTCGAGCACCTTCCCGGTCACACCGAAGGCAGCATCGTGCTGCGGCTGGGAGACGAGATCGCCCTCACCGGCGACTTCCTCTTCATCGAGTCGGTCGGGCGCCCCGACCTGGCGGGCCGCACCGCCGCCTGGACGGTTCGGCTGTGGGAGAGTCTGCAGAGCGCGCGCCGCCGCTGGAGCCCCGGGCTGCGCGTCCTGCCGGCCCACTACAGCGCGGAGCGCGAGCGCCAGGCATCGCGGGTCGTCGAGGGACGCTTCGGCGACCTGGCGGTGCGCAACCCGCCACTGGCGATCGCCGACGCGGCGGAGTTCACCGCCTGGATCGCAGCGCGCAGCGGCGCGTTCCCCGAGGAGTACCGGTATATCAAGCAGGCCAACCTCGGCTGGGGCGAAATCTCGCCCGAGCTCGCCGACGAGCTCGAGGCGGGGAGGAACCAGTGCGCCATTTCCTGACCGGCGCTCGCTCGAGGCGCGACCCAGCGCGGGAGAATCAGTGATGACGTCGAGTCGCAGAAGCTCCACCCTGCCGGTACCGGTCGGCGGCGTGATCGTCGGTGGCGGCGCCCCCATCGTGGTGCAGTCGATGGCCAACACCGACACCGCCGACGCCCGCGGCACCTTCGAGCAGTGCCTGGCCCTCGCCGAGGCCGGCTCCGAGATGGTCCGCGTCACGGTGAATCTCGCCGAGGCCGCCGCCGCCGTGCCGGAGATCAAGCGCCGCCTGCTCGACGCCGGCTGCACCGTTCCGCTGATCGGCGACTTCCACTACAACGGGCACCTCCTGCTCGCCCAGTATCCGGAGTGCGCTGCAGCGCTCGACAAGTACCGCATCAACCCCGGCAACGTCGGCTACGGCAGGAAGCGCGACGAGCAGTTCACCACCATCGTGCGCATCGCCGCCGAGCGCGGCAAGCCGGTGCGCATCGGCGTCAACGGCGGCTCGCTCAACCAGGAGCTGGTCATGGCGAAGATGCAGGAGAACACCGACCGCGACCTCGGCCTGACCTCGGAGGAGATCCTCAATGAGTGCATGGTGCTGTCGGCGCTGCAGTCGACCGAGCTCGCCCTCGAGGGCGGCCTGACCGAAAACCAGATCATCATCTCCTGCAAGGTCTCGCGGCCCTCCGATCTGATCGCGGTCTACCGCGAGCTGGCGCGGCGCACCCGCCAGCCGCTCCACCTCGGCCTGACCGAAGCGGGGATGGGCATCAAGGGCCTCGTCTGGTCGGCAACGGCGATGGGCGTCCTGCTCGAGGAGGGCATCGGCGACACGATCCGCGTCTCGCTGACGCCGCGCCCCGGCGGAGACCGGCGCGAGGAGGTCTACGCCGCCTGCGAGATCCTGCAGTCACTCGGCCTGCGCGCCTTCGCCCCCTCGGTGACCGCCTGCCCCGGTTGCGGCCGGACGACTTCGACCACCTTCCAGGAGCTCGCCGAACGGGTCCAGGGTCATGTCCGCGAACGAATGCCCGAGTGGAAGCGCCAGTTCGAAGGGGTCGAAGAGCTCAAGCTGGCGGTGATGGGCTGCGTGGTCAACGGTCCCGGCGAGTCCAAGGCGGCGAATATCGGCATCTCGCTGCCCGGCACCGGCGAGACGCCGACCTGTCCGGTGTTCATCGACGGCGAGAAGTTCGCCACCCTCCAGGGAACCTACAGCGAGCTCGCGACGCGCTTCATCGGCATCATCGACGACTACGTCGCCACGAAATACCCGCGCCGCGACTGATCCGCCACAACCCCGCCGGCGGCGCCGGCGCTACAATGGCGGGAGCGAGGGTCCGTCGGCGTTCCGCGTTCTTCGTCGGGGCGTCGCGCCAGGAGGAATGAGTCCATGACGTTCTCGGTGATCGCTGTCCGCAGCCGCCACGGCCGCGCAGCCCGGCGCGGGCTCGTCGCGGCGCTGGCTGCAGGTCTTTGCGCCGCCAGCGCGGCGCTGGCAGAGCCGGCGGCGGAGGAAACGCCGGTCGACAAGTCCGATTGGGAGAGCGGCTGGCACGTGGTGCGGCCGGGAGACACCCTCCAGGGCCTGGCCGAGCGCTTCCTCGGCTCCCACGAGCTCTGGCGCGAGCTGCACCTGCTGAATCCGTTCGTCAAGGATCCCGACCTGCTCTATCCCGGCCAACGACTGCGCATCTTCCTCGAACGGCCCACCGCCAAGCTCTCGGCGCAGATCCTGGCCGTCGCGCGTGACGTGCGCGAGCTGCCGACGCCGGTGCCGTGGCGGCCGGCGAGCGAAGGCGATGTGCTGCTCGAGCGCGACGCCCTGCGAACCGCCAAGGCCGCATCGGCGCGTTTGCGCTTCGACGACGGCGCCACCGTGACGCTGTCCGAGGACTCGCTGGTCTTCATCCGCCGACAGACGGCCGCTTCGTCGCCGCTGCCGAAGAAGGAGATCGAGATCGAGCTCGGGCAGATCGATGTCGAGAGCGCCCCGCCCGGCGCCCTGGATGTCGCCGGAGGCACTCGCAAGGGGCCCGATGCGGCCGGCTCCCGCCGCGGGGGGGACGCCATCGAGATCGTGGTCGCCGGCGCCCGCTCCCTGGCGACGCCGGAGCACGGCCAGCCGGCCTCGACCCGTTCGCGCCGCGGCAGCGATCAGTCGGCCCAGTTCATGGTCTTCGCCGGCAAGAGCACGGTCTCTGCGGCCGGCGCGAGCATCGAAGTGCCGGCAGGCAGCGGCACGAGCGTCGCCGCCAAGGCGAAGCCGGGGCCGGTGGAGGCGCTGCTCCCCGCGCCGGCCGAGCCGCGCCCCGCCTACGGTGAGGAGCTCGAGCGCGGCGCGCCGCAGTTCTCCTGGCGGCCGGTGCCCGGTGCCGACCACTACACCGTCGAAGTCTGCCGCGATCCGGGCTGCGGCGCTCTCGTCGCCCGGGCGCCGACGTTCACCGCGGAGTCGCTGCAGCTCGATATCGAAGGAGGTCTGCCCGCAGGCGAGCTTTTCTGGCGGGTGACGGCGGTCGCCGCCTCCGGGCTCGACGGTTTTCCGACCCCGTCGATCCGCATCACCGCCGTCGATGCCGTGCGCCCCGACGCCCCGGTCGTCTCCCTCAAGACGCCGCAGGGCGAAGCCGTCGCCCCCGGGAGCTGCCTCGCGACGCCGCCAGAACCGTTCGTGCGGGCAGTCGATCGGCACGGCGCCGAGCTGCAGTGGTCGCTGCTGCTCGACGGCAGGGTGATCCCGCTGGCGGAGTATCGCAACCTGCCGCTCGCCGGCGAACATCGGCTCGCGGCGCGTGCCACCGACGCGCGCGGCCGCAGTGCCGACTCGCCGGCGCTCTCCTTCTCGGTCGATGCGGCCGCCCCCTGGGTCGACCTCCTCTCGGTCGCCTCCGGCGCGAGCCCGGCGGTGACCACCACAGTCGACGACCGCGGTCGCAGAGGTGCGCGAAAGCGCGGCCAGGCTTCCGGGCCTGTCGCCGCTTGCGACTCCGGCCTCGAGCTCCTCGGTGGCGACGGCACCGCCCAGCCGATCCCCTGTGCGACGTCGGCGGCGCCGGCACCGGCGATCGTCGCGGTCGGCCCTGACCGCCCGGCGGCGACGCTGCGCACCACGGTGAGTCAGGTGGCGATCGGCGACAACGTCTTCGCACCCGGAGAGCTGCTAACCCTCTCGACCTGGGACGTCGGCTGTGGCGCGCGGCAGCTCGCCGTGCGCCTCGTGCCGTCGCCCTTCAGCCCCGGGAGAATGCTGCTCGAAGCCGAGGTCACCGACGGAGCCGGCAACCGCCGCCTCCAGGGTTGGCACGTCGCCCGCCGCTGAGCCGCGGCAAGTCCCGCTCTACTCGCGGGGAGCGGGCTTTTCCCAGGCCGAAATGTCCTGGAAGCTGCCGAGGGCGCGGGGGAAGAAGCCGCAGAGGTCGAGCTGGCGTGACCAGATCGTCTGCAGGTAGGCCGGGGAGTGGAACGCCGACTGCTCGTTGAACGGCCCGACGCTCGGCCGGAACAGGAATCCCGTCCGCTCGAGCCGCTCGAGCTCGGTCGCGGTCACCCCGGGGCTGGTGCGGGCGATCTCCGGCGCGTGCGTCGTCGCGAGCAGCAGCCCACCCGGCCGCAGCAGGCGGCTGAGCTCGGACAGCCAGGCCTCCTGCGGCCCCTCGTCGAGGTGCGTGAACACGGAGATGGTGAAGATGACGTCGAAGGAGTCGCTCGTGAAGGCGGTCGGCGGAGAGGACGGGATGACCGCGAAGCGCCCCGGCAGGTGTCCCGCCGCCCAGGCGATCTGGCGCCGGTCGACGTCGACGCCGGTGTAGGCCAGGTCGTGCCCGCCGAAGCGCGCCGGCGCCTGCGATCCGATCAGGTGGCGAGCCACCCGGCCGCAGCCGCAGCCGAAGTCGAGCCACCGCCGGTCGGCCGCCGGGGAGCGGCCGAGTTGCGCGTAGACCTTCATCAGGTCGTCGGCGCACAGCGCTCCGACGTGCAGGAACTCGGCGCGCGAGCTGTTCGGGCCGACCCGGTGGCGCAGCGCCGCCGGCGGCAGCGGGAGGCCCTCCGCACCGCCGAAGCGCTCGCGCAGGTCGGCGAGAAAGTCCTGCCGCCGGTAACGGGCGTCGGCGGCTGCGCGCCGCAGGCCGGCGCGCACCGGACCCGGAACCAGCCGCCGGAGGACCGCGCGCATCATCTCGAACGGCCCGGGATCCGGCGGGGAGCTCTCCGTCGCGGCCGGCGGGTCAATTCACCGATCCGGGTACGGCCAGGGTGAACGGCGCGATCTCGGCGGGAAACGTCTCGCCGCTCGCCGTCAGCCGCATCTCGTAGTGCCCCTGCATCGCCCCGACGGTGGTCTTCAAGGGGCAGAAGCTGGTGTATTCGAAGGCCTCTCCCGGAGCGAGAACCGGCGTTTCGCCGACCACGCCGGGGCCCTCGACGGTCTGCACCTCCCCGTCCGAGTCGGTGATGATCCAGACCCGCGACACGAGCTGCGCCGTCTCTTCGCCGAGATTCGAGATCCGCACGTGGTAGGAAAAGAAGTAGTAGCTCTCGAAAGGCGAGCTGCGGTCGGGCTCGTATTCGCTCTCGACCTGGATGCGGATGCCGCGCGTCGTCGTGTCGCTCACAGAGTCTCCCGGGAAACGAGGATAAACTCCCGCCTCGGGTTCGAGCAAACCGTCCCTGCCGGGTGCGGAGGCCTCGTCGCCGGCAATGCTCTCGAAGCCATCGAAGCCATGACCATCTCCGCCGAAGCCTTTCGCGATGCCCTGCGCCACTTTCCGGCCGGGGTCACGCTCGTCACGCTGAAAGCGGGAGGGGAGACTCACGGCCTGACCGTCTCCGCGTTCGTCTCCGTCTCCCCCGACCCGCCCCTCATCGCCGTGATCATCGACCACAAGCACCGCGCCCACGCGCTGCTCGAGCTGCCCGACGCGGTCTTCGCCGTCAACATCCTCGGCGAGTCCGATTCGGCGCTCTCCGACCGCTTCGCCTGGGGTCCGGAACCGGATCGTTTCGCCGCCGGGCGGTGGACGACCGCGGCGACCGGGGCCCCCGTGCTCGCCGATGCCGTCGCCTGGCTCGACTGCACGATCGACTCTCGGCACGCCGCCGGCACGCACACGATCTACGTCGGCGCCGTCCGGGCGAGCAGCGTTCCGCGTCCCGACGGAGCACCGCTCCTCTACTGGAATCGCGACTACCGCCGCCTGAAGCTCGGCGAGGGCTGACCAGCGCATGCGCTGGATCGCCACTTGCGGCCGCGGCCTCGAGTCGCTGCTCGAGCTCGAGCTGGGCGGCCTCGGCCTGACCGTGAAGGACCGCGAAACCGGCGGCGTGGCCTTCGATGGAAGCTTCGCCGACGGCCTGCGAGCCAACTGGCGCCTGCGCACCGCCAACCGGGTGCTCGTCGAGCTCGCGGGCTGGCCGGCAGCCGACAACGAGCAGCTCTACGCCGGCGCCCGCGCCCTGGTCGAGAAAGCCCCCGAGGCCTACCTGAAGCGCGACGGCGGGGCGACCCTGCCGCTCGCCGAGCTGTTCTCCCCCGACCGTACCTTCTCGATCCAGGCGACCTCGTCCCATTCGGCGATCCGCGACACCCGCTGGATCGCGATGAAGGCCAAGGACGGCATCGTCGACGCCCAGCGCGAGCGCTTCCAGGCGCGCTCCGACATCGAGCGCTCGAGCCCGGATGTCGCGCTGCGGCTGCGTCTCTTCCGCGACCGCGCGACGCTGCTGCTCGACACCTCGGGCGAGCCGCTCGACCGCCGCGGCTATCGCGTCGCCTCGACCGCGGCGCCGCTGCGTGAACAGCTGGCGGCGGCGGCCCTTCTCGCCTCGGGTTGGAACGGCCGCGGCCCGGTGGTCGATCTCATGTGCGGCTCGGGCACCTTCCTCGCTGAAGCGGGGGCGATCGCGATGGGCCTGGCGCCGAATCGCCTGCGCAACCTCTGGGCGTTCGAACGCCTGCCGGGCTTCGACCGCGAGCTCTGGCGGACGATCCGCGACGAGCCGATTCCAGCGCCCGACCCCGGGGTGCGCATGACCGGCGTCGACCAGGCGCGTGAAGCCATCGTCGCGTCCCAGCGCAATCTAGCGGCCGCCGGGCTGCTGGGGCAGACCGATCTCGTAACCGGCGACGCCTTCGCCTTCGAGCCCCCCCCGGGGCCCGGCCTGGTGGTCGCCAATCCGCCGCACGGCGAACGGCTCCTCGACTCGCCCGAGCTGTGGAAGTCGCTCGGCGACACCCTCAAACAGCGCTACCGCGGCTGGAAGGCGGTCATCTTCGCCGGCGGCGACACCCAGGGCAAGCTCCTCGGCCTCAAGCCGACACGCCGGATCCCGGTCTGGAACGGCCCTCTCGAGGCGCGGGTGCTGGTTCTGGATCTCTGGTGAGCACCTTCCCGCCCGGCGAGCTCGCGGCCTTCGAGGAGCTGCTGATCGACGCCGAGACGCATCCCGAGATCGCCGACTGGTTCGCCGTCTGGGACACGGTGCTCCCCGCGGCGCTCGCCGGCGAGCCCCGCACACCGCTCTTCGCCTCGCGCTTCGGCACCCTGTTCTACGCCCGTCCCGACGGCAGCTGCCACATGCTGGACGTCTTCTTCGGCGAGGTGCAGGAGCTCGCCCCCGACGCGGCGACCCTCGCCCTCTTCCTGCGCGAGCCGTCCTGGCAGGAGACCTACCTCCTCGCCGCTTCGGTGCGGTCCGCGGCCGCGGCCGGGGTCGTCGCGCGCGGCACCGAGTGCTATGCCATCGCACCGCATCCGGCGGTCGGCGGGCCCGATCCCTGGGCCGAGCCCGAGCTCGATCCGGCGGCGCTCATGATTCTCGAAGGGGCGCGCTGGCAGGAGCAATGCGTCGAATTCCTGCGCCGCGCGCGGGCGTAGAATTCCCGGTCATGATCCTCGCAGCCACTCTGCTTACTGCCGCCGTCGCGCTCCTGCACGTCTACTTTCTCGTCCTCGAGATGTTCCTCTGGGAGGCCCCCGCCGGCCGGCGGGCTTTTGGCCTCTCGGCGGAGATGGCGAAAGCGACCCGCATGCTGGCCGCCAACCAGGGGCTCTACAACGGATTCCTTGCCGCCGGCCTCGGCTGGGCGCTCTGGCGCGGCGAGGGCGGTTTCGAGATGCGGGTCTTCTTTCTCGCCTGTGTGATGGTGGCCGGCGCCTTCGGCGCGGCGACGGCGAGCCGCAAAATCCTCTGGATCCAGGCCCTTCCCGCTGCGCTCGCGCTGGCTGCGAGCCTGCTGGCTCGCGGCTAGCCTGCGCTGAACTCGCCACGCGAAGAGCGCACACAATGAGCAACCGACACGGATCGCGCGCGGGTCGCCGCCGACGTGCGGTGGATCGGCGATGATCCGGGTCACCGACCTCGCCCTGCCGCTCGAGCATTCGCCCGCTGACCTCGAGACGGCCCTGCGCCGCCGACTCGGGCTGGCGCCCGCCGATCCCGTGACGCTGACGATCTTCAAGCGCAGTGTCGATGCGCGCCAGCGCAAGGCGATCCGGCTGGTCTACATCCTCGACATCGCAGTCGCTTCCGCTGCGCGCGAGACGGAGCTTCTCCGCCGCTTCGCCGACGACCGTCAGGTGCTGCCGACTCCCGATTCGACCTACCGCTTCGTGGCACGGGCGCCTGCCGGGTTCACCGGTCCGCGGCCGGTGGTCATCGGCATGGGGCCGTGCGGCCTGTTCGCTGCCCTCACCCTCGCCGAGATGGGCTTTCGTCCGCTCCTGCTCGAGCGCGGCAAGCGGGTGCGCGAGCGCACGGTGGACACCTTCGGCTTCTGGCGCAAGGGGGTGCTCGATCCGGAGTCGAACGTGCAGTTCGGCGAGGGAGGCGCGGGCACCTTCTCCGACGGCAAGCTCTACAGCCAGGTGCGCGATCCGCGCCACCTCGGGCGGAAGGTTCTGACCGACTTCGTCGCCGCCGGTGCGCCGGAGGAGATCCTCTGGGTCCATCGGCCGCACATCGGGACGTTCAAGCTGGTGAAGGTGGTCGAGAGCCTGCGGGCGAAGATCGAGGCGTTGGGCGGCGAGATCCGCTTCCAGACCCGGGTCGAGCGGCTGCGGCTCGAAGACGGTCGGGTACGCGGCGTCCAGCTCGCCTGCGGGGAGACGATCGCCGCCGACCAGGTCGTGCTGGCGGTCGGGCACAGCAGCCGCGACACGTTCGAGACGCTGCTCGGGCAGGGGGTCACCATCGAGCCCAAGCCGTTCTCGATCGGCTTCCGCATCGAGCATCCGCAGGCGATCATCGATCGCTGCCGCTACGGCGAGAGTGCCGGGCATCCGGCGCTCGGCGCCGCCGATTACCGGTTGGTCCACCACTGCGCGAACGGCCGCACGGTCTACAGCTTCTGCATGTGCCCCGGCGGCACGGTCGTCGCCGCCGCTTCGGAGCCCGGCCGGGTGGTGACGAACGGTATGAGCCAGTACGACCGCAGCGAGAGGAACGCCAACTCGGGGATCGTCGTCGGCATCACCCCGGCGGACTACCCGCAAGGCCCGCTCGCCGGCATCGACTTCCAGCGCCGCTGGGAGGAGGCGGCCTTCCGCGCCGGCGGCGGGAACTACGACGCCCCGGTGCAGCGCGTCGAGGACTTCCTCGCCGGCCGCCCATCCACCCATCTCGGCAGCGTCCTGCCCTCCTACACCCCGGGCGTGAAGCCGACCGACCTCTCGACCTGCCTCCCCGACTGGGCGATCGCCGCGATCCGCGAGGCGATTCCGGCCTTCGACCGGAAGATCCCCGGCTTCGCCATGGCGGATGCGCTCCTCACCGGCGTCGAGACCCGCACCTCGTCGCCGATCTCGATCCGCCGCGACGACGCCTCCCTTCAGAGCGTCAGCACCCCCGGCCTCTACCCCGCCGGCGAAGGGGCCGGCTACGCCGGCGGCATCCTCTCCGCCGCCATCGACGGCATCCAGATCGCCGAGGCGGTGGCAGCGGCGCACCTCGGGAGACCGAGAGCCTCCTGATGTCCGCGGAAACGCATCTCTCGCCCGGGGCCGGACGCCGCTTCGAACGCTACGTCGCCATCGGCGACAGCTCGACCGAGGGGCTCGACGATCCGGCGGGAGACGGCGGCTTCCGTGGCTGGGCGAACCGGCTGGCCGAGCAGATCGAAGCGTCGCAACTCCGCGAGACCGGACGGGGCGGCCTGCTCTATGCGAACCTCGGCGTGCGCGGCCGGAAGACGCGGGAGATCCGCGACCAGCAGCTGGCCCCTGCGCTCGCCCTCCGCCCCGACCTCGTCACGCTGTTCTCCGGCACCAACGACATGGTGGCGCGGCGCTTCGATCTCGCGACTGTCGCCGCCGACCTCGAGGAGATGATGGCCGCGGCCGCCGGAAGCGGCGCTGTCGTCCTCACCTTCACGATGCCCGACCTGGTTCCGGTGATGCCCATCGCCCGCCGCATCGCGCCCCGACTCGATGCGCTGAATGCGGCGATCCGCGGCGCAGCGGAACGCCCCGGGGCGCTCCTGGTGGATTTCGCCAGGCACGCCGTCGCCTCCGATCCCCGCCTCTGGAGCCCCGACCGGCTGCACGCCAACGCCGCCGGGCACGCGCGGATCGCGGCGGCGCTCGCCCACGCCCTCGCGCTCCCCGGCGCCGGCGATGACTGGCGCTCGCCGCTGCCGCCGGCAGTGCCGCGCTCGGCGGCGCACCGGCTGCGCGACGAAATCGTCTGGGGCAGGGACTATCTCGTGCCCTGGCTGGTGCGCCACGCACTCGGCCGGTCGTCCGGCGACCGCCGACAACCGAAGCGCCCCGATCTCGCCCCGGTCGCGACCGCTCCGGGCAGGGAGGAATGTGAATGAACGCCACCCCGACTCTGCTCGGTCTGCCCTACGACGCGAGCTCGTCCTTCCTGCGCGGGCCGGCCCTCGCGCCGCCGCTCATCCGTCGCGAGCTCTGGTCGGAGGCGACCAACCCGTGGAGCGAAGCGCTCATCGACCTCTCCGCGCCCGGAGCCCTGGCCGACGCGGGAGATCTCGATCTGCCGGCTTCGGACGCGGCGCGGCAGCTGATCACGGAGGGCGTCGCCCGGGTCTACACGGACGGCGGGCGGGTGATCGCTCTCGGCGGCGACCACTCGGTCACCTATCCGGTGCTGCAGGCCGTCGGCCCGCGATTTCGCGGCCTGACGCTCCTTCACGTCGACGCCCACCCGGATCTCAACGATTTCTTCGAGGGCGACCGCTTCTCGCACGCCTGCCCTTTCGCGCGCATCCTCGAGGAGGGGCTGATCGCGCGCCTGGTGCAGGTCGGCATCCGCAAGATGAGCCCGCATCAGCTCGCCCAGGCCGAACGCTTCGGGGTCGAAGTCCTCGACATGCGAGCCTGGGCGGCGGGGGTCCGGCCCGCGCTCGCCGGGCCGCTCTATCTCTCGCTCGACCTCGACGGCCTCGACCCGGCCTTCGCCCCCGGAGTCTCGCACCAGGAGCCCGGCGGCCTGACGGTGCGCGAGGTCCTCGCTCTCGTCCAGGGCCTGCCCGGACCGATCGTCGGCGCCGATGTCGTCGAGTACAACCCGGTCTGCGATCTCGGCGGCACGACCGCCCGGGTCGCCGCCAAGCTGGTGAAGGAGGTCGCCGGCCGGATGCTCGAGACCGCCCTCTCCGCGCCGCCGGTCCGGGAGCCGTAGACTCTCCGGCATGAGCCTCTTCGCAGCTCTCGCGCTGCTGCCGCTGCTGTCGGCCAACCCGGGCACGCTCGATCCGTTCCCCACGCCGATCTCCCCGCCACTTTTTCCCGGGGTCCGCTCCCTCCTCTGGATCGGCGCCCACCCCGATGACGAGGTGCTGGCCGCGCCAGCGCTCGCCAGGCTCTGCCGCAGCGAGCGTCTGGACTGTCACTTCCTCGTCCTGACCCGCGGCGAGGCCGGCATCTGTCTCCTGCCAGGCGGGTGCCTGCCGGATCTCGCCAGCGTGCGCACCTTGGAGATGCAGCGATCGGCGGCCCTGTTCGGCGCCGGCCTCACCCAGTGGACGCTCCCGGACGGAGGCGGCGCCGCCGGCTGGGACGCGGCCTCCGGCGGACATGCCGCGCTCGTCGCGCGCCTGGTCCAGTTCCTGCGGACGACCGCGCCCGACCTCGTCCTCACCTTCGATCCCCGCCACGGCACCACTTGCCATGGCGACCACCGTGCGGCAGCCGAACTGGCGCTCGAGGCCCGCTCGGCAGTCGCGCCGCAGCCGGTCGCCTACCTGCTCGAGACCCGTGCCGCCGTCACCGCCGCGCCGCCCTATGTGCAGTATTCGGCGGCGGCTTCGGCGCGCGCCTCGGCCTTCGGCTACGCGGCGACGGCGGACCGGGACGGAGTGGCCGGCACCTGGGGCTACTCCGCAGCCGCCGCCCGGTTGCACCGCAGCCAGTTCGCTGCCGAGACGGTGCGCGCCCTCGGCCGCCTGCCGGCCGACCAGCGCGTCGTCTATCTCGCTCCCGCCGAACCGGTGCTGGAGGACGACGACGTCGAGGTCTGCCCCTGACCGGCAGGATCGGCGTCGCCTGACTCCTCCGGCAGGACGTCGGGCCACCACTCGCCCGGCACGTCGAGGGGCCACGGGCAGGTGCGCTGCAGGCCGAGCTCCTCGAACATCGGCGAGTCGGCGCGCAACGGTATGACGACGCCGTGGCGCCCGCCGCAACGGAAGTTGGGACCGCCGGCGGCCAGCGCCAGCAGGATCGCGATCGACGCCGTCGCCGCCGCCACCAGTCCGCGCCGGGCCGCCGGAGCCGAGGCCGCGGCATCGAGCTTGCCGCCCAGCCAGAAGACCACCGGCATCACCGCCGCCTGGAACAGCGGCACCGCCTGCCAGCTCTGGGGCGTCGTCGGCGCGGCGGCGAAGACCGCCACCGCCGAGACGAAGCACCAGAAGGCGTAGTCCTCGAAGAAACGACGCGGCCCGGAGGGCATCGCCCGCCCGGTGTCGGGCGCGGCGGCGAACGCCGCGCGCAGGCCCGCGGCGAAGCGGCGGCGGAAGAAGTCGACGTTCGCAAGCAG
>CAZQTL010000048.1:12592-21602 GCA_964595975.1 uncultured Thermoanaerobaculia bacterium | reverse complement strand
CGGCCGATCGGCTCGTTCCTGTTCCTCGGCCCGACCGGCGTCGGCAAGACCGAGCTCGCGAAGACCCTGTCGCAGGCGCTGTTCGACAGCGAGGACAACCTGGTGCGCATCGACATGTCGGAGTACATGGAGAAGCACACGGTGTCGCGCCTGATCGGCGCCCCGCCCGGCTACGTCGGCTACGAAGAGGGTGGCCAGCTCACCGAAGCGGTGCGGCGGAAGCCCTACTGCGTCATCCTCTTCGACGAGATCGAGAAGGCCCACCACGATGTCTTCAACGTCCTGCTGCAGCTGCTCGACGACGGCCGCCTCACGGACGCCCAGGGGCGCACCGTGGACTTCAAGAACACGGTGGTCATCCTGACCTCGAACATCGGCTCGCAGTTCCTCATCGAAGGGGTCACCGACCGCGGCGAGATCCGGGAGACCGCGCGCGACGCCGTGATGCGCGAGCTGCGGGCGCACTTCCGCCCCGAGTTCCTGAATCGACTCGACGACATCGTGCTCTTCCGGCCGCTCACCCTGCCGGAGATCGAGACGATCGTCGACCTGCTGACGGCCGAGCTCCGCAAGCGGCTCGCCGAACGCCAGGTCGCCCTCGAGCTCACCCCCGCGGCGCGCGAGTTCGTCGCCCGCGCCGGCTACGACCCGGTCTACGGCGCGCGGCCGCTCAAGCGCTTCCTGCAGCGGCAGCTCGAGAGCCGCATCGCCCGCGCCCTCGTCGCCGGGGAGGCCGGCGAAGGATCGACCGTGCGCGTTGGCGTCGCCGGCGAAGCGCTGACGGTGGAGATCGCGCCGCCGGAGGTCCAGCCGCAGGAGCGCGTCCAGGAGCTCGCCGGCGCGGGCTAAGATCGGACCTCCGACGGGAGGACCGCAATGAAGATCCAGCACGGCCTGGCGCTCGCGACTCTGGCGTTCCTCTGTCAGCTCGCTCCGCCGCCGGTTTCGGCCCTGCCGGCCGACCGGGAGAGCGGCATCGCGGGCGATCTCGCCCGGCTGCGCGACGTCGAGCCGGGAGCACCGCTGTCGCTCCCCGGCGGCGAGCTCACCGTCGGGCGAGCGGTCATCAAGAGCGCGAGCGGCGATCGCGTCCGCGCGCTGCGCTCGGGCGGACGCACGGTGGGCGTGCTGATCGAGGGACGGCCGCTGCTCACCTATCGGGTGGACGACGCCTTCTCGATTCCGTTCGCGAAACGCAACCTGCGCGCTTCGACCGGCTTGGTGCCTCGCCTGGACGGCGCCGTCCTCAAGTTCGAGAAGCAGCTCACGGCGGCCGCCGTCTGGGGCGTCGGGCTCCTCGACGGCGTCCCGGGCGAGGCGGCGGCGGAGCCGGGCCCGCTGCCCGGCTGGCTGCTGGAGCTGCTCGCCGAGAAGACCAGCGACAACCCGGAGCGCGACCTCCTCCTGTCGACGACGCAGGGCGACTCCGGTTACCGCTGGGCGGTCTTTCACGCCGCCGGCGACGACTACGTGCTCGACGTCGACACCCATCCGTCGGTCCGCGAGGAGTCGTTCGGACGCTTCGAGCGCGTGGACGGCGACTCGAAGGTCTACGGCGGACGGATGTCGACCTCGATCCTCGTCGGCCAGCCGATCGGCGCGACCTGGTGGGATCCGCGCCCGCTCGATTTCGCCACGGTGGCGACCGATATCGACCTGGTCAATCCGCGCGGAGCCGAGGTCACGATGACGGCCCGTATCGCCGTCCAGGCGCTGCGCGACGGCTTGCGCGTCCTGCCCTTCGCGCTGCAGTCGAAGTTCGAGGATACCGACAGCAAGGTGCGCGAGCTCCGCGTCGCCGCGCTCGAGATCGACGGTGCGCCCGCCGACTACTGGCATCACGAGGGCACCCTGCTGGTGGCGCTGCCCAGAGCCTTGCGCAAGGACGAGAAGATCACCTTCGAGATCCGCACCGAGGGCGACATCCTCGACCGGCCGGACGGCAACAGTTACTGGATCCTGCGCACCGAGTCCTGGTATCCGAAGCCGCTCGCCTCGGGCACCGAGCACTCGACCTTCAAGATGCGGATCGAGGTCCCCGATCCGTTCGTGCCGTTCGCCTCCGGCGAGGTCGTGAGCCGCGAAAAGACGGCCACCGGCACGCGCGTCACCACGACCATCGGCGTGCCTGCGGAGCGCGCGGTGGCGATCGCCGGCCGCTACACGACTTTCGACCGCGAGTATCAGGGCGCCAGGGTCCATGTCTCGACCTACGCCAGCGCCAAGAAGTTCGAGGCCGAGCGCCTGGCCGACATCGTCGCCGGCGTCCGCACCTGCCTCGAGGCCTGGCTCGGAGTGCCGTTCCCCTACCAGGACCTGCAGCTGGTCGAGATCCAGGACTGGGGCTGGGGCCAGGCTCCGCCGGGCGTGATCTTCATCACCAAGGAAGCGTTCATGACTCCGGCGCGCGCCCAGAGCCTGGACGAGCCGAACTACGCCGCCTGGTACACGCGCGGGGTCAACGAGCGGATCGCCCACGAGGTCGCGCACAGCTGGTTCCCGCACGTCGCCAAAGTGCGCCGCGCAGAGGAGAACTGGCTGTCGGAGAGCTTCGCCGAGTACAGCTCGATCGAGTGCCTGCGACAATCGATGACCGACCGCAAGCAGGGCGAGTACTTCTTCGAGCGCGCCGTCAAGGACTGGAAATTCGGCACCAAGGAGATCGGCGACGGCGGCAGCATCTACCTCGCCACCCACCTCTCGGGCGACCGCGACAAGGATTTCTACGCCTGGCGGGCGCTGCTCTACTCCAAGGGGCCGCTGGTGCTGCATGCCCTGCGCGAAGAGCTCGTCCGCGAGATGGGCGCGCAGAAAGGCGACGCCGCCTTCCTCTCCTGGATGCGCTCCTACATCAAGAACTTCACCTACAAGACCGGCGAGACCCGCCACCTGGTCGGCATCCTCAACCAGATGACCGGCAAGGACTGGCAGCCCTGGTTCGAGCGCTACGTCTACGGCACCGAGATGCCGAAGGTGAAGTGAGGGCTACCTATTTCCAGGTTCCGACCAGGATCTCGACCCCGAGACCGACGGTGAGCGAGCCCTTGCGCTCGTCCTCGAGCTCGAAGCGCGGCCAGCTGTAGCCGAGGACGACCTCGCCCGCCAGCCAGTCGCGCCGCAGCAATGGATGGCGGTAGATGCCGCGCACACCGTACTCCTTGAGCGGCACCTCCCAGGCGGTCTCGCCGCGAATGAAGATCTCGTAGGCCAGGGCCTTGGCGTTCGCGAGGCTCTGGTAGAGCAGCATCGCCGAGCGCCACTCGAGGCCGTCGGTCGACTCGGAGACGGTGCCGATGTTGCCCCAGCGCAGCAGCATGGTGCGCTTCACCACGTGGTCGAAATCGAGGCTCGTCGTGCTGCCGAAACCGTCGCGATTGGTCCAGAACAGGGTCTCGCGGAAGTGAAAGAGGTTGCGGTCGTTGATCAGGAAGTTTCGCCGGTAGCGTCCCTGGGCGAAGATCTCCGGTTCGGTGCCGAGCTTGCCGCCGACACGGAAGTCGGTGCGCTGCTTGTAGGTTCCGGGCAGGGAGTAGCCGAGACCGGCGAGCCAGCGGTTCTCGTCCGCGAAATCCAGGAACTGCGAGCGCAGGGCCAGACCCTCGCTGCGGTCGCGGATGAAGTCGTCCTGATCGTCGCGGCCGAGGAAGGCGTTCCAGCGCTTGGCGAAGTTCGGGAAGTCGAAGCGGACGTTGCCGCGCAGCCGGACCTTCGAGCCCTCGTACTCCGAGTTCAGTCCGGAGAGCTCGAACCGTCCGCTGGTCCCCTTCGCCGAGGCGATCGCGAGCTCGTTGCGTTCGCCGAAGAGTCCGTCGAACCACAGCGCCGCACCGCACAGCGTCTCGTAGAGCTTGCGATGGGCGTCGTCGATCGCCGGCGCATCCTCTGCCGAACGCTGTCGGCACGGATTGACGGAGCGCTTCTTCTTCGCCGGCGAGAGCGCCGCCGCCGAGTCGCCGGCGACCGGAGCCGCGTCGGCGGTGGCCGCGGCATCGGCAACGCCTTCGGCGGGGGGCGCTGCTGTCCGGTCGGCTTCGGGCGGCTGCCCCGTCTCCGGCGCGGCGACCGCGGACGTGGCCGCCGTCCGCGGCACCTCGGGCTTGGCGGCGCATCCGGAGAAGACCGCCAGCGCCAGGGACGCCAGGAGCGCGGCGTCGAGCAGGCTGGGGTCTCGATGAGACATCGCCCGCACAGCCTAGCAGCCCGGCCATGGAAAGAACTCCGTAGAAACCTGCAGTAAACTACCTGCACATCGGCTCTCAGCGGTACCTTTTGCCCCTATCCGGAGGATTGCGTCCCATGCACAAGCTCGGTCTCGACTTCACCCCGAAGGCGCTGCTCGTCGCCCTCGCCGTCCTCGGCTGGACGGCGCAGCCGGCCGCCGCCAAGCGCCTCGACGGCGTCTTCACCGCCGTCAAGGACGCCAACGTCGTCGTCCTCGACTACGGCGAGGGAACTTACGACGTCCGCATCTACGGCACCGAAGCGCCGGCCGACGGCCAGCCGTTCGCCGCCGAGGCCAAGGCGTTCGTGCGCGAGGCGCTGCTCGGCAAGAACGGCGCCATGCGCTTCAAGTACCGGAATGCCAAGGACGAGATGGTCTCGCGGGTCTTCTACTTCGACCGTGACGGCCACGAGCGCGACTTGAGCGTCGACCTCGCGGCCGCTGGGCTGGCGTGGCTCCGTCCCGGCGCCAAGTACCGGCCGGTCGAAGAGGGACAGCCCGACCAGCTGACCGCTGCCCAGGCCGAGGCTCAGGCGGCCCACCGCGGTATCTGGAGCGGTTCCAACCCCGTCGCCCCCTGGACCTTCCGCGGCGAGACGCTGGCGCCCGAACCGAAGACCAGCGGCTTTCCCGAAGGGGTCGCCGGCACCGTCGACCGCAACATCAGCAAGTTGAGCGGCAGCGACAACGAGTGCGCGATCGCCAAAGACCCGTCGAATCCGCTGCGCCTGGCGGCGCACTGCAACAGCCTGGCGACGCCCTGGATCTCCGGCGACGGTGGGCAGACCTGGACCGTCGGCGGCTCGATCGGCAGCTACTGCTGCGATCCCAACCTCGCCTTCGACAGTTTCGGCAACCTCTTCGCCACCTTCATCAACGGTGCGACGAGCGCCATTGTGACCAAGCTGAGCGTGGATGGCGGCGCGACCTTCGGCAACCTCGCCAGCTTCAGCGGCAGCATCGATCAGCCATCGGTGGTCGCCCACGACGGCACTGTCTGGATCGTCTGGAACCAGTCCGGCAACATGGTGGCACGCGGCGCCACCGTCACTGGCCTCGGCGCGGTCGGCGCGTTCAGCACTTTGCAGACCGCTCCGACCACGAGCGGCTGCAGTTTCGGCGATCTCGCGACCTCTCCCGTAGCGCAGCACGCCGTGGTGCAGGTGTGCGTCCCGAGCGGCGGACAGACCGGCGGCAATATCCGGATCAACGTCGATGCCGACGGCCTCGGCGCCGGCGTTTTCGGCGCCTCGATCGTCGCCACCACGACCCTGGTCGGCGGCTTCGATTTCATTCCGGCGCAGAACAACCGCTCGATCGACGCCGAGGCCGGCCTCACCTTCGACCGCAATCCGTCGAGCCCGCACTATGGCCGCCTCTACCTCGTCTATACCGACGAGGCGACGCAGGAGAGCAACGACACCAACATCATGCTGCGCTACTCCGACGACACCGGCGCCACCTGGAGTGCGCCGCTCCAGGTCAACACGGATGCGACGACTCGCAGCCAGTTCCTGCCCAAGATCGCCAGCGATCCGGCGACCGGCAACGTCGCCATCTGCTGGCACGATGCGCGCAATTCGGCAACCAACACGGCGATGGAAGAGTGGTGCGACTCGTTTACGCCGGCGACCTTCCCGACCTTCCGCGGCAATGTGCAGGTGAGCGACGGCGCCTCGGTCTCGACCGACGGCTCGATGGACTTCGGCGACTACAGTGGCCTGACGCTGGTCAACGGCACGGCGCATCCGATCTGGGCCGATTCCTCCAACAGCACCGGCGACAACCCGAACGGCACCGCCGCCTTCGACACCTATACCGACAAGTACTCGCTCAACCTCTTCGTCGACGGCTTCGAGTCGGGCAACACCGCCGCCTGGTCGGCCGTCGTTCCCTGATTCCGGCTCGTCGGGCATTCCCGGCCTCCGGCGGACGGTCGTCCGTCCGGAGCCGGGGTTGCCGTTCGACGCGCTGAAACCGCAGAATCTCCCGCGCGTGGCGTTCACTCCGAAGTTCCTCTCCAACCTCACCGCTTCGCCGGAGGAGCGCGCCGAGGCTTTTCTCAGGGCGGGCGACAAGGCGAAAGCCGCCGAGGCCTACGCCAAGGCCGGGAAGCACCCGCAGGCGGCGAGGCTCTTCGCCGAGACCGGCAACGCCCGGCGCGCCGTCGAGGTGACGCTGGTCGGCGTGCTCGGCAAGGTCCCCGACGGCTACACCGACGCCACGCCGCTCCAGGCCGGCGAGCTCCTCGCCTCGTCGGGCCACCATCAGGAGGCGATCGTCCTCTTCGAGCTGGGCGCCGACTGGAAGAAGGCCGCCGAGTCCGCCGCCAAGCTGCAGTGGCATGCCAAGGCGGCGCGGTACTACGAAAAGGCGCGGCTGTGGAAGCTCGCCGCCAACTACTACCGCCGCGGCAATCAGCCCGCCGACGCCGCCCGCGCCCTCGAGCAGGAGTCGAACCGCCTGAAGACCGAAGGCCGCGCGCGCCGTGACCCCGGCGTCGAGCAGGCGATCGCCGAGATCGACCAGGAGCGCGCCGAGCTGCTCGGCAAGCTGGGCAAGAGCGGCGAAGCGGCGACCCTGCTCTCCAACACCATGCCGACTCTCAAGTCGGGCAAGCTCCTCGAAGCCGCGGGCCGCTTCGAAGAGGCGATCCAGGCTTACGTCGCCGTCGGCGAGAAGGAAGATGCGCTGCGCCTGCTGCCGAAGGCGACCGGCATGCGTCCGCACGAGCGGGCGAAGACGCTTCTCGCCTGCGGCCGGCCGCAGGAGGCGGCGGCGCTCTTCGCCGCCTCGGGCGCGTTCAAGGAGTGTGCCCAGGCGTGGGAAGCGGCGGCGGTCTGGCCGCAGGCCGGGCGCGCCTGGGAAGAGGCGCGCGAGCCGCGCCTCGCCGCCGAGGCGTATCGCAAGGGCAACCGCTGGGCCGATGCCGGCCGGGCTTTTCTCGCCGCCGGCGACCACGCCAGCGCCGGCCAGGCCTTCCTTACCGCCCGCGACTACCAGCAGGCGGGCGAATGCCTGCTCAAGGCCGGAAAACCGTTCGAAGCCGCGACCTGTTTCCTCGAAGTGCAAGCGAAGGACGACGCCAGCCGCGCACTCCGCCAGGTGCCGGCCGCTTCGCAGATCGGCGGCAAGGCGACGATGCTGCTGGTGCCGCTGCTCTACGAACAAGGGAAATACTCGGACGCGCTGCAGCGCCTGCAGATGTTGCCGCCGGCGACCGATCCCGGCGGTACGACCATCGGCGATCAGCTCTACTGGCAGGGCCGGCTTTTCGAGCGCCTCGAGCGCACCGCCGAAGCGCTCGCCGCCTATCAGAAGCTGGTGGCGATCAAGCCGGGCTACAAGGACGCCGCGGAGCGCCTGGCGTCGTTGCGCGGCGCCATTGGCCGGATGCCTGCCGCCCAGGTTCCCGGAGCCCCAGCGAATCCCGCCGCGCGTTCGACGGAGGCGGCGCCGGTCGTCTCCCGGCCGCAGTCGGTAGGCGGCTTCCCGGCCGGGTTCCTGCTCGCCGGCCGCTACGAGATCGTCGCCGAGATCGGACGCGGAGGAATGGGGCGCGTCTACCGGGCGCGCGATCGCGAGATGGCGGAGGAGGTCGCGATCAAGACCATCCTCGGCCGCAGCGATCAGAGCGACGAGATCGCCGCCGAACAGGACCGCCTGCTGCGCGAGGTCCAGCTGCTGCGCCGCCTCACCCACCCGAACATCGTGCGGGTTTTCGACCTGGGGCGCTTCCCGGACGGCATCTTCGTCACCATGGAGCTCGTCGCCGGCCAGACGCTCGATCAGGTCGTGCGATCGAAGGCGCTGCCGCCGCTCGACCGTCTGCGCGCGATCCTCAAGCAGATCGCCGCCGGCCTCGGCGAGGCGCATGCGCACGCGATCGTCCATCGCGACCTCAAGCCGAGCAACGTCATCCTGACGCCGACGCGGGTGAAGATCCTCGACTTCGGCATCGCGCGCACGCTCTCCGGCGACACCCGCCTGACCATGACCGGACTCGCCGTCGGAACGCCGATGTACATGGCGCCAGAGCAGATCCAGGGCGCCGACCTCGACGGCCGCTGCGATCTCTACGCGCTGGGCGTCCTCGCCTTCACCCTGCTCGCCGGTCGCGAGCCGTTCCTCGGCAACAACCCGACCGCGATCGCCCTCGAGCACCTCCAGACGCCGCCGCCGGACCTGCGGCGCCTGCGGCCCGGAACTCCCGAACCCTGGGTTGCCTTCGTCGAGCGCCTGCTCGCCAAGGCGCCGGCCGACCGTTACGCGGACGCCCAGGCGGTCGGCGACGCGCTCGACGCCCTGCCGGCCTGACACAACCCCGGCCGCCAGCTGGAACAGAGGTTGCACTGACCCCGTGCAGAGCGGCCGGAACTGTCCATTCGGCCGCGGGGAGATCGACATGAAGCTCACTCGAAGCATCGCAGCCATCGCGGTTCTCGCCTCGGGACTCGCCTCCGCCGGCGAGGCGCGCGAGGTCTACCAGGGGCGCCTCCTGCCCGAGTCCGGAGGGGCGTCCCGACGACTGTCCATCATCGTGGACGATTTCACGCCTCCCGCCGAGTCGGCGCGACTGCAGGAGATCCTGCAGACGAAGGGCCCGCTCGCCCTCGAGAAGGCGATCGGCAAGCTCAAGGTCGGCAGCCTCCAGATCGGCGACGTGCAGAGCTACCCGATCGCGACGGCGACGGTCTACGACAACACCGAGCTCCACACGCGCCGCCTCGTGCTGCTGCTGTCGCGCCCGGTGTCCTACGGCGAGTTCGTGCGCGGCGGGCACTCGCG
>CAZQTL010000048.1:0-12492 GCA_964595975.1 uncultured Thermoanaerobaculia bacterium | reverse complement strand
TGCTGCTGTCGCGCCCGGTGTCCTACGGCGAGTTCGTGCGCGGCGGGCACTCGCGGGACTACCCCTACACGCTGGTCGAGCTCGCTCTCGACGGTCCCGGCGTGGACGACGGCGGCAAGGGGGAGATGCTCGCCCTGGCGAAGATCGAGCTGGCGAAGGACGGCACGATCGCGATCGAGAACCTCGAGGCGCGGCCGCGCCGCATCCTGCAGGTCACGCGCGTCGAGTAGGCGGCGGGGCGCCCCGTCGGAGCTGGGCGCGAGCCCGGCTCCCGGCGGGGTGATCCGCGTCATAGGGCCCTCCCGATCCGGCTGGGTTACACTCGGGCACCACCAGTCCGAAGTTCGTGGCCTCACCCACCGGGAAGGAGTCTCCCAGATGTCGAACCGCCTCCTGCGTTATCTCCCCTCCGCTGTTCTCCTCACGCTCGTCTTCGCCACTCAGCCCGCTTCGGCGAAGCGCCTCGACGGCGTCTTCACCGAAGTCCGCGACGCCAACGTCGTCGTTCTCGACTACGGCGAAGGGACCTACGTCGTCCGCCTTTACGGCACCGAAGCGCCGGCCGACGGCCAGCCTTTCGCCGCCGAAGCCAAGGCGTTCGTGCGCGAGGCGCTGCTGAACCGGCACGGCGCGATGCGCTTCAAGTACCGCAATGCCAAGGACGAGATGGTGTCGCGCATCTTCTACATCGCCAGCGACGGCAAAGAGCACGATCTCGGCGTCGATATCGCCGCCGCCGGCCTCGCCTGGCTGCGGCCGGGGGCGCGCTACCGGCCGGCCGAAGAGGGGCAGCCCGACGAGCTGACAGCGGCGCAGGCCGACGCTCAGGCCGCGCGTCGCGGCATCTGGAGCAAGGCCGATCCGGTCGCCCCGTGGGTCTTTCGCGGCGAGACACCGGTGCCCGAGCCGACGACCAGCGGTTTCACGGAGGGCGTCGCCGGCAACGTGGACATCAACATCAGCAAGCTCAACGGCAGCGACAACGAGTGCGCCATCGCCAAGAACCCGACCAACCCGTTGCAGCTCGTCGCCCACTGCAACAGCCTGGCGACCCCCTGGCGCTCGACCGACGGCGGTCAGACCTGGACGGTCGGCGGCTCGATCGGCAGCTACTGTTGCGATCCCAACCTGGCGTGGGACAGCTACGGCAACCTCTTCGCGACGTTCATCAACAGCTCGGTCAACGCCATCGTGACGATGCTCAGCGTCGACGGCGGCGCGACATACTCGCCGCTCGCGAGCTTCGGCGGAAGCGTCGATCAGCCCTCGGTGGTCGCCTACGACGGTACGGTCTGGATCGTCTGGAACCAATCCGGCAACATGGTCGCGAGCGGCGCGGCGGTCACCGGCCTGGGCGCGGTCGGTGCCTTCTCCGCCGCGCAGACGGCTCCGACCACGACCAGCTGCAGCTTCGGCGACCTGGCGACCTCGCCTGTGGCGCCGCATGCCGTTGTCCAGATCTGCGGACCGAGCGGCGGCCAGACCGGTGGCAACATCCGGATCAACGTCGACGCCGACGGCCTCGGCCCTGGCGGATTCGGCGCCTCGATCGTCGCTACGACGACGCTGGTCGGCGGCTTCGACTTCATCCCGGCGCAGAACAACCGCTCCATCGATACCGAAGCGGGCCTCGCCTTCGACCGCAACCCGGCGAGCCCGCACTACGGCCGCCTCTACCTCGTCTACACCGACGAGCTCGTCGACGAGAGCAACAACACCAACATCATGCTGCGCTACTCCGACGACGTCGGCGCCACCTGGAGCTCGCCGCCCATCCAGGTGAATACCGACGCCACGACGCGCAGCCAGTTCCTGCCCAAGATCGCGTCGGATCCGGCGACCGGCAACGTCGCCATCTGCTGGCACGACGCGCGCAACTCGGCGACCAACACGGCGATGGAGGAGTGGTGCGACACCTTCACCCCCGCCACCTTTCCCGCCTTCCTCGGCAACGTGCAGGTGAGCGACGGCGCCTCGGTCTCGACCGACGGCTCGATGGACTTCGGCGACTACAGCGGCCTCGCCCTCGGCAGCGGCACGGCGCACCCGATCTGGGCCGACTCGTCGAACAGCAC
Organism: uncultured Thermoanaerobaculia bacterium; assembly: GCA_964595975.1. GTDB lineage: Bacteria > Acidobacteriota > Thermoanaerobaculia > Multivoradales > JAGPDF01 > JAGPDF01. The sequence continues at coordinate 10,417 of CAZQTL010000048.1, read as the reverse complement.
CGGCGACAACCCCAACGGCACCTCGGCCTTCGACACCTACACCGACTCGCACTCGGTGCTCGCCGCCGACTACACCCTCGCGGCGACGCCGCTCTCGCAGGCGGTCTGCGCGCCGGCCAACGCCACGTACACCGTCAACGTCGGCGCCTTTGGCGGCTACACCGACCATGTGACGCTCTCGGCGAGCGGCCATCCCGCCGGCACGACGACCGGCTTCAGCGTCAACCCGGTGACTCCGGTGGGTTCGAGCGTGCTGACGATCGGCAACACCGGCGCCGGCACGCCGGGCCCGGCGACGATCACCGTCTCGGCCACCTCGACCACCGGCCCCAAGGCGGTGCAGCTGACGTTGAATCTCGCGACGATCCCCGCCGCGCAGCCGACGCTCACCGCGCCGGCCAACGGCGCGCTCAACGTGCCGGTGCCGGCGGCCCTGAGCTGGGCGGCGGTGCCGCAGGCAACGAGCTATGCGGTTCAGATCGCCAGCGACGCCGCTTTCACCAACATCGTCGAGCAGGCGAGCGGTCTCGCCAATCCTGCCTACTCCGCCGGAACGATCAACACCAACACGCAGTATTACTGGCGGGCGCTCGCGACCAACGCCTGCGGCACCAGCCTCTACTCCGCCGTGTTCAACTTCCGCACCGTGGCCGCGCCGGGCGACTGTGCGGTCGGTACCGTCGCCAATCCCCTCTATCAGTACGGCTTCGAGTCCGGCGTCGGCGGCTGGACGCATAGCGGCACCGGCGACAGCTGGGCGCTCTCGGCGACGAATCCGCACAGCGGCACGCAGGTCTTCCACGCCAACGACCCGGCGTCGGTGACCGACCAGCTGCTGGTGACGCCGGCGATCGCGCTGCCGACCGGACAGAATCCGGTGGTGCTCAAGTTCTGGCACGCGCCGACGCTCGAGGCCAACGGTGCCACCGCCTGCTACGACGGCGGCATCCTGCAGATCTCGACCAACGGCGGCGCCACCTGGACCCAGGTGCCGGCGGCGAATCTCCTGGTCGGAAGCTACACCGGAGCGGTCTCCACCTGCTGCTCCAACCCCCTCGCCGGCCTGCAGGCGTGGTGCGGTGCGTCGACCGCCTACATCCAGACGATCGCCGACCTGAGCTCGTATGCCGGCCAGACCGCGCAGTTCCGGATGCGCCTCGGTTCCGACACCTCGGTCACCGCGGCGGGCTGGAACGTCGACGACGTGACCATCCAGAGCTGCCAGGTGCCGGCGCTGTTCAGCGACGGGTTCGAGTCGGGGAACACCACGCAGTGGAGCGCGACGGTGCCCTGAACCGCGGTTCGCCTGCCGGGAAGTGAGCGACGGCCGATCCCGCGAGGGGTCGGCCGTTTCTCTTTCCGTTCAGGTGCGCGCGAGGTCGCGGACCGCCGCGAGGGCGGTGTCGATCTCCGCCGGCGTGTTCATGATGCCGGCGGCGAGGCGGGCGTAGGACACCTTGTACGGCGAGCTGGTGGCGTGGATCCGCCGCTCGGCGAGCCTTGCCACCACCGCCTCCGGCGAAAGTCCCGCAACCTCGAAACAGTTGATACCGGCGGCGAGGCTGCCGTCGAGAGGGGTATGCAGCGTCACCCCGGAGATCTTCGCCAGGCCGGCGCGAATCTGCGCGTTGAGCTCGTGGATGCGCGCCGTGATGCGGGCGCGCCCGAGCGCCAGGTGGAAGGCGACGGCGTCGGCAACGGCGAACTGATGCTCGTAGGCGATGAAGCCGCCCGGCGAGACGAAGGCGGCGCGGGTCGGCGGCACCGGGGCGCGGTCCATCCAGGCGACGAAGGCCCGCCCGCCATCGCTGTCGAAGTTGGGGATCGTCGGCCGGATCGCCGGCCAGCTCTCCGCCCTGCCCCACACCAGGCCGTTGCCGCGCGGCGCGAACAGCCACTTGTGGCACGAGGCGACGAAGAAGTCGGCGCCCATTCCCGCCGCCGCGACATCTTCGACGCCGAAACCGTGCACCCCGTCGACGATGAAGAGACAGCGGTCGGCCTCGGCGCGTCCGGCGTTGGCCCGGGCGACGACCTCGGCGAGGGCCGGGATCGGCAGCTTCAGTCCGGTCGCCGAATGCACCCAGGTGAGACCGACGGCGCGCGTCTGCGGCCGGATGGCGAGCCGCAGCCGTTCGATCATCTCGCCGGCCGTCGCCCGCGCCGCGCCTTCGTGGAGGGCGAAGAGCCGCACCGCGGCGCCGTTCTTCTCGGCCGCATAGCGGATCGACTCGTGGTGCACGTAGTGATCGTGCTCGCTGGTGAGGATCTCCTGGTCGGGGCGGATCCGCAGGCCGTTGTAGAGCAGCGCGAGACCGGTCGTCGTGTTGGCGGTGAGCGCGAGCTCTTCGCGCCGGCCACCGAGGTAGCCGGCGAGCGCCAGCTTGGTGCGGGTCGCTCGGTTGTCGTCGGCGTGCGCCGGATCGAAGAGCTCCTCGATCGAGAGCGGATTGCCGTCGAGCTCGCGGGCGTAGCGGGCCACCGCCTCGCGCACCTGCCGGGGATGCGAGACGAGGTAGAAAGTGCCGAAATGGAGCCAATCCGGCGCGAGGTCGAACTCGGCGCGGACCGCCGGCCAGTCCACCGCGCCGTCCGCTCCGACGAGCGGCCGGGGCGCCGCCGGCGCGGCGGCGCCGGATTCGGCCTGCGCAGCCGGCCAGGGCAGAAGTGTGGCAGCCCCTCCAGCGGCTGCAGAGAGCAGCAGGCGGCGACGGTCGAGCGTCATGGCGAGTCCCTCTGAGAGGCCGGATCGGCCCGGAGACTCTACACCTCAGCGCGGCCCGGGAGTCAGCTCCGCAAGAGAGGCGTAGGCGCGCGCGAAGGCGGGGTTCACGTCGCGCACCGCAGCGAGCGCCGCTTCGGCCTCCTGCGGCCGCCCGGCGCGGTCGAGAGCCAGCGCCAGATTGAGCTTGTTGAAGAGCTTGGTGCGCCCCTCGTCCACTCCCCAGTACGAGGCGCGCTCGTCGGCGGCGCGGAAGAGATCGGCCGCGGCCCCCGCGTCGCCTTCGCCGAGCTTGCGCACTCCCTGGTCGTGCAGCGCTTCCACCTGGAGGACGCGCGCCTTTCCCTTGCTGTAGCCGCTCTTGCGGCTCTCCTCCACCATCTTCGCCAGAGCGGCCTCTTCCGACTCGGCCTCGGGCGACCGGCCGGCGAGCAGCGCCAGGCGATAGAACAGGATGCCGCGCGCACCCGGCGCGCCGGCGCAGGAGGCGAAGCCGTCCCGCCAGGGGGCGTCGAAGTCCCTGCCGATGAAGGCCTGGAAGAAGCGGGCTTCGCAGTCCATCCCCGCCTTCATCTCCGGCGGACAGTGCTCGGCGAGGCGCGCGGCGATCGGCGGAATCTCCGCCGGCTTGCCCTCGAACAGGGCGATGCCGGCGAGATGTTGGTACGAGGCGCAGAAGTCGGGGCGGATCGACAGGGCGCGTTCGAGCTCGGAGCGCGCCTCGTCGTAGCGGCCGACCAGCGACAGCAGCTCGCCCAGCGAGTCGTGCGGATTCGCCTGGTCCGGGGCGACGTAGGCGTAGGTGCGGAACTGCTCCTCGGCGGCAGCGAAGCGTGCCTGCGCCATCTCGAGGTAGCCCAGGTTGTTGCGCGCCAGCACCCAGTTCGGGTCGACCTGGAGCAGTCGCTTGTAGAGCCCGGCGGCGGCGCTGAACTCCTCACGGTCCCAGGCCTGGCCGGCCGCGACATAGAGCGCCCACGGATCTTCGGGGTGGGCGGCGAGATAGCTGGCGGAGAGCTCCGCCTGACGCTCCCGCTTGGCGCGCGCCATCTCGACCAGAAACCGCTCGCGCTCGCTCAGACGCGAGACGTCGATCGACTCGAGCTCCTGGCGCAGCCGCTTGCGCTCGTCGCCGTCGATCGTCACCGCGGCGAGCTGGACCTTGGCGGCGGCGAAATCCGGATCGAGCGCGAGCGCCTGGCGGAACTTCTCCGCCGCCTCGAGGAGATAGAAGCGCATGCGCGCATCGAGGCCCGCCTCGAAGGCGGTGAGCGCCGCGGGCGAGCTCGTCGTCCAGGCCCGTGCCTTGTCGCGCAGGAGCCGCGGCACAACGAACACGGCCGCCGCCAGCACCGCCAACGCGGCGGCAACCAGCGCGAGATTCAGTTTGCGGCGTTGCATGCTTCTCCTCCTCCGTCCCGGGAGATGGCGACGAGAGTGATGTCATCGTAAGGGTCGGCGCCGCGGGTGAACTCCGCGATCGCGTCGAGAACCTGCTGAATGATCTCCTGCGGCCCGCCGCGCGCCGACCCCAGCACCCGCACCAGGCGCTCTTCGCCGAACAGCTCGCCGTCCGGCGCCTGCGCTTCGGTGACGCCATCGGAGTAGCCGAGCACGAGGTCCCCCGGCGCCACCGTCGCGCGGCTCGCGACGTAACGCCCGTCGAGGAGCGCCCCCAGCGGCAGCCGGTGCGGCGGCAGCGGCAGCTCGCGCACCCCGCCGCCGGGGTTGCGCACCAGCAGCTGCGGCTGGCCGGCGAGCAGATAGTCGATCCCCTCGCCGTCGTCGGTGGCCGCCACCCAGCCGAGGGCGACGAACGATTTCTTCGTGCCGAGGCCGTAGAGGCGGCGGTTCGCCAGCGCGAACAGCGTCTCGGGGTCGCGATGCGACAGCGCCAGGGTCTGCAACGCCTCGTGCGCCGCCATCATCACCAGCGCGCCGGCGACCGACTTGCCGGCGACGTCCCCGAAGACGATGGCGCGATTGCCGTTCTTGCCTGCCGGCAGCTCGGTGTAGAAGTCGCCACCGACGTGGCGCGCGGCGCGGCAGACGGCGGCCACCGACCAGCCGTGCCCGAAGTGCAGGACCCGCGGCAGGAGCTCCGACTGGACGCTCGAGGCGATCTCGAGCTCGCGCTCGAGCTCCGCCTGCCGGGTGCGCTCGGCGACCAGCCGGCTGGTCTCGAGCGCCAGCGCCGCCTGGCCGAAGAGGCTCCCCAGAAGGGCCCGGATCTCGTCGCCGATCTCGACCTGCCCCGTCGTTCCCGAGAGCAGCACGAGACCGATCTTCCGTCGCGGCGAGGTGAGGTCGCCCACCGTCTCCACTCCCGCCGGCTCGAGCCGGGCGACGAGGGCCTGGACCTCGCCGGAGTCCGGAACCAGCCGGGCGAGGTCGCCGACCGGAACCGGCTCGCCCCTCGCCGCCAGGGCGTCGTGCAGCGGCGCGAGGAGCGGCAGGCTCGCCGGCAAGGTCGCGGGACCGGCGGCGCGTTCGAGGGCACCTTCGCGCTCCAGGTAGAGCGCGGCGAAATGCAGCCCGAGAATCTGCGGCAGGCGCTCGACCACGTCACGCACCACCGGCTGGGGGTCGACTTCCGCCGCAACCGCGCGCCCGAGCTTGCGGATCGCCTCCTCCAGGCGCCGGCGATCGGCGTGCACGAAGCGGTCGATCATCCCCTGCACGCGGTGGCGCAGGGGCTCGAGCAGCAGCAGCACGCCGAGGGCGAAGAGGATCGGGAAGGTCCGCGTCGAGGAGAGCTGCGAACCCAGCGCGAAGGTGTTGACCAGCGTCAGGGCAACCGAATAGACCGCGGCGACGCCGACGGTGACCATCGAGTAGACGAGGCTCCGCCGCACCATGACGCGGATGTCGAGCAGCCCGAAGCGAATGATGGCGAAGGCGAACGTCAGCGGCACCAGCGCCAGCGGACCGAGCAGGGCGAAGGCCTGCGGCTCGGTGTGCAGCCACGCCGGCCGCGCCACCGCCAGGCTGAGGAAGGGCAGCAGGCCGAAGAGCGAGCCGGCGAAGACCAGCGCGATGCCGCGGCGCTGGCGGATGTCGCGGGTGGCGCGGGCATTCGCCGCCAGCGTCGCCAGCCCGACGAGCATGTAGAGGCCCAGCACCCACCAGCTCGCCTCCGGCGCGCCGGTGATCAGCCGCGGGGCGACTCCGGCCCGGTTCCACAGGACGAGCGCGGTCACGAAGACCGCCAGCGGCAGGAGATAGAGCGAGACCAGGAGGAGCAGCCACCGCCGCCGGCGGCGCGCGAAGTCGGCCTCCCCTCCCGCCGGGCGCAGGGCGATCGGACGCGGAAAGACGAGGAAGAAGTGCAGGAAGCAGGCCGGAAGCAGCAGCAGCGCCAGCGCCCCCGCCTCGAGCACGAGGCCGTCGATCCAGCCGTACGAAGCCGGACGCAGGCGACAGACGAGGAAGAGCAGGAAGAGCGCTCCGACGAGGTGAAAGATCTGCGCCGCGCGCTGCTCGCGCTGACGGCGCAGGACGAAATAGGTGACGCCGAAGAAGGCGAAGCCGAGGATGCAGGCGAAGAAGTAGGTCGCGCTGCCGATGAACCGGCGCCCGAGGTGGACTCCGCGGACCTCCTCGAGGCCCCCTCCCCGGCGCAGCAGGTAGGGCACCTCGTCGCCGATGGCATGGCGGGCGAGGATCCGGCCGGCCTGGGCGCTCGACGAGAGCACCGTGCGGTCGATGCCGACGATCCGGTCCCCCGGCAGGATGCCGGCCAGGTCGGCTCCGGACCCGGGAACCACCTCGCGGACCGAGAGGGTCCCCCATTGATCGGCTTCGAGCACGACGCCGTCGTAGGGACGCGGGACCAGGATGTCGACGATCGACAGCAGGGCGAAGGCGAGCGCTGCGCCGCCGAACACCCCGACCATCCGCGAAAGCGTCCATCGCTTCATCTGCACGGCCCCTCAGAAGTACTATACGGGCAGAAACCGCCCAGGATCTGGCCGGAGGAGTCGAGGTGCAGCTTGAGCGATGACATCGTCACGAAATCCCTGACCGTGAACGGCGAAAGCCGCACCGTCGCCTTTCCCGTGCAGCACACGCTGCTCGAGGTCCTGCGCGAGGAGCTCGGCCTGACCGGCACCAAGCACGGCTGCGAGCTCGGCGAGTGCGGTACCTGCACCGTGCTGGTGGAAGGCCGGCCGGTGCTCTCCTGTCTGGCGCTCGCTGCCGAGATGGAGGGCAAGGCGATCGAAACCGTCGAGGGGCTGCAGCGGGGAAACACGCTGCACCCCTTGCAATCCGCCTTCGCCGACCTCGGCGCCGCCCAGTGCGGTTACTGCACCCCGGGCATCCTGATGACCGCGAAAGCGCTCCTGGCGGAAAATCCCCGCCCCGAGCGCCCGGAGATCCGTGCGGCGCTGGCCGGCAACCTCTGCCGCTGCACCGGTTACATCAAGATCCTGGAGGCCGTCGAAGGGGCGGCGGCGACGCTGCGCGGCGAAACCTGGATGCCGGACCGGGAGTCCCTTCACGGTTCGGCGGAGCCGGAATCCCTGACGGTCAGGCCTTGACGCCCAGCATCCGGGCCGGCAGGAAGAAGAGGCCCCTCAGGAAAGCCAGCACGCCGCCGACGGCGAAGCCGAGGATGCGGAACGGCACCAGGACCAGCCAGACGAGCGGATAGAGCACGAGCGCCAGAATGGCGATCGGCCAGCAGACGATGAACAGCAGCACCCAGACGAGAAAGGTCAACATCGCGATGGTCCCCAGTCCGGAAGCGAGGATGCCGGAAAAGACGCTTCCAGTAAATGGATACGGCTGGTGCGGCCGTGTGTTTCGCCGAGCACCCGCGCCGGAGGAAGCGCCCGCGGGCAGGTGCGCGAAGCTGTCGCGCCGCCAGCGATGGGCGCGTCGGGCCGCCGCCGTCGCGCTCGCCACGCCCCCCTTTGCCGGTCTTCTTCTTTCTCTCCCGGCCGCCGGCGCCGCTGCCGCCGCTCGCGCGGCGGCGGGACCGGGTCCCGTAGCCGATCTCGTCCTGCGGCACGGGGCGATCTATACCGTCGACGCCGCCCGCTCCTGGGCCGAGTCGATCGCCGTCGCCGGCGAGCGGATCGTTTTCGTCGGCGCCGACCGGGACGTCACCGGCTTCATCGGCCCGAAGACCCGGGTCGTCGAGCTCGGCGGGCGCTTCGTTCTGCCCGGCTTTCACGACCGGCACATCCATCCGGTGTCGGGGGGCGTCGAGCTCACGCAATGCGACCTCAACTCGAGCGCGGATCGCGCCGAGGTCCTCGACCGGCTGCGCGCCTGCGTCGCCAGACTGGGCGACCGGCCCTGGCTGGTCGGCGGCGGCTGGGACCTCACCCTCTTCCCGGGCGGCATCGCCGATCGTCGCGACCTCGACGCGATCCTGCCGGATCGCCCGGCCCTCCTGGCGTCGGCCGACGGCCACTCGAGCTGGGTCAATTCGAAGGCCCTGGAGCTCGCCGGCGTCACGGCCGCGACCGCCGATCCCGCAGGCGGGCGGATCGAACGGGATGCTTCGGGGTCGCCGATCGGCACGCTGCGGGAGAGCGCCGCCGACCTGGTCGACCGGCTCCTGCCCGAGACCACCGCAGCCGAGCGGCTCGCCGGCCTCCGCCTCGCCGTCGCCAAGGCGCACGCCTTCGGCATCGTGGCGGTCACCGAAGCGAGCGCGGGACCGGAGACCACCGCCGCCTACGACGCCCTGGACCGCGCCGGCGAGCTCGGCCTGCGCGTCGTCGTCTCCCAGCATCTGGGTCCCGAGGAGGGCGTCGGCGGCATCTCCGCGCTGCTCCGCGAGCGCGCCGCTCTGCACGCGCCCCACGTGCGGGCATCGGCGGTCAAGCTCTTCGCCGACGGCGTCCTCGAAGGGGGCACGGCCGCCCTGCTCGAGCCGTACATCGGCGGCCGCACCGGTCTCGGCATCCCCAACTGGAGTGCGGACGCGCTGCGCGACGTGATCGTCGCTCTCGATCGCGAACGCTTCCAGATCCACATCCACGCCATCGGCGACCGGGCGATCCGCGACAGCCTCGACGGCTTCGCCGCGGCGCGCGCGGCGAACGGCGCGCGGGACGCGCGGCCGCTGCTCGCGCACATCCAGCTCTTCGCGCCCGCCGACATCCCGCGCCTGCGCGAGCTCGGCGTCGTCGCCGACTTCCAGCCGCTGTGGGCCTACGAGGACAGCTACATCCGCGATCTCACGGCGCCGTTTCTCGGGCCCGAGCGCATGCGCTGGAACTACCCGATCGCCTCCGTCGCGCGCACCGGCGCCGTCCTCGCCGCCGGCAGCGACTGGTCGGTGTCGTCGATGAACCCGCTCGAGGCGATCGAGGTGGCGGTCACCCGCTGCGATCCGGAGCTCGCCAGCTGCGACAAGCCGTGGATTCCCGAGGAGCGCGTCGATCTCGCGACGATGCTCGCCGCCTACACGATCGGTGGGGCCTACGCCGGCTTCGAGGAGCACGCGAGCGGCTCGCTCGAGGCCGGCAAACTCGCCGACTTCGTGGTGCTGGACCGCAACCTCTTCGCGATTCCGCCGGGGGAGATCTCGGAAGCGAAGGTCCTACTGACGTTCTTCGAGGGTCGGACGGTCTTCGGGGCCCTCGACGATTTGCAGGAAAAGGCTTCCAGTAAGGGGGGGGTGTGATGGCGGAACCGCGCGGCAAATCCACGGGTGCTTCCTCCGCCCCCCCGGCTCGCAGTCCGGCGGCGCCGCAGGCGCTGCCGGAACGCGAGCTGACGCTGATCGGGACGCCGTTTCGCCGCGTGGACGGCTGGGCCAAGGTGACGGGCACCACGCGCTTCGCCGACGACCTCTCCTTTCCGCGCCAGTGCTACATCAATCTCGTCCGGTCAACCGTGCCGCATGCGCGGCTGCGCTCCGTCGACGCCTCGGCGGCCCTGGGCATGCCCGGGGTGCTCGCGGTGCTCACCGGCAAGGACCTGCCGGTGACCTTCGGCATCCTGCCGGTCTCCCAGGACGAGCATCCGCTGGCGCTCGACATCGTGCGCCATGTCGGCGATCCGATCGCCGCCGTCGCGGCGACGTCGGAGGATCTGGCGCACGAGGCGGCACTCGCCGTGCGGGTGGAGTACGAAGTCCTGCCGACGATCTCGTCGGTCGAGGAGGCGCTCGCCACTCCGGAGCCGCAGATCCACACCTACGCCGACGACGGCAACCTCCACAAGCTCCTGTCGATGGAGTTCGGCGACGTCGAGGCCGGCTTCGCCGAGGCCGACCGGGTCTTCGAGGACACCTTCTTCTACGAGGGCAACACTCACCTGCCGATGGAGCAGCATGCGACGGTGGCGCTCCCCGAAGACGACGGCCGCGTGACCGTCTGGTCTTCGACGCAGACGCCGCACTACCTGCATCGCGCGCTCACCAAGGTGCTGGGTCTCCCCGCTTCGCGCATCCGCGTCGTCGCGACGCCCAACGGCGGCGGTTTCGGCGGCAAGAGCGACCCGTTCGGACACGAGATCGTCTGTGCCGCCATGGCGCTGAAGCTCGGCCGGCCGGCCAAGATCTCGCTCACCCGCGAAGAGGTCTTCTACTGCCACCGCGGCCGCCATCCCGTGCTGATGCGGATGAAGACCGGCGTGCGGAAGGACGGCACGCTCACTGCCCAGACCCTGCAGACGACGCTCGACGGCGGCGCCTACGGCAGCTACGGCGTGGCCTCGACCTTCTACACCGGC
>CAZQTL010000047.1:15501-21729 GCA_964595975.1 uncultured Thermoanaerobaculia bacterium | reverse complement strand
GGGCTCCCATGGGCCCGGAGCGCGCTTCTACAGCGCGAGGACCCATGGGAAGCGGGCCGGACAGGACCCCGAGCGGACTCTGAGAAGGGACCTGCGGGCCGGACAGGACCCCGAGCGGACTCTGAGAAGGGACCTGCGGCCGGACAGGACCCCGAGCCCACCGGCCCGGTTTCAGGCTCAGCCGTCAGCCGCCAGGGTCCCCGGACGGGCGTATAGGGCAGAGATCTGACCAGCAGGGCAGCAAGTTGACGTATACGTAAACTAGCGCTAGGGTCCCGGCCGTGGGGACGACCATGGGCAGAGGGGACGTGGCCGAGGGGCTCTTTTCGATCACCGAGCTGGCGGACGAGCTCGGCGTGACGCCGCGGGCGATCCGGTTCTACGAGGCGAAGGGGCTGCTCGAGCCGCAGCGGGCGGGGGCGACGCGGGTGTACTCGCACCGCGACCGCGCCCGGCTGCAGATCATCCTGCGCGGCAAGCGCCTCGGCTTCTCGCTCGCCCTGGTGCAGAAGTACCTCGACCTCTACGACGCCGACCCGACCCACAAGGTGCAGCTCGAGCATCTCCTCGCCGGCGCGCGCCAGCGCATCGCGGAGCTCGAAGCGCAGCGCCAGGATCTCGAGCTCACGATCGAGGAGCTGCGCGAGATCGAAGAGCTGACGCTCCAGGCGCTGGCCGCCGCGCCGGCGGAGCGCAAGTCCTCGCAGTCGAAAGCATCCCAGCCATCCAAGCCAGTCAGGAAAGGGAAAAAGCCATGAAGAGCGTCGTCATCGCGGGCTACGCCCGTTCGCCGTTCACGCTCGCCAAGAAGGGCGATCTCGCCCGGGTCCGGCCGGACGACCTCGCGGCCCAGACCGTGCGCGCCCTGGTCGAGCGCACCGGCGTCGATCCGGCGGAGATCGAGGATCTCCTCGTCGGCTGCGCCTTCCCCGAGGGCGAGCAGGGCTTCAACGTCGCGCGCATCATCGGCTTCCTGGCGCAACTCCCGCTCTCGGTGGGCGGCGCGACGGTGAACCGCTTCTGCGGCTCGTCGATGCAGGCGATCCACATGGCGGCGGGGGCGATCCAGATGAACGCCGGCGAGGCCTTCCTCTGCGCCGGCGTCGAGTCGATGACCCGCGTGCCGATGGGCGGATTCAACCCGTTGCCGAACCCGGCGCTCTTCAAGCGCTATCCGCAGGCCTTCGCCGGCATGGGCGAGACCGCCGAGAACCTGGCGAAGCAGTACAAGATCTCGCGCCAGCGCCAGGAGGAGTTCGCCCTGGCCTCGCAGCAGAAGACCGCGGCGGCGCAGGCGGCGGGCAAATTCGACGCCGAGATCGTGCCGATCGACGCCGGAAAGGGCGGAACCGTCGCCAAGGACGGCACGCCGCGGCCCGACACCACCCTCGAAGGGCTCGCCAACCTGAAGCTCGCCTTCGACGAAAAGGGGACGGTCACCGCCGGTACTTCGTCGCCGGTGACCGACGGCGCCTCGGCGACCCTGGTGTGCTCGGAGGAGTACGCGGCCAAGAAGGGCCTCAAGGCGCTGGCGCGGATCAAGAGCTACGCCATCTCCGGCTGTGCCCCCGAGATCATGGGTATCGGCCCGGTGCTGTCCACGCGCAAGGCGCTCGAGCGCGCGGGTTTGAAGCTCGCCGACATCGACATCGTCGAGCTCAACGAGGCGTTCGCGGCGCAGTCGCTGGCCTGCATCGACGAGCTGGGGCTCGACATGGCCAAGGTCAACCTCGACGGCGGCGCGATCGCCCTCGGGCATCCACTGGGCGCCACCGGCGCGCGCATCACCGGCAAGGCGGCGGCGCTCCTGGTGCGCGAGGGCAAGCGCTATGCCCTCGCCACGCAGTGCATCGGCGGCGGCCAGGGCATCGCCACCATCCTCGAGCGGGTCTAAAGAGGCGGAACCATGACGGCCACCATTCAGAAGGTAGGAGTTCTCGGCTCGGGCGTGATGGGCGCCGGCATTGCCGCGCACGTCGCCAACGCCGGTCTTCCCGTCGTGCTGCTCGACATCGCGCAGGAGGGCCCCGGCGGCCGGAGCGCCCTGGCCATCGGCGCTATCGAGAAGCTGAAGAAGAACAAGCCATCGGCGCTCATGTCGGCTTCGCGGGCGAAGCTCATAACCCCCGGCAACCTCGACGACGATCTCGCTCTCCTCGCCGACTGCGACTGGATCATCGAAGCGGTGATCGAACGCGTCGACATCAAGCAGAACGTTTTCCGCGCCGTCGACGGCGTGCGCAAGGCGGGCTCGATCGTGTCGAGCAACACCTCGACGATCCCGTTCGCGAAGCTGATGGACGGGCTGCCGGCGGAGTTCGCGCGCGACTTCCTGATCACCCACTTCTTCAATCCGCCGCGCTACATGCGGCTGCTCGAGCTGGTCGCCGGCCCGCACACCCGCCCGGACGCCTTCGCCGCGGTGAAGTCGTTCTGCGACGTCCGGCTCGGCAAGAGCGTCGTCGTCTGCAAGGACACGCCCGCGTTCATCGCCAACCGCATCGGCACGTTCTGGATCGAGAGCGCGATCCGCGAGGCGTTCGCCGGCGGCATGACGGTGGAGGAGGTCGACGCCCTCGCCGGCAAGGCGTTCGGCTTCCCGAAGACCGGCGTCTTCGGCCTGCTCGACCTGGTCGGCATCGACCTCGGCCCGCACGTCGCCAAGTCGCTGCTCGCGACGCTGCCCAAGGACGACCTGTACTGCAAGGTCCATGTCGACAGTCCGTTCATCGACAAGATGATCGCGGACGGCTACACCGGCCGCAAGGGCAAGGGCGGCTTCTACCGGATGGATTCCCGGGACGGCAAGAAGGTCAAGCAGGCGATCGATCTCAGGACGGGCGAGTATCGGGATCTGGTCGAAGCGAGATTGGCGAGTATCGGGGTCGCGAAAGGCTCCAGTAAAGGGGGTGGTCCTCGCGCCATCCTCGAGCATCCCGACCGGGGTGGTCGTTATAGCTGGGCCATGCTGTCCGCGACGCTTTCCTATGCGCTCGAAGTGGCCTCCCAGATCTCCGACGATCTCTACTCCATCGATGAGGCCATGCGCACCGGCTTCAGCTGGAAGTGGGGACCGTTCGAGCTCCTGGACAAGATCGGACCCGCCTGGTTCGCGGCCCGGCTGGCGGCCGAAGGACGGGCGGTGCCCGAGCTCCTCGCGCGGGTGGGCGCGGGGAGCTTCTATCGCATCGAAAAGGGGAGGCTGCAGCAACTGAATCTTCCCTTACCGGAAGCTTCTTGGTCCGACATTCAACGCGGTGAGGGCGTCTTGTTGTTGTCGGATGTCAAGCTGTCCAGCAAGCCGGTGGCGAAGAATGCTTCGGCCTCGCTGTGGGATCTCGGCGACGGCGTTCTCTGTCTCGAGTTCACCAGCAAGATGAACTCGATCGACGAGGGCATCCTGAAGATGGCGCGCAAGGCCATCGGCCTGGTCGGCGACGGCAAGGGGGCGTGGAAGGCGCTGGTGATCTCGAACGAGGGGGAGAACTTCTCGGTCGGGGCCAACATCGGCATCGCTCTCTTCGCCGCCAACATCGCGCTGTGGATGGCGATCGAAGGGCAGGTGTACGAGGGGCAGCAGGTGTACAAGGCGTTGAAGTACGCCCCGTTCCCGGTCGTCGGCGCCCCCTCGGGCATGGCGCTGGGCGGCGGCTGCGAGATCCTGCTGCACTGCGCCGCCGTGCAGGCGCACGCCGAGACCTACATGGGCCTCGTCGAGGTCGGCGTCGGGGTGATCCCGGGCTGGGGCGGCTGCAAGGAGATGACGACGCGCTGGGCCACGAATCCGCAACGCCCGGGGGGTCCGATGCCGGGCGTCGCCAAGGTCTTCGAGACGATCAGCATGGCGCAGGTCGCGACTTCGGCCGAAGAGGCGAAGGAGCTTCTCTTCCTGCGTCCCGCCGACGGCATCACGATGAACCGCGACCGGCTGCTCGCCGACGCCAAGGCCAAGGCCCTGGCGCTGGTCGCGGCAGGTTACCGGCCGCCGGAAGAGGTCGCGGTCAGCCTGCCGGGACCCTCCGGCAAGGCGGCGCTCGACATGGCGGTGGCGGGCTTCCGCGCCAGCGGCGCAGCGACGCCGCACGATGTGGTGGTCTCGGGACGCCTGGCGACGGTGCTCACCGGCGGCGACACCGACGTCACCCAGACGCTCTCGGAGGACGACCTCCTCGCGCTCGAGCGCGAGGCCTTCCTCGCCCTCATCCAGACTCCGGCGACCCTCGCGCGGATCGAACAGATGCTCGAAACCGGAAAGCCGCTGAGGAACTGACATGACTCCATTCGTAGCCCTGCTCCGCGAGAGGAACTAGCCCGTGCTCAAATACAAAGCGCCGCTGCGCGATCTGCGTTTTGCCTACTACGAGCTCTTCGACGGCGCGGGCCTCGCCCGCCTTCCCGGCTTCGAGGAGGCGAACGAAGAGCTGATCATGGACGTCGTCGCCGAGATGGCGAACTTCTGCGACGGCGTGCTGCAGCCGTTGAACGAGACCGGCGACAAGGAGGGTTGCACCTTCGAGGCCGGCAAGGTGCGCACGCCCAAGGGCTTCCCGGAGGCCTACAAGAAGTACCGCGAGGGCGGCTGGACGGGAGTGGTGGCGCGCACCAAGTACGGCGGCCAGGGATTGCCGCACGCCTCGAGCATCCTGCTCACCGAGGTGATGTGCGCCTCGAACCTGTCGTTCGCGATGGTCACGGCGCTCACCAACGGCGCCTACTCGGCGCTCGACCACCACGCCACCGACGAGCTCAAGGAGCGCTTCATCCCCAAGCTGGTCGACGGCAGCTGGGCGGCGACGATGTGCCTGACCGAGCCGCAGGCCGGCACCGACCTCGGGCTGGTGCGGATGAAGGCGGTGCCGGTCGATCCGGCGGCGGGTCTCCAGGGCGCCTACCGCCTCTCCGGCAGCAAGATCTTCATCTCCGGCGGCGAGCACGACCTGACCGAGAACATCGTCCACCTGGTGCTGGCGCGCCTCCCCGATGCCCCTCCCGGCATCAAGGGGATCAGCCTCTTCGTCATCCCGAAGATGCGCGAAGAGGGGGGCAAGCTCGTCCCGAATGGCGTCACCTGCGGCGCGATCGAGCACAAGATGGGGATCAAGGCGTCGCCCACCTGCGTCATCAACTTCGACGGCGCCGAGGGCTTCCTCGTCGGCGAGCCGAACAAGGGGATGAAGGGGATGTTCACCTTCATGAACGGCGCGCGGCTGCACGTCGGCGTGCAGGGGCTGGCGCTCGCCGAGGCGGCCTACCAGGCGGCGGTGAAGTTCGCCCGCGAGCGCCTGCAGGGGCGCGCGCTCACCGGCGCGAAGTACCCCGACCAGGAGGCCGATCCGATCCTCGTCCATCCCGACGTGCGGCGGATGCTGCTCACCATGCGCGCCTTCACCGAAGGGGCGCGGGCGCTCACCGCCTGGGCGGCGATCGAGATCGACCACGCCGAGAACGATCCCGATCCGGAGCGCGCGCAGATCGGCGACGACCTCGCCTCGCTCCTCACGCCGGTGATCAAGGCGTTCCAGACCGACCTCGGCTTCGAGATGACGAATCACGCCGTGCAGACCTGTGGCGGCTACGGCTACTGCGTCGACTACGGCGTCGAGCAGCTGGTGCGCGACTGCCGCATCACCCAGATCTACGAAGGGACCAACGGCATCCAGGCGCTGGACCTCGTCGGCCGCAAGCTGCCGATGCACATGGGGCGGTATCTCCGCCGTTTCTTCCATCCGGTGCAGGAGTTCCTCACCGCCGAGGCGGACACGCCCGAGCTCAAGGAGTTCGTCGAGCCGACCGCCAAGGCGTTCGAGCGGCTGCAGCGCGCCACCGCCTGGCTGGCGCAGGAGAGCATGAAGAACCCCGACGAGGCGGGCGCGGCGGCGACCGACTACCTGCACCTCTTCGGCTATACCGCGCTCGCCTATCTGTGGGCGCGCATGGCGAAGATCGCGCTCGCCAAGCGCGGCGGCAAGACCGACGCGGCGTTCTACGAGACCAAGCTCGCTACGGCGCGGTTCTACATGCAGCGGTTGCTGCCGCGGCACAGCACGCACTTCGCGCTCGTCATGGCGGGGTCCAAGGCGCTCATGGAGTTCCCGGACGACGCGTTCTAGTCGCCGGTCTTTCGAAGTCGGCGTCGTTGCGGTGGTGCGGCCGGAGCCGTCGTCGCCGCGGAAAGGGGGCGCTCGGTTCGCCACGTTTGGCCTCACGGTCGCGCCCCCTTTCCGCGGC
>CAZQTL010000047.1:0-15491 GCA_964595975.1 uncultured Thermoanaerobaculia bacterium | reverse complement strand
GGGGGGGGGGGGGGCGGGCGCGGGGGCCCCGGGGTCTGGGGGGGGGGGGTGGCCCCTGGTTGGCCCTCGGGGGCGCCCCCCTTGCCCGCGGCGCCAACGGCCCCGGCCTACAGCACCAATTGGGGTAGAGCGCTTCTCTCACCCCTGTTCCGAAGAGGGGTGGCTGGACCGAGGGCTCCCATGGGCCGGAGCGCGCTTTCTCAGCGCGAGGATCCATGGGAAGCGGGCCAGACAGGACCCCGAGCCCACCGGGGCGGCAGCCAACGTGTCCCTCCAACACGTCCCGCAAACGTGTCCCTCCATCGTGTCCCTGGGGGCGGTGCCGATAGACTGGGGGGATGAACGAACGCCAGCTGCCGCTGTTCGCCGGCACGGACCTCGCCGAGCGCATCGAGAACGCCGAACGCACGATGATCACCGAGGCGGCGGAAGCGGCCGCGCGGCGCCGTCCCGGAGGGCGGTGTTTCGTGACGCCGCTCGCCGGTGGCGTCGCCGCCTGGGCGGGGGAGGGCTCGCCGCTCAACAAGGTCGCCGGCCTCGGGTTCGGCGGCGCGGTGGACGAGGGCGAGTTGGCGGCGATCGAGCAGGCGTACGCCGAGCGCGGCGCGCCGGTGCAGGTCGAGTTGTCGACCGCCGCCGATCCGGCGATCGGCGCGCTGCTGACCCGCCGCGGCTATGTGCTCATGGGCTTCGAGAACGTGCTGGCGCTCGCCCTCGAGCCCGGGCGGGAGGCGGTCCTCGCGCGCTCGGTCGAGATCCGCGACAGCCCCGAGAACGAGTTCGACCTCTGGCTCGACCTCGTGGTCACCGGCTTCGCCACCCCCGATACCCAGGGCATCGCCTCGCACGAGGAGTTTCCGCGCGACGTCATCGAGAGCGCCATGCGCGACTGCATGGCCGCCAACGGGTTTCTGCGCTCGATCGCGCTCTACGACGGCGTCGCGGCGGGCGGGGGCAGCCTGCGGCTGCACGCCGGCGTCGCCCAGCTGTGCGGCGCGGCGACGATTCCCGCCCTGCGCCGGCGCGGCATCCAGAGCTCGCTGCTCGAGGCGCGTCTGGCGACGGCCGCCGCCGCCGGCTCTGATGTCGCCGTCGTCACCACGCAGCCGGGCTCCAAGTCGCAGCAGAACGTGCAGCGCCAGGGCTTCGGGCTGGTCTACGCCCGGGCCATCCTGGTCCGCGAATCCTGACTCCGCGGCTCGACCGCTTCCGTTCTGCCGGTCGTCGCCCGTGGCCCGGGTGTTCGTTCGCTGACGCATCTCTCGTCGGGGCGGTTCTTGTCTAGAATGGCGTCTCCGCCGTTCTCTTGCCGGCATGTGAGGGATTCATGAGTCAGGTCGATCTGCAGGTTCGAAGCCGCTCGCGGGCGGCCGGGCTGTTGCTCTGCGCCGCTGTCCTGGCCGCTCCCCTCGCCGCACAACCCGCGCCGGAGCCCTCGCCTGGCGCGACCGCGGACACGCCGCCGGTCGCCGTGCCTCCCGTCCGCCTGCAACCGGCAACGGTGCCGGCGGCGGGCCGCCAGGCCGCGCTGCTCGAGGTCGCCGACTTCGGGCGCTACTCGCTGCGCGTTGCGAGCGCCCGCGGCACCGCGCTGCAGGTGGTCG
Source organism: uncultured Thermoanaerobaculia bacterium (assembly GCA_964595975.1). Lineage (GTDB taxonomy): Bacteria > Acidobacteriota > Thermoanaerobaculia > Multivoradales > JAGPDF01 > JAGPDF01. Next base: position 13,887 of record CAZQTL010000047.1, on the reverse strand, counting down.
ACCGGATGTCGGGTGCCGGCGAGGTGGCGGGGGAAGCGGGCAAGCAGGACGGGCGCATCGACCTCTTCCTCGACCGCGGTGAAGTGCGCATCCTGACGCTCGGCAGCAAACTCGCGACCGGCGAGGCGACGCTCGAGGCGCTGCCGTTCCGGGAGCGCGCCGGCTCGCCGTCCGGCGTCCAGCTGGTCGAGGGCAAGGCCATCGACGGCGAGCTCGCCGACCTCGAGCAGCTCTCCTGGTGGATCGAGATCCCGAAGCGCCGCCGCGTCGTCTTCGAGGCCGCCGGCCGGAACCTCGCGGATCTGCGCCTCTGGCAGGGGGGCTCGTGGCTGGTGGATGCCGCCCCGGTCCACAGCGTCGTCGAGCCGCAGAGCGGCCGGCCGCTCGCGCTCTGCCAGCTGACCGCCGATCTCGCCCCGGGCCTCTATCGCCTCACCGCCTACGGCGGCCCCGAGGTTCGATGGTCGGCGGGCGGCGTCGAGCGGCCCTTCCATCTCCGCTTCGGCTGGCCGCGCGACGCGCAGACGCTGCGCGAGCGGCGGACGATCGGCCCGCTCGGCTTCGAGCGTGTGCTGGTGTCCGGGGCCGCCGACTACTTCCGGCTCGAGCTCCCGTCCGCCCCGGTGGGCGAAGCGAGTGTCGATCTCGAGCTGGTGACGCTCGACGAGAACGATCCGTTCGCGACCGGCGGACCGTCCACCGCGATCACCAAGGAGAGCCTGCCGCCGGTCGGCGAGATCGAGACCGTCGCCGACCCCGACGCACAGATCGTGGTCACGGTCCGCGGTGTCGCCGGCCAGCCCTACGTCCTGCAGCACTTCGCCCGCACCCGCGAGCGCGAGCTCAATGCCCGCGCGGTGCAGTCGGAGTACTGGATCTCGACCGTCCACGCCGGTCCGGTCGCCGACGCGATCGAGCCGACGGCGATTCTCGTGCGCATGGGGGACGGAGCGAAGCGGAAGAGCGAAGTCATCGCCGGCGAGACGGTGGTGCTCTCGGGCGTCGCCGGCTGGGCGCGGCGCTTCAACCTGCTCGACGCGGCGACTCTCTTCGTCAAGGTCGAGCAGGCCGGGACCTACCGCCTGGAGTCGCGCGGCACGGCGGCGCAGTTCCGCTTCGAGCCGCTGTTCATCGACGCCTATCCGGAGGGCTGGCAGACGCCGCCGATGCGCAGCGCCCCGGCCGAATGGCAACTCGACCCGGGCTACTACGTCCTCTTCCTGCAGCCGGTCGAGGCCGGCATCGCCGAGATCGAGCTCGCCGCCAAGGGGGCGCCGCCGGTGGCGGTCGAGCCGCCGCGTCCCTCGGTGCAGCTCGGAGTTCAGAAGCTCTCCGCCAAGCTCGGCTATCACCTCTACGTCAGTCAGCAGCCCGGGGTCCAGGCCGGCATGGTGGTGCGCGAGCTGCCGCTCGATCTCGCCGCGGCGCTGCCGCTCGCCCTCGGCCCGGGCGAGGAGGTCGAGTTGCGCATCCGCGCCGCCGAGGCGAGCTCGGTGCGCGCCTTGACCGAGGACGGCGGCGGCCTCGAGCTGTCGCTCGACGGCGCCCCGTGGGCCGGAGCGGCGCCCGGCGCCCCGGAGTCGATGGTCGGCAAGGGCGAGCACCGGCTGCGGGTGCGTTCGACCAGCGACGCGACCGTCCTCGCCTCGGTCGGTCTCGTCGCCGCGTCGCAGCTCGCCGCGACGCCGTTGCCGCCGCTGCCGGAGGCGACGCTCGCCGCGCTGCCCGATTTCCCGCGCCTCGGAGCGACGTCGCCGCAGACGCTCGATCTGGCGGCCGGCGAGGCCCGGACCTTCCTCGTGGCGGCCGACGATCCGGCGCTCTATCGCATCGAATCGACCGGCCTGCTGGCGACCGCCGGCGCCTTGCGCACGCGGACGCGGGCCAATCTGCTGTCGCAGGCGGAGAACGGCGTCGGACGCAACTTCGCGCTGGCCGCCTATCTGCGTGAGGGGGACTATCAGCTGACGGTGCGTCCGCGCGGCGCGAGCGCCGGGCATCTCGGCGTCGAGCTGGCGCGCGCGCCGATTGCGGAGGCCGGAACGCTGGCGGACGGCGTGCCGGCGCGGGCGACGATCGATCCCCGCACCGCCCTCTCCTATCGCTGGACGGTTACCGAGGCGGGGCACTACGAGCTGCTCGCCTGGGGCCTGCGCAGCAACTTCGCGATGCGCCTCGAGGACGCCGATGGCTGGCCCGTCGCCGCGCCGCTCGCCGACGGCGCGCTCGGCGTCGACCTCGAGCCCGGCGACTACCGCCTCATCGTGCTGCCGCAAGCGGTACCTGCGCGGGCGGTGGTCATGGCGACGCGCGCCGCGGCTCCGCGCGAGCTCTCGGGTCACGGTCCGCACCCGCTGGCGCTCGACGGCGAGGCGTCGAACCTCTGGCTGGAGCCGGAAGAGGGCGCGCCGCGCGAACCCGACCGCTGGCGCTTCATGCTGCCCGCGCCGACCGGCGTGACGATCGCGCTGTCGGACGAGATGATGGGCGTCCTGCGCGCCGTCTCCGGCTCGCCGACCTCCGCGGCGACGCTGCCGGACGGCGGTCTCGTGCCGCCGGGTCGGAGCTTCCACGCCGAGCTTCCGGCCGGCGAGTACGAGCTCGCCGCGGAGTCGTCGCGCAGCAACAACCGGTTGCGCTACCGCGTCTCCGTGCGCACCGACGATCTCGTCGACGGCGGACGCCGGATCGTTCCGGCGCCGGGGGAGATCTGGCTCGCGGTCGGCGCCGCCGGCCAGGTCGAGCTCGCCTCGTTCGGGCGCAGCGACGTCCGCGCCACGTTGCGGACCGCGCTCGGCGAGACGCTCGCGAGCTCCGACGATCGACCGGGCGACTGGAACTTCCTGCTCGGAGAACGGCTGGCGCCGGGGCGCTACCGGCTGCGCGTCGACCCGGTCGGCAGCTCCGCGGCGGCGACGACGGTGACGATGCGGATCCTGCGCGAACGCGCCGCGCCGCCGCTCGCCGCGAGCTCGCCGGCCGAGCGCGCGCTCTACGAAGTTGCCGCCGACGCCGTCGTGGTGCCGCTGGCGCGTCCGTCCGGGGCGGAGATCGTCGCCGTCGGCGCCAGCGCCGGCGAGAGTCTCGGGCTGGCGCTCGAGGAGCGCAGCGAAGCGACGTGGCGGGTGCGCGCGACGGCTTCCGGCCGCGCCGGACGCCTGGCGCTGCCGATCGCCGAGAGCACCGGCGACCTGCGGTTGCGGATCTGGTCGCTCGACCGCCGGCCGGCGACCGCCGAGGTCACCGCCTACGCCGGCGGGATGAAGCACTGCAGCGAGGCGGAGCTGGCGCGCGGCTGCGAGCTCGTGGCGTTGTCCGGCGTCGCGCCGCGCCTGGCCGTGGCGACGGTCGACCTGGCGGAGCCCGGCTGCTTCCGTCGCGAGTCGTCCGCAGGGGACGCGCCGGAGCTCCTGCAGGCGCTCGCAGCGGGCTCGGCCTTCGATCGCGCTGCCCCGACGCTCGCCCCGGTCGGCTTCGCCCTGCCGCTGGCGGCGGCGCTGGAGGAGGGCGAAAGCGCCCGCGTGCAGGCCCGGCGTGCGCGCGTCGGCGAAGGGGCACCGCTCGCCCTCGCCTTGCCGGCGGGAACGCCGATCACCTGCGACGTCGCCGACGGCGGCGCCGCCGTCGTCGAGCTCGAAGCGATGGCCGGCGAGCCGGTAGTCGGATTCCTCGACGGCCGCGGCACGATCGGGCCGTCGACGGCCTGGGGGCCGACGGACGGGAGTCGCGTGCGAAGCGCGAAAAGCGCCGGTAAGGGAAGGGCCGTGGAGCTCTGGAACTCCGGGGCGAGCACGGTCGAAGCCAGGCTCACGGGCTGGCTCTCGTCGAACGCCTCCAGTGAGCGCATGGCCTGGGGTGCCGGCCGCGCCGTGGTCGGCGCGGGCGAAGCGCGCCTGCTCGAGCTGCCCGCGGGAGAGAAGGATCTGCGGTTGACGCTGGCTCCGGGGACCGCCGTTCTCGCGCTCGCGCCGGCGAATGCCGACGCGGAAGACGACGCCGAAGCTCTGGTCTGGGCGCCGGTCGAGGCGGCGACGGAGACGCTCGCCACCCGATCGAACCGTCTGCTGCTCTTCGGCGGCGAGGGAACCTCCGGCGAGGTCAGCCTCGAGATCCTGCCGCGCAGCGCATCCGCCGCTTCGGCGGCGGTCGGCGGGCAGGCGCTCTCCGACCAGCAGCGGCTCGAGCGCCGCTTTCCTTCTGCCGGAGCTTCTCGCGTCGCGGTCTCCGGCTCGCCCGCTGGGAGCCCCCGTCGTCTGCACCTGCGCGGCGCCGGCGCGGCGCTCTTCGTCGGCGGCGACGGACGGGTGCAGCGGGGCAGCGATTTCGAGGTGACTTCGGCTGGCGGTTCGCTGCGCTTCGAGCATCCCCCCGGACTGGTTTCGGCCTGGGTCGACGACGGCGCTGCGGGCGACCGCTCCGCGGACGCGGAGACCGCCGCCGGAGAGGCACGCACGCTGACGCTGCCGGCGACCGTCGATCTCTCCGGCGCGTCCGTGCTGTTCGACGTCGAGGTCGCCGCACCTGCGCTGCTCAAGCTGCGCGGCACCAGCCCGGTCGCCGTCTCCGTCGGCTCTCGCGCGACGCGTTCGGAGGTCTATCCGCAGGGGGCGCGCTTCGACGCCGTGCTGCCGGCGGGCCGCTCGCGGCTCGCCCTGCGAGCGCTCGCCGGCGAGGAGCTGACCGGCACGGCGACGATCGTCGCCGTGCCGCTGGAGTCGCTCGCCGAGGGGCTCGGTGGCGAGTCGCTGGTCGCGCCGGGCGACAGTCGCGGCTACCGCTTCCATGTCGCCCGCGCGGGTGCGGTGGGAGTGGGCGTGCGCGCCGATCAGGGCGGCGTCGAGACCGGACTCTACGCCGCCGACGGGCGTTTCCTCGGCCAGGGGGTCGTGCAGTGGGCCGAGCTCGCGGTCGGCGACTATGCGCTGGTCGTCTCCGCCCCGCCGGAGAGCCTTCCGGCGCGGGTCCGGCCGGCGCTCGTCGGCGCCGCGCCGCCGGGAAACGGGCCGCCGCCGGAAGAGGCGCGGCGCTTTCTGGCGCTCGCCGCCGGCGAGGCTCCCGCGGTCTCCGGCGTCGCCGGAGCGGAGGATCTGCCGGCCGATTGGCTCGGCGTGCGCGCGGCGACGGCGAGCGCGAACGACGAAGAGAGCTCCACCGACGAGAGCTACGACGACGAGACGACGGACGAAGGCGAGTGGACCGAAGAGAGCGAGTTGAGCGATGACGGCGGCGAGGAAGAGTGAGATGAAATTCCGGGCGTGGCTTCCGTTGTTCTTCATTGCGGCGGCGCTGTCGGCGCAGGTCGGAAAGCCCGGCACGACGACGGTCGTGCCCGACGAGTTCCTGCGCCGCTGGGATCCGCTGACGGTCTTCTTCGCCGCGCCGACCGGGCCCGCCGCCGGCGGCGCCGAGGACGCACCGGCGCGCTACGTCCAGCTCGCGCCGGCGCAGCCCGGCGCCTTCACCTGGCTCGACGCGCGCACCCTGCAGTTCCGCCCGGCCGAGCCGTGGCCGCCGCTGGCGACGGTGACGGTCAAGGTGGAGGGCAAGCTCTTCCGCCTGGCGACGCTCATGGCGGCACCGACGGCGAGCGAGCCGCGCGACGGCGCCGAGGGCCTGCCGCCGCTCGAGACGATCGGGCTGACGTTCCCCGAGCCGATCGCGCCGGAGGCCCTGGCGCGCGCGCTGACGATCGAGCATCGCCCGCTGCCCGGCCTGGCCGGCGACGACACCCGGCGGCTGTCGCGTCAGGACTTCGAGGTGAAGAGCGTCGAGCGCGCCCGTCCGGGAGACGCCGCGAGCTATGTCGTGCGCCTGCGCCAGCCGGTTCCGCTCGGGCGCAAGGTCTTCGTCCGCTTCGCGCTGCGGCTCGGCGACGGCTCGGAGACGGGCTCCGGATCCGGCCGGTCGGGCGCGGTGAGCGAGCTCGCCTTCTCGACCGCCGAACCGTTCCGTGCCGTGCGCTTCGGCTGCCGCCGCACGCAGCTGCCGGTGGTGGCGAGCGGCGCGCGCTACCCCGCCGAGCAGGCGCTTGCCTGCGAAGAGTCCGACCCGGCGATCGTCGTCGAGTTCAACGCACCGCTCGAGGCGCAGGCCAACGCCGAGGGAGCGGGGGCGATCGCCGGCCGCAACTTCGTACGCATCACTCCGGCGGTCGCCAATCTCGCCTTCACGCTCACCGGCAAGCGGCTCGAGGCGCGCGGCGACTTCGCGCGCGAAACCGCTTACCGCGTGACCCTCGCGCCCGCGGCCCTGCGCGACCAGAGCGGCCGCGGGCTCGACCTCACGGCGGCGAACGAGCTGACCTTGTCGTTCGCGCGTCCGGCGCCCTTCCTGCACTGGGCGGCGGCCTCCGGCGTGGTCGAGCGCGGCGGCGCCCAGCCGGCGCCGGCCGCGCCGCAGATGGTGCCGCTCGCCGGCCGCGGCGACGAACGGCTGGACCTGCGCCTTTACAGGATCGATCCGCTCGACCGCTCGTTCTGGCCGTTCCCCGATCGCCCGGTCGAGGTCGACGAGAGCGAGCGCCCGCCGGGCCCCGGCGAGCGGCCCAAGCCGTATACCGCCGTCGAGTCGCCGATCTCCGCCGCCGGTCTCGCGCAGCAGATCGCGGCGCTCGGCTCGCCCGGCGTTTCCGCGCTGGTCGATCTGCCGTTGCGCCGTGACGGCGCCGGCGCAGCTTTCGGTCTCGACCTCGCGCCCCATCTTGCCCGGCTCGCCGGGCCCGGGGCCGCCGGCACCTATCTCGTCGGCTTGCGCCGGGTGAACGGCAGCGATGCCGGCAGCCGGCGCAGCTGGATGCGCCTGCAGGTGACCGACCTCGCGCTGTCGACGCTCGAGGAGCCGGCGCGCACGGTCTTCGTCGTGACGTCGCTCGCCACGGCGCAGCCGGTCGCCGGCGCCGAAGTCACTGTCGAAGGCAGCGTCCGTCGCGGGCGCAGCGATGTCGCCTGGGAGACGCTCTTCCACGGCACGACCGACGCCGCCGGCCGCCTGATCTGGGAGGCTCCCGGCAGCGAAGAAAACGTGCGCCGCGAGGTGCGGCGAATCGTCGTCGCGCGCGGCGACGACTCGCTGGTGCTCGATCCGCAGCAGTCTCCCGACAGCTTTCAGAACGGCAGCTGGTCGGAGTCCTCGGAGTCCTGGCTGCAGTGGACGCAGGAGGAGCTGGGTTGGCGCGGCGAGCGGCCGCAGGGCCTCGCGCACCTGTTCGTCGAGCGTCCGGTCTACCGGCCGGCCGAGCCGGTGCACATCAAGGGCTTCCTCCGCCAGCGATACCAGGGGCATCTCGAGGCGCTCGAAGGCGGCGGCATCCTCGTCGTCGAAGGCCCCGGCGATCTGGTCTGGCGCTATCCCGTCGAGGTCGCCGCGAACGGCAGCTTCTACTGGAAGTTCGACGAGAAGGATCTGCCAACCGGCACCTATCGCGTGCGCTTCGAGTTTCCCGACAGCGAGTTGGACATCCAGGGCACGGCGAGCTTCCGCAAGGAGGCCTATCGCCTGCCGCTGTTCGAGGTACGGCTCGACGCGCCGGAGCGGGCGGCGCTCGACCGGCCGTTCGACGTCGACCTGACGGCGAGCTACTACGCCGGCGGGCGGGTCGCGGCGCGCCCCGTCGCCTGGCGGGTGACGCAGTTCCCGTACGAATGGACGCCCAAGGCGCGCACCGGCTTCTTCTACTCCTCGGACGGCCGCTTCTCGCGCGTCGCCCGATTCGAGTCGACGCCGGCGCTCGAGCGCACCGACTCGACCGACGAGTCGGGGCACTCGAAGCTGGCGCTGAATCCGGCGGTCGAGGCGACCGCCCAGCCGCGCACTTACGTCGTCGAGGCGACGGTGGTCGGCGCCGACGACCAGACGGTGACCTCGACGCGTTCGATCGTCGCCCTGCCGCCGTTCGTCCTCGGCCTCGAGGTGCCGCGCTACGTCGAGCGCGCGACCGGCGCCGGCCCGCTCAGGTCCCGCTTCCTCGTCGTCGGCCCCGACGACAAGCCGATTGCCGGACAGAAAGTCACCGTCCGGCTGATCCACCGCCAGTGGCATGCGCACCTGCGCGCCAGCGACTTTTCCGACGGCGTGGCGCGCTACATCACCGAAGTGGTGGACGAGAAAGTCCTCGAGCGCCAGGTGGTCTCCGGCGCCGAGGCGCAGGCGATCGAGCTCGAGCTCCCCGAGGCCGGCGTCTACGTCGTCGAGCTCGAAGCGCACGACCGCCTCGGTCGTGCCCAGACTGTCGCCGTCGATCTCTTCGCCGGCGGCGGCGAGCCCGTCGCCTGGGAGAAGCCGCCAGCGGCGGTCTTCCAGGTCACTCCCGACAAGTCGAGCTACGAGCCGGGGGAGCGGGCGAAACTCGTCCTCCAGAGCCCGTTCCAGAATGGCGAGGCGCTCGCCGTGGTCGAGGCGCCGGACGGCAACCGCTACAGCTGGCTGCCGGTTCGCGGCGGCCAGGCGACGTTCGAGCTGCCCATCGAAGGCGACTGGGCGCCGCGTCTTCCGGTGCACTTCCTGCTGATGCGCGGCCGGCTCGCCGGGACGAAGCCGGTGCCCGGCAACGCCACCGATCTCGGCCGGCCGTCGACCTTCGGCGCCACGGCCTGGCTGGACGTCGAACCCAAGGACAACCGGCTGGTGGTCGAGCTCGAGTACCCGGAGCGCGCGCGGCCGGCGCAGGAGATCGAAGTCGGCATCCGGTTGAAGGACCCCGACGGCGCGCCGCTCTCCGGCGAAGTCACGCTCTGGCTGGTGGACCAGGCGGTGCTCGCGCTCGGGCGCGAAGCGCGGCTCGATCCGCTGCCGTCGTTCCTCGCCGCAGTGCGCTCCTTCTTCTCGGCGCGCGACACGCGCTCGCTGATCTTCGGCTTCCTGCCGTTCGTCGAGCGGCCGGGTGGCGACGAGGGCGAAGAGGGCAAGAACCTGCTCGACCGGCAGACGATCCGCAAGAACTTCCAGGCGGTGCCGTACTACAACCCGACGATCGTCGTCGGCGCGGACGGCGTCGCGCGGGTGAAGGTGAAGCTCTCCGACGACCTGACGAACTTCAAGCTGCGCGCCAAGGCGGTTTCGGGCGTCGAGCGCTTCGGCTTCGCCGTCGGTCATCTCGAGGTGCGGCAGCCGGTGGTCGTGCAGCCGGCGCTGCCGCGCTTCGTGCGTCCCGGCGACCGCTTTCTCGCCGGCGCGACCGGCCGCGTCGTCGAGGGCGAGGTCGGCCCCGGCAAGGTCTCCGCGCGGTTCGAAGGCGTCGAGCTCGACGGTCCGGCGACGCAGACGTTCGACTGGGTGGCGAACCGCGCGCAGCGCTTCGACTTCCCGGTGTCGGTCCCGACGCCGGCCTACGATGCCGAGGGGCGGCTGACTCGCACCGACGTTCTCTTCCGCATCGGCGCCGAGCGCAACTCGGACGGCGCCGGCGACGCGGTCGAGGTCCGGTTGCCGCTGCGCGACGACCGCGATCGCGTGGTGGCGACGGCGCTCGCGACGCTCGTCCCCGGCACGCCGTGGAAGCTGCCGGAAGCGTCGGAGGCGGCGCGCCCGGGCTCCCTGCGGCGCAAGCTCCTGGCCTCGAACGAGCCGGGGATCCTCGAGCTCGCCTCCGGTCTCGACTTCCTGCTGCGCTATCCGTACGGCTGCACCGAGCAGCGGCTGTCGACGGCGCGGGCTCAGCTCGCGCTGCGCCGCTTCCGCGACGTGCTGCATCTCGACGGCGGCCCGGATGGAGTCGCCGCGCTCGACCGGGCGGTAAGAGACACGCTCGACTGGATTCCGCTGGTCGAGCAGCCGAACGGTCTGGTCGCCTACTGGCCCGGCTCCGCCGGCTCCGTGGCATTGACCTCGTGGGTCGCGGAATTCCTCGCCGAGGCGCGCGAGGGCGGTTACACCGTCGATGCCGAGCTCCTCGCTCGCCTGACGCGGGCGCTCGAGCAGGCGCTGCGTTCGGACTACGGCGGCTTCGCCGACGGCGAGTCGTGGTCGGAGCGCACCTGGGCGCTGCGCGCGCTCGCTCGGCTGGGCAAGTTCGACGCCGCCTACGGCAACGAGCTCGCCCGGCGGGCGCAGTTCCTCGACCTCGAGAACGTCGCCAACGTCGTCACCGCCTTCGATCGCGCCGGCCTCGGCACGGCGCCGTCGGTGGCGCCGCTCGCCGACGAACTGTGGAAGGGCTTCATCGTGCGGCTCTACCAGGGGAAGGAGACCTACGGCGGGCTGCAGGATCGCCGCACGCAGGCGTCGGGGATGCTGCTCACCTCGGAGGCGCGGACGCTGGCCGAGATGACGCGCGCCCTCGCCGGACGATCGGATGGGGCGGAGCAGGCGAAGAAGTTCTCGCTGCTGTCGAACGCTCTGATCTCCCGCGGAACCGGCGACGGCTGGGGCTCGACGAACGCGAATGCGTCGGCGATCCTGGCGCTTTCGGAAATGCTCGGTAAAGGAAGGGTGGAGGCGGCGGCGGCGTCGTTGACCGTGTCGTCGCAGGGGGATTCCGTGCCGCTCGCTCTGGGCGCGGGCTCGCCGACCGCGTTCTGGCAGAGCAACGACGGCGGGCCGGCGTCGCTGACTCTCTCGGGCGCGAGTGCGGAGCCGGTGGCCGCGCGCGCCGAACTGAGCTACCTGCCGGCGGCTCCCGGCTCGCAGGCGGCGGCGCGGCGCGACGGCTTCGTGGTGACGCGCGAGCAGCTCGTCTATCGCCTCGGCGCCGTCTCGGGCACGCCGCCGGAGCGCCTCGCGCTCGAGACACCGGGCGCGACGGTTTCGTTGACCGTCGGCGACGTGGTGGAGGAGCACGTGCAGGTGGTGAATCCGGCGAACCGCAACTTCATCGCCGTCGTCGTGCCGCTCGCCGCCGGCATGGAACCGCTCAACCCGCGCCTCGAGACCGCGCCGCCGGAGGCGAAGCCGGCGGGTACCCTGACGCTGACGCCGACCTACGCCGCCTACCTCGACGACCAGGTCGCCTTCTACTTCAACGAGCTGCCGAAGGGGACCTACGACTTCTACTTCCGCACCCGCGCCCAGGTGCAGGGCGACTTCATCCAGCCGCCCGCCAAGGCCGAGATGATGTACGACGGCAGCCAGATCGGCACCAGCGCCGGCGCAACCGTGAGCGTCGTCCGCCCGGCGGAGTGAGGTCCGGGGTGAGGCGGCGCGGTCGGGCGGGGGCAGGCTAAGATCCGCCCATGAGCCTCCACCGCCACCTCCTCCGGGTCTCGTTGGCTCTGGTCGTCGCGGCCTCCGGCGCTGCTCTTGCCGAGGGGCCGTTCGCGATCCGGACGCCGCAGCTCATGGTGCCGGACGAGGCGGCGGGCAGTGGGCTTTCGCCCGAAGTCGCGGTGCGGCTGGCGATCGACGAGCGCGGGCGGGTGTCGGCGGTCGATGTGCGGTCGATCACGCCGGCGAGCGACTTCGACGCCTTCTTCCGCAAGGAGGTCGTGGAGACGCTCTCCGAATGGCGCTTCGCGCCAGCGACCAAGGACGGCATGCCGGTCGCGAGCACGCTCGACTGGCGGGTGCGCTTCCCGGTCAAGGCGGCGGTCGAGGAGAGGAGTCACGTCTTCGCGCCGATGCCCGGCGCCGACTTCGAGGAGCGCCGCGCGGCGATTCTCGCCCTGCCGTTGACGATGCGCCGGGGGATGCTCGAGGCCGAGGGGCGCGCCGCGCTCGAGCTCCTCGACAGCAAGAAGAAGACCGAAGCCGCGACGCCGCGCTTCATCGTCCGCACCGACGCCGACGATCCGCGCGTCGCCTCGGTCATCGGAGGAAATCTCGAGGCGATCTTCAACGTTCTCGCGGCCGAGCTGCTTCCCGGAGTCGAGCTCCAGCCGGAGCCGTACAAGCTCCTCGTCTTCGTCTATCGCACGCGCAGCCAGTACCAGGCTTTCGTCGCCAACTATCCTTTCGGCGACGGCTCCTCGGGCTACTACTCGGGGACCGGGGTGATCGCCTTCAGCCTCGAGCAGCCGACGAGCGACGAGATCATGAACATTCTGCTGCACGAGGCGACCCACGCCTTCCTCGACCGCCACATCCTCCGCCCGGGCGTCGCCCTGCCGCGCTGGCTCGGCGAGGGCTTCGCCGAGTACGTCGGCAACTCGGCGGTGCAGAAGGGGCGGCTGCAGCCGGGCAAGACCTTCGCGCACAAGTTCGCCTTTCAGGGCAGCGCCGTCGCCGGCTTCCGCACCGAAGCGGGCTTCAATCTCGACGAGGCGCGCACGGCGCTGCGCAAGGGCAAAGGCCTGGGCGTCAAGGAACTGCTCGATGCGTCCCCCGAGATCTTCTACGGCGAGCGCTCGAAGCTCTTCTACGCCTCCTCCTGGCTGCTCGTGCACTACCTGCGCGACGGCAGCCCGGAGAGCGCCGCCAGCCGCTTCCCGCAGCTGCTGCTCTACCTCGCCGAGGGCTATCCGCAGCTCGCGGCCTTTCGCGCCGTATACGGCGCGGTCGATGCGGCCGACGCCGACTTCCGCCGCTACGTCAAGGAGTTCTGAGGCGCGTTCGCCGCTGCTGCCGCGGCGGCGCGGCGGAACCGGAGATCAGGGCTTGGCGTTGAAGAGCGCGCTCTCGCGCGCCGCTGCGGCGGCGTCGCCGAGCTTGGCGTAGCAGCCCGAGAGGTAGTAGTGCGCGTCGCGCTTCGCCGGATCGCGCTCGAGAACGGTGCGCAGGAGCGTCACCGCTTCGGCGCAGCGCTCGAGGTGATGCAGCGCCAGGGCTCGCTTCCACAGACTCTCCGGACGGTCGGGATTCACCGCCAGCGCCTTGGCAAAGGCGTCGGCGGCCTCGGCCCACCTCTCGAGCTTGAAGCTGGCAGTGCCCAGGTTGTACCAGGCGGGCTCGGCGTAGGCGCTGCCGGCGAGGTCCGGAGCGGCGCGGGCGAGGAGCTCCCGCGCCCCCTTGGCGTCGCCGGCGCCCAGCAGGTCGCTGCCCTCTTCGAAGAGCCGCTGCGGGTCAGTCTCCTGCGTCCGCCGGCTCTCGGCGGCGGCGGCAGAGGCGGCGCGCTCCTCGGCCGTGCCATAGAGGTGGAGGAGGGCCCCCTGCGCCTCGGCGCTGTCGGGGACGTAGACGAGGGCTCGCCGGAACAGCGTCGCCGCGTCGGCGTCGCGGCCGGCGTCGCGCATCGCCCAGGCGGTTTGCAGCAGGAGTCCGGCGAAGTCGGCGATGGGGCTCGACACCGGCGTCAGGTCGAGCGCTTCGGCCGGCGCCGCGGGAGCGTCGGGGCTGGCGGCCGCCGGCGCCGGAGGGGGTGGTGCCAGCTGGTCGAGGAGCCGCATCAGCTCGTCGAATCGGCCGAGATGGGCGAGCGCCGTGGCGTGCAGATAGCGCAGCATCTCCGGCGCCTGCGGGTCGGCGAGCATCGGCACGAGCAGGGCTTCGGCCTTCTCCCAGCGCTCGCGATCGACGTCGAGCAGCAGGACGCGCCAGCGCAAGCCGTCCGACGGGACGACCTCGAGCAGTCGCCCGAAGGTCGCCCGCGCGTCGTCGTCGCGGCCGAGGCGGAGCTCGAGCTCGGCGATGACGTGCAGGAGCTCCTCCTGACCGACGGTACCGCCTCCGGGAGCCGGGCTCGCCGCGATCGCGGCGCGCCGCGCCAGCAAGGCATCCAGGAGAGACTGGTCGCCGGCGCGCTCGCCGCCGGCGCCGGCGAGCTGGATGAGGAGGCCGGCCGGAATCTCCGTCGCCGGGTCGCGCAAGCGGCCAGCGAGCCGGTCGCGCAGCTCGGCGAAGCGCGCCGTCGCGCCGGTGTCGTCGCGCAGCATCGCCACCAGACCGGAGAGCGCCGCGAGCTCACAGCCGGGCAGCTCGATCGCCGTCTCGAGCCGCCGCCGGGCGCCAGCGGCGTCCCCCTTGGCGCCGGCGATACGCGCCCCCCGCGTCGCCTCGACGCAGGCGATCGGCGGCAGCGCG
>CAZQTL010000046.1:19434-21742 GCA_964595975.1 uncultured Thermoanaerobaculia bacterium | reverse complement strand
GATAGGTCGAGTCGCGAGTGTATTCGATCAGGTTTGCCGCAGTGTCTCCATCCGCAGTATTCAATTCTTCGGCGTGCAACGTATCCCAGAAGTCGTGCTCGCCGCCGTCCGGCGAGATGTATCGCCACCGAGTTCCTGGGTTTGCCTCGTGTTCGGGCTGAAGCAGCATGCCGAAGTGCAGCGACCAGCCGATGCCGCTGTTGGAAAGGCGGTTCGGCGTGGCCAGGTAGGCGGATTGGGCAGGATCGAAGTCCCACGCCCGCGACGTTCCTGTTAGCCGAAAGCTGTAAGAGAGATGCTCCGAGACTGGGTAGGTGATACCCAAGGGGACGGTGACCGAGAGCGCCCCGGACTGGAGGTCGACGGAGTCGATCTCGCCGAACTGGTAGAGCTTGTCAGCTGCAATACCGCGACCGAGGCTCGGGGTCTCGGCTGCGAGGACGACAGATGCAGAGCAGAGAAGCGAGAGGAGGAGGGCGTACTCGAGTGATCTCACGGGGTCTCCCTGGCTGGAATTCTGCGGACGAAAACTCGAACCATCCGTCCGCGATCTGGGCCGTCGGGTTCGACGGTACACGAGAGGTGTGGCGCCAGCGCCGCGGCAGGCCCCGCGACGCACCTGTTCGAGAAACGTGTGATAGAAAGAAGAATTCTCGAGCCAAGAAACCAGAGCGCGGAAAGATCATCCGCGATGGCACTTTTTCGTCACGCCCTCCGTTGTAGTCTGAACAGGAGGGCTAATTGCCATGCACCGCCAGCGTTTCGTTCCGGTCCTGCTGTTGGCAGGCGCTGTCGCGGGGGCTCTGGCCCCGGCGGCGGCGCAGATCGAAGTGATTCCCGAGTCGGAGCTCTCTGCCGGGGCGAAGTTCGCCGTCGCCATCGAGGACGACGATCTCGACAAGGTGCGGGCGCTGCTCGACTCGGGGCTCGCCGCCGACACGCCGATCGAATACGGCGAGAACTCCGAGACGCCGCTGATGAAGGCGGCGCGCGAGGGGACAGTGGAGATCGCCAGGCTCCTCCTCGCCCGCGGCGCCAAGGTCAACGCCCAGGACGGCGAGAAGTCGACCGCCCTCGAGGCGGCGATCAGCCGGGATCAGAGCGCGATGGTCGAACTGCTGCTCACGGCCAAGGCCGATCCGAACTCAGTCAACAAGTACATGCAGTCGGCACTGTCGAACGCCGCCGCCGCCGGCAACCTCGAGCTCACCGAGATGCTCCTCAAGGCGAAGGCGAAGCCAGAACTGCCGGGGCTCTCGCTCCAGCCGATGATGTACGCCGCTTTCGCCGGCAACGGCGACCTCATCCGGCTCCTGGTGCGCTACGGCGCCGACGTCAACTACGCCGCCAAGGAGACCGGTCAGAGCGCGCTCACCAGCGCGATCACCGCCGGCAAGCCCGACATGGTGGCGCTGCTGATCGAGCTCAAGGCGAACGTCAACCAGAAGACGCCGGACGGCGACACGCCGCTCAAGATGGCGAAGAACGGCGATCAGGACGACGTCGTCGCCATGCTCAAGGCCGCCGGCGCGAAGCAGTAGCGTGCGCCGATCCCGCGCTCCGCTGGCGCTCCTCGCGTTGCTCGCTGCGGGCGCGGCCCTGGCCCAGGAGAGTCCGTCGCCCACGGCGGGCGAGGGCGGCACCGCCGAAGGCTGGCTCGAAGTGGCGCGCGAGCGCACCGATCTCCACTACGCCTGGGTGCTGGGCGAGTCCGGCGACGGCGCGAGTGGCGAGCTCCTGGTCGTGCTTTCGGACCGCCCGTTGCCGGAGGCGGCTCTCGCGAGCGCCGCGCGGCGCGACGAGCTCGCCGCGGCCGACGAGGCGCGGACGATCGTCGCGCGGATTCCCGAAGCGGCGGGCGAGATCGAGGTCTGGTTCCACCACCCCCGCCTGCCGCGCGGCATTTCGCTGCGCGGCCTGGCGCACTTCGTGCGCGAGGGCGAGTCGGCAGCGCGACTCGAGGGACGCCTGGTGCTGTCGGGCGAAGGCACGCCGTTCGAGGCCTGGTTCTCGGCCCCGATCGTCCGCGGCGAAACGGCGAGCGGGCCGGAGATCGACGCCGAGGCGCGCACCGTCCCCCCGCCGCGGGCGTTCGAGGAGGTTCTGCGCGACGGCGACGCCGAAGAGATCGAGGCGGCGCTCGAAGCCCAGCCCGACCTGACCCGGGTCGGCACCTCCGGCATGAGCGCGCTGGCGATCGCCGCGGAGGCCGGCAACGCCGTGGCGATCGAACGGGTGCTGGCGGCCGGCGCTCCGGTCGACGCGCGCGCCGACCGGGCGGCGATGACCGCGCTGATGCTCGCCGCCG
>CAZQTL010000046.1:0-19334 GCA_964595975.1 uncultured Thermoanaerobaculia bacterium | reverse complement strand
CCGGTCGACGCGCGCGCCGACCGGGCGGCGATGACCGCGCTGATGCTCGCCGCCGGCAAGGAGAATCCGCAAGCCGTTGCCGCCCTCCTCGCCGCCGGCGCCAATCCGAAGCTCCGTACCTCGAGCGGCTTCACCGCCCTGATGCACGCCGTCCTCGAAAACCGCCTGGAGAACGCCCGCCAGTTGATCGCCGCCGGCGCCGACCTCGACCGCGACCGCGAGACCCTCGTCAAGCTCGCTTCCGACAAGGGCTACGCGGAGATGGTGGTGTTGTTGGCGGCGAGCGAAAGCACCCACCCACGGGTCGAGTGAGGCGCGCGGGACTCGCGTGGGACCTGCTACCAGTTCGACGTGTCCCCCGATTCGAAGCCGTCGGCGAAGAGCGCGAACAGGGGTCCCTGGAAGAGCGCCAGGCCGGCGCCGGTCGGGGTGAGGATCTCGGGTACGCCGTTGCCGTCGAAGTCGCCCACCTGGAAGGCCTCGGAGGCGCCGACGAGATAGCCGAGGTAGGGGCTGACGTAGAGCGTCGCGCCGGTCTCGCCGTCCTGAACTTCGAAATGATCCTCGAGCAGCGAGGCGATGTCGAGCGTGCCGTCACGGTTGAAGTCGGCCAGGCCGAAATTGGCGATGCCCTGCTGAAAGACGGCGAGCATCGTCCCCACGTTTCCGGTCAGCGGATCGTACTCGACGACGCCGCCGGCGTTCTGCCCGACGAGCAGGCTCTCGGGCGCCGCCGCCGCCGGCAAGACATGCAGCGAGAGCACATCCGTGCTCCACGGTCCCGCCACCAGCAGGCCGGAATCGCCGTCGAACGTCGTCAACGCCGTGCCCCCGCCGCGCGCGGCGCTGGCGACGACCTCCTGGCGGGCGTCACCCGTGAGGTCGAGGAGCCGGATGCGATCGAGCGGCGGGTAACTGAGAGGCGGCGACGGCGTGCGCCACTTGAGCCAGCCGGTCTCGCCTTCGAAGGCATAGACGAAGTTGGTCTCCGTGCCCACCGCCAGCTCGGGGTAGGGATCACCGTCGAGCTCGCCGCGCTGCACGGTGTAGGCGTCGTCGGCGAGCGCGACCAGCCACTGCTCGGTGAGATCGGCGCCGTCGTAGCAGCCGAGCCAGCGATCGCCGGCGAGACAGAGCTCGAGCTGCGGATCGCTGTCCAATTGCCCCGAGACCATGGCGTCGACGCGCCCCGCGAACGGTACCGGCCAACCCCCCGGCGCCGAGCGCTGCAGGCGCCCGTTGGCGAAGGACAACACCAGCGCAACTCCCCCGGAGTAGAAGGAGTTGCTCGCCGAGGAGGCGGTCGCCACCTCGAGACCGCCGTTGCCGCCGAAATCACCCACTGCGAGCCCCGGGAACGGCGCCCGCAGGTCCTCCGTGCGCGCCGCGAACGCCGTCGCGTCGCTGCTCGCCACGTACAGGTGGTCGGGGCCGGACGACGTCCAACCGGCGCCCCAGAGGACATCGGCGATTCCGTCGGCGTTCGTGTCGCCGACGGCGATCGCCGTCACGCCGCTATCCGGATTGGCGATCGCGCGGAGCTCCGCAGGCGTGGCGCCGTCGAGCAGGTGAATCGTGCCCCACTGCCCCTCGCCCCACAGGAGCTCGCTGCCGGCCTCGGCGTCGAGGTTCGCCGCCGCCAGCGCGGAGACCTCGCCGGAGAGCTCCTCCCACAACAGCGCGCCGGTCTCCGGATCCTGGATCCGCATGCCCCCGGTGTCCACGGCCTGGGAGGCGACCTCGTCGCGTCCGTCGGCGTCGAAGTCGCCGAGGCAGAGGATGTAGCCGAAACCGCGCAGGTCGGCCCAGTCGACCAGGAGCGATAGGCCGTCGAGCACGAAACCGCCCGAAGCGTTGCCGGCGAGGGCGATCTCGAGCTGCGGATCCGCGTCGGTCTGGCCGATCGCGATATCGGTGCAGCCAAAGCCGAACTTGGTGCGCACGCTGCCGAGCAGAAGCTCGTAGACGTAGAGGTTCGAGCCGTCGCAGACCACTGCGTCGAGGATTCCGTCGCCGTCGATGTCGGCGACGGCGAGCGCCCTCTGGTCGGTGGAGGCGGTGGGGAAGGAGGCCATCTCGCGGCGCGACGCGCCATCGTAGACCGAGAGCGACGAACTGCCGACGACCACGATGCTGACCCGGCCGTTCGTCGCGCCCGCCGCGAGGCCCATGACGCCGTCCGCGCGCGGTAGCGAGCTGTAGATCTGCACGAGGTCGTCTCCCTGCCGTTCGAGGACGTACCAGTATCCGCCGCTGGCCCAGGGGTCCGCCGCGGCCAGGATCTCCGGCCGGTCGTCGCCGTTCAGGTCGACCACCTCGAGCCCCTTGTAGCCGATGGCGTCGCCGGCGACTGACCAGGCCCAGCGGATACCGAAGGCGGTTCCGCCGCCGTCGCCGACGCGAGCGGTAGCGACACCGGGTGTCCCGGCGACGAGCCCAAGGAGGGCGGCGGCGAGCAGGAGCCCGCTGCGCGAGAGCGATCCTCTGCTTGCACCCATGCGGTTTCGTCTCCTCACAGTCGGGGTCACCAGTGGGTCGTATCGCCGCTTTCGAAGCCGTCGGCGAAGAGGGTGAGAAGTGGCGCCTCGAACATGGCGAGTCCGAACTCGGTCGCGACGAGCACCTCGAGGGCCGGGTCGCTGTCGAGATCACCGACCAGGAAGGACTCCGCGTCGTCGTAGGAGTGTCCGAGATAGGGACTCGTGTAGAGCGTCAGGCCGGTCTCCCCGTCCACGATGGCGAATCGATCCTCCAGCCGCACGGCGATGTCCAGCGTGCCGTCGCGATCGAAGTCGGCGAAGCCGAAGGCCAAGACGGCGTCCGGCAAAGTGGTGATCGCCGAGCCGCCGGTGCCGGTGAACGGGTCCACCGTGGCGATCGTGCCGTCGTAGTGGCCCAGCAAGACGCTCGGCGCGGGGCCGTTCGCCGGCAACGTCTCGAGCGCGCTCAGCGAGAGCTCCCAGGGGCCCGCAACGAGCGCCCCGGTGGCGGCGGAGAAGGTCGCCAGCCGGCCGGCGTCCGACCGCGTTGTGCCGGCGAGCACTTCCGGCTGGGAGTCTCCTGCGAGGTCGGCGACGCGGAGACGGTCGAAGAAGAGACCCGAAAGTCCGAGGTCGGGCGTTCGCCACTTCAGCCAGCCGCTGTCGCCTTCGAACGCATGGACGAAAGCTCCCCAGCTGCCGACCAGCAGCTCGGGAGAAGCGTCGCCGTCGAGCTCGCCGAAACGCAGCGCGGCGACATCGTTCTGCAGCTGCAGGCGCCACTGCTGGGCGAAGGTGGCGCCGTCGAAGCAGGCAAGCGTCGTTCCGCCGGCGAGGCAGAGCTCGAGCGCGGCATCGGTGTCGAGTTGCGCGGCGGCGAAGTCCCACACCGTGCGTCCGAAGAGAGTGGGTGCCTCCTGCGGCGCCGAGCGCAGCAGGCGTCCGGTATCTGCCGCGAGCACGAGGGCCACGCCGCCGCCGTAGTACCAGTCGCTGCCCTCGGAGGCGGTCGCGATCTCGCGGCTGCCGGTGCCCGAGAAGTCGCCGGCCGCCACGCCGTGGAAGGGCCCGCTCCAGTCCTCGGTCCGGAGCTCGAAGGCATCCGCGGTGTGGGGTGCGACGAACAGTCGGGACTCTCCTCCTGTGCCCCAGGCGACCTCCCGCACTCCGTCGCCGTCGGTATCGCCGACGGCGATTGCGACCGGTCCCCAGCCGGCGAGGGCGATGCTATGAAGCTCGAGACCGGTCATGCCGGCGGCGACATGAAGCCCGTCCCAGCCGTTCTGATCGCTCCACAGCAGTTCCTCGCCGGGCTGCCCGTCGAGCTCTGCCGCCAGCAGCGCGGAGACGCGGCCTTCCCCCGACTCCCAGAGCAGCGCCCCGGATTCGGGATCCTGGGCGCGCAGGCCGGAGAGGGTGTCCCCCTGGGCGACCAGCTCGTCGTGACCGTCGCCGTCGAGGTCTCCCAGGCAGAGATGCTCGCCGAATCCGCGCACGTCGGCCCAGTCGATCTCGAGGGTCGAGCCGTCGAGCACGAAGCCGCCGCCGGAGC
This sequence comes from uncultured Thermoanaerobaculia bacterium, assembly GCA_964595975.1. GTDB lineage: Bacteria > Acidobacteriota > Thermoanaerobaculia > Multivoradales > JAGPDF01 > JAGPDF01. Next base: position 15,302 of record CAZQTL010000046.1, on the reverse strand, counting down.
GGGCGGCCACGGCGATCTCGCGCTGCGGATCGCCGTCGGTCTGGCCGATCGCGAGATCGCGGCAGCCGAAGCCGGGCTTGACCCGCGCACTCCCGGTGAGGAGCTCGTAGACGTAGAGGTCGGTGTCGGCGCAGACGACTGCATCGAGGGTGCCGTCGTCATCGACGTCGCCGACGGCCGCCGCCTGGTTGTTGGCCGAGAGGGTCGGGAAGAGGGCGAGCTGGCTCTTGGTGCGCGCGTCGTAGACGGTGATGGTGGAGGCGCCGACGGCGACGACACGGAGCTCCGCGCCGTCGTGGACCACGGCAAGGTCGATCAGGCCGTCCTCGCGCGGCAGCGAGCTCCACGTCTGGACGAGTCCGTCGCCTTCGCGGCGCAGCTCGTACCAGTAGCCGCCGGCCTGGGAGCTGTTCGCCGAGGCGAGGATTTCGTCCTGGCCGTCACCGTCGAGATCGATCAGCTCGAGGCCGGCGGCGCCGACCCAGTCTCCGCCGACCGACCACACCCAGTCGAGGCGCAGCTCGCTCTCCACCGGGAGCGCCGCGCTCGGCGCCGCCGCGAGCAGCACGGCGAAGGTGGCCAGGAGGCGGCACAACCTGGTGCGGAGGTACCCTGGCGTCGGCATCGGGGCATCAGCTCGCATGCGTGGCGGTCACCAGTTCGAGGTGTCGCCGGATTCGAAGCCGTCGGCGAAGAGGACGAGCAGCGGGGCCTCGAAGCGCACGATTCCGCTCGTCGTGGCGACCAGAATGTCGGTCACCGAGTCGCCGTCGAAGTCGCCGGCGAGCAGCGACTCGCCGGCGTCGGGATCGAGCACGAGGTACGGACTCACCCAGAGCGCGAGGCCGGTCTGTCCGTCGTGCACCCGGATGTGGCCTTCGGTCGCGGCAGCGAAGTCGGAGATGCCGTCGCGATTGAAGTCAGCGAGAGCGAATGCGTACACCGCCGACGGGAAGGTGGCGACCGGCGGGCCGGCCAGGCCGGTCACCGGATCGTAGGGCACGATGGCGCCGTCTTCGTTTGCCAGCAGCAGGATCTCGGGCGGACCGGTGCCCGGGAGCGCCTTCAGGGCATTGAACGGGATGGCATGCGGTCCCGCTACGAGCAGCCCGCTGGAGCCGAAATGGCTGGTGATCACTTCGTCGCCCCAGTTCGCGGAGCCGGCGATCAGCTCGCGCTGACTATCCCCCTCGACGTTGGCGAGCGCGATTCGGTTGGCGGGGAAATTCGCCGGGGGCCCGAGACCGGGCGTTCGCCAGTGCAGCCAGCCGCTCTCGCCGTCGAAGTCATAGACATAGTGAAAGTCCGTTCCGACGAGGAGCTCCGGGAGAGGGTCGCCGTCGATCTCGCCGACGTGCAGCGCCCGGATGTACTCCTGCAGGGTGAGACTCCACTGCGTGGCGAAGGTCGCGCCGTCGAAGCAGCCGATCCGGTGATCGCCGCCGAGGCAGATCTCGAGCGCCGCATCGCCGTCGAGCTGGCCCGAGCTGAAGCTCGTGGCGAACTGGTAGTTCCCCTCCGGGAACGGCTGCGGAGCGGAGCGCAGGAGGCTGCCGTCGGCGAGCGCGAGAGCCAGGGCGATGCCGCCATGGTAGTAGTCGCTCGACGCCGTGACGGTCGCCACCTCCCGGCTGCCGTCGCCCTTGAAGTCCCCCGCGGCGAGGCCGGGGAAGAGCCCTCCCCATTCGACCGAGCTCGCTTCGTAGGCCGACGCGTCGCTGCGCGCGAGACGGATGACCTCGCCGAACCAGGCGTTGACCGTCGAGCTCCACAGGATGTCGGCGACGCCGTCGTCGTCGACGTCGCCGATCGCCAGGGCGCCGGCGTTATCGCCGGAATTGGTGATGATCCGCAGCTCGGCCGAGGTGGCGCCGTCGACGACGTAGAGCGGCGCCCACGGGCCCAGGGCGTAGACCAGCTCGGCGCCCGGTTCGTCGTCGATGTTCGCCGCTGCCAGGGCGACGACCGTGAGCGTGGACTGCTCCCAGAGGAGGGCGCCGGTCTCCGGATCCTGCACGCGCACGCCGCCGTCGCCGCCCGGGTAGAGCGAAGCCACTTCGTCGCGGCCGTCGGCGTCGAAATCGCCTAGCGCAACGTGCGAACCGAAGCCGCGCACGTCGGCCCAGTCGACCGTCAGCGAGGCGCTGTCGAGCACGAAACCGCCGGCCGTATTGCCGGCCAGGACGATCTCGAGCTGCGGATCGCCGTCGGTCTGCCCGAACTTCACCTCGCTGCAGCCGAAGCCGTACTTCACCCGCGCCGTGCCGGTCAGGAGCTCGAAGACGTAGAGGTTGGCGTAGTCGCAGACGGCCAGGTCGAGCGTGCCGTCACCGTCGAGATCCGCTGCCGCCGCCGCGCGGGTGTTGGGGGTCCAGGTCGGGAAGGCGGCGAGCTCGCGGCGGGTGGCGCCATCGAAGACCCGGATGGAGCTCGCCCCGGCGACGACGACGCGGGCGCGGCCGCTCTCCTGGCCGACGTCGACCGCGAGCATGCCGTCTGCGAAGGGCAGAGAGCTCCAGGTCTGGACGAGCGCGCTGCCGCGGCGCTCCAGCGTGTACCAGTAACCGGTGGTCTCCGAGGCGTCGCCGGTGGCGAGGATCTCGGAGCGCCCGTCGCCGTCGAGATCGACGACCTCGAGGCCGGCGCCGCCGACGTCGTAGCCGCCGACGGTCCACACCCACCGCAGGTGGAAGTCGGTCAGCGGCTGCGCCGCGAGAGGCGCGGCGAACAGGAGGGTGAACGGCAGCAGCGCCAGGGCGAACTGGATCGCCGGGCCCTGCGAGCGGCTGCGGAGCGTTCTCAGGGGCCAGTCCTTTCCCGGCAGGGTCGTCGCGGCTCTTTCCCGCTCATTGTCCGCCACTTGCACCCGGCGCACAAGGAGGCGGACCGCTCTCGGCGTGGCAGGGTACCGGCTCGCCGGCCGCTTCAGCGCAGCGGCGCGATCGAGCCGCGCAGATGCTGCGCGCGTTCGTAGAACGGCTTGCCGGCAGCCCAGTTCTGGCATTGGTTGAGGAGGCCGGCGTAGACGAGGAGGAACGGCACCAGGGCGGGGTGGCGTTCGCCGTAGGCGCGGAGGCTCTGGTCGAGCGCCGCTTCGGCGAGCCGGCGGGCGGTGTCGAGGTCGCCGGCCGCGCGGCTCTGCTGGGCGCGCGACAGGAGCACCTCCGGCGGAGTCGAGTCGGGCGTTACCTGCGTTTCGTCGAGGCTCTGGGATCGGGCCATGGTCGCTCTCCTCTTCAGGTTGGAAGAAGTCTGACGGCGGCGGTCGCGGCGCGGCAGCGGCGCGGGTGAGGAAGGGGGCCTCACCTTCGTGAGGGGCGGCGGGCGCCCCTGCGAGGGGGCGGCGGCGCGCCGATTCGACCGGGCATCCGGCGTGCTAGAAAGGTCCTGCCATGAAAAAAGGACGCATCCTCCCGCCCTTCGCTCTCGTCGCCCTCGCCGCCGGCCTGCCGGCGGCTCTCCTCGCCCAGTCCACCTCGCCGCGCCGCACGCCGGTCGTCTCCGTCGTCGAGCGGGTTTCGCCATCGGTGGTCAACATCTCGGCAGAATCGATCGTCCGAGAGGTCGACCCGTTCTTCGGCAACTTCTTCGGCGGCAGCCGGCAGAGGAAGAGCCAGTCCCTGGGTTCGGGGCTCATCGTCGACGCCTCGGGGCTGGTGGTCACCAACGAGCACGTCATCGAGGGGGCGTCGAAGATCCTGGTGACGACGCTCGACGGCCGCGAGCTCGAGGCGACCGTGCTGGGCTCCGACCGCGACGCCGACCTCGCGGTGCTCAAGGTGGCGGTCAAGGGTCTGCCGGCGACGCCGCTCGGCAAGAGCGCCAACCTGCTGATGGGCGAGACCGTGGTGGCGATGGGCAACCCGTTCGGACTCTCCAATACGGTGACCACCGGCGTGCTGTCCGCAAGGGGGCGCGCGGTCGGTGGCGGCGGCCGGAGGGCGCTGTTCACCGACTTCCTGCAGACCGACGCCTCGATCAACCCGGGCAACTCCGGTGGTCCGCTGGTCAACCTCGACGGCCAGGTGATCGGCATCAACACGGCGATCATCCAGGGGGCTTCGGGAATCGGCTTCGCCATCCCGGCCGACCGCGCGCAGCGCGTGGTCGACGATCTGCTGCGCTTCGGCGAGCTGCAGCCGCTCTGGCTCGGCATGCGCCTGATGACGATCGACCCCGAGCTCGCCGCGCGGGAGGGGTATCCGGTCGCGCACGGCGTGCTGGTCGAGCGGGCCGACGACGGTTCGCCGGCAGCCCGCGCCGGTGTGCTGTCCGGCGACATCGTCACCGCCGTGGACGGCCGCCCGGTCGCCGCGCGCGAGGACCTGTCGACCGCGTACTACTCCGTGCCGCCCGGCACGCCGCTCCTGCTCGAGCTCCGCCGCGGCAAGGAGACGGTGAAGTTCGCGGTGGCGGCGATCCGCCCGCCGCAGGGCATGGGCCTGCGGCTGCTCGAGAGCTCGGTCGGTCTCCGCGTCGACGTGCAGCGTGGCCGCCTGGTGGTGGCGAGTGTCGCGCGCGGCTCGGCCGCCGACGAGCGCGGTCTCGAGCCGGGCGACGTCGTGCTGGGGGCGAATGGCAACGAAGTGGCCGATGGCGAGGCGCTCGGGCGCGAAGTGTTGCGCGGCTTCGATCGCGGCGGCCTGCTGCTCGTCGTGCAGCGCGGTCGCTTCGCCTACAACCTGAGCTTCCCGCTCTAGTCCAGGTCGAACGGGCGCTTCGGCGGACCGCTGTCGGGGTCTTCGCGCGCCCGTTTCAGCGCCTCGTCGAACTTCTCGCCGAGCAGGCGCTCGCGGTCGCCGAAGGCCGCCTTCTCGCGCTCGAAGAGCTCCTCGGCGCGCGCCTTGCCGGCGTCGAGACCGGCCAGGAGCTTGTCGAAATCGTGGCCGCCGGCGAGCGGTTCCTTCGGTTTCTTGTGCGCGAGGATCGTGCCGGTGGCGGCGTCCACCACCATCTCGACCCCGCACTCGGGGCAGCGCACGGTAAGCTTGCGGGTCACGGACACGGGAAACAGTCTACTTGACCTCTTCGATCGACATCGCCAGCCGGGTTTTCCGCCATCGCGGCCTGCTCGCCGCGCTCACCCTGCGGGAGCTCAAGGCGCGCTACCGCGGCTCGATCCTGGGCTTCTTCTGGTCGCTCGTCCAGCCGCTGCTGTTGCTCGCGGTCTACACCTTCGTCTTCAGCGTCGTCTTCCAGCCGCGCAGCGCCGGCGCCGACCCGTACGCCCTCTTCCTGGTCTGCGGCCTGTTTCCGTGGATCTGGCTGTCGACCGCCCTGGTCGAGGGCACGACCTCGCTGGTCGCCTCCGCCGGCCTCATCCGGCGCGCCGTCTTCCCGGCCGAGCTCCTGCCGATCGTGCCGGTGCTGGCGAATCTCGTCCATCTGCTGCTCGCCATGCCGGTGCTCGCCGCCGGCGTCGCCCTCGCCCGCTATCAGGGGTTCGCTGTCGGCGGCTGGGGGGTTCTGGCGCTGCCGGCGATCGTCGTCCTCGAGCTGCCGTTCATCGCCGGCATGGCGCTCGCCCTGGCGGCGCTTCACGCCCACTTCAAGGACGTCAAGGACCTGCTGACCAGCGCGCTGACGCTGCTCTTCTTCCTGACGCCGGTGCTCTTTCCGCTGACGGCGGTCTCGATCCCGGTGCTCCGCCGGCTGGTGCGGCTCAACCCGGCGACGCCGTTCACCCTCGCCTATCAGGAGGCGCTCTTCGCCGGGCGCTTCCCGCCGCTCGCGTTGTGGCTGGAGATGGCCGCCGTGGCGATCGTCGCCTGGCTCATCGGTTGCTGGATCTTCGGCCGCCTGCGCGAGACCCTGGTGGAGGCGCTGTGACCTGGGCGGTGCGGGCGCAGCACGTCGGCAAGCGCTATCGCCGGACCGCGCGCGGCTTCCAGCTGCGCACGCTGAAGAGCGCTCTCCTGGGCCGCCGCGGGGCCGAGGCCCTGGCCGGCGACGAGACCATCGCCGCGGTCGAGGACGTCTCGTTCGAGATCGCGCGCGGCGAGGCGTTCGGCATCGTCGGCGGCAACGGCTCGGGCAAGTCGACCCTGCTCAAGATGATCGCCGGCATCCTCAAGCCGACGACCGGCACGCTCGAGACCTCGGGCCGCGTCGCCGCGTTGATCGAGCTCGGCGCCGGCTTTCATCCCGAGATCTCGGGGCGCGAGAACATCTTCATCAACGGCGCCGTGCTCGGTCTGTCCAAGCGCGAGATCGCCGCCCGCTACGAGCGCATCGTCGAGTTCTCCGGCCTCGCGGACTTCCTCGAGGAGCCGGTCAAGAACTACTCCTCGGGCATGTACGTGCGCTTGGGGTTCGCGGTGGCGATCCACACCGACCCCGAGATCCTGCTCGTCGACGAAGTCCTGGCGGTGGGCGACGAGGCGTTCGCGCACCGCTGCCTGCGCCGCATCGAGGAGCTCCTGGCGACCGGCCGGACGGTGATTTTCGTCAGTCACGCGCTCGGCCTGGTCGAGGATCTCTGTTCGCGCGTCCTGTGGCTGGACGAGGGGCGGGTGCGCCTGCTCGGCGATCCGCGGCGGGTGGTCGACGGCTACCGCCAGGATGTCGCCGAAGACGAGAGCCGCGCCCATCGCGAGGCGAAGGAAGAGCGCGAACGCGAGGAGGAGGGCGTGCACGCCGCGGTCGTCGCGGAGGGCGAAACCGGCGAGGTGCTGCGCTGGGGTTCCGGCGCCGCCGAGATCGTCGGCGTCCGGCTCCTCGACGCCGGCGGCGCGGAGCGCTACCACTTCGAGAGCGGCGAGGCGGTGACCTTCGAGCTCGAAGCCGAGGCCGCTCGACCGCTCGAGGATTTCGTCTTCGGCGTCGGCCTGTTCTCGCCGCGCGGCGTCGAGGTCTGGGGAACCAATACCGACATCGACGGTCTGGCCAGCGAGCGCTTCGCCGGACGCGCGAAGGTGGCGCTCGAGTGCCCGAGCCTGCGCCTGGCGCCGGGAGAGTACCTGGTGGACGTCGCCGTTCATGCCCAGGACGGAGCGCCCTACGACTATCGCCGCAAGCTCCTCGCCTTCTCGGTGACCAGCACTGCGGGCGGCGCCGGGGTCTACCTGCCGGAGCACCGCTGGCGCTTCGCGGGCGCTTCGGGAACGGTGAGCTTTCAAAGGAGTCGTCATGAGTGAAGTCGATGCCGGAGCGCAGAACCTGAACATCAAGATCGGCGACGAGGAGCTGAAGGGGCGCTACTCGAACCTGCTGCGTATCACCCACACGCGCGAGGAGTTCATCCTCGATTTCGTCAACCTGGTGCCGCCGCAGGGCATGGTCACGGCGCGCATCGTCACCAGCCCGGGGCATCTCAAACGCATCGTCCAGGCACTGGCGCAGAATCTCGCGCGTTACGAAGAGGCGTTCGGTCCGATCCCCGAGGCGGCCGACCCCGGCGGCGGACGCAAGATCCACTGACCTGGCGGTTGCCGGAGGCGCTCGCGAATGCGATAAGGTTCGCCGCCACGGAATGTCCGCCGAACCGCTTCCACCCCCCGCTCCGCCGCGTCCGGCGCCGCCGGGCGCGACCGGGAATCCGATCGTGCCGCCGCAGCAGACCATCCTCAAAGGGGCCTGGCTGGCGGTGGCGCTCGGCTTCGCCATCGAAGGTCTGATCCTGCTTTCGTTCGCGCTGTCGGGCGGCGCGCTGGCGGCGAAGCCGTTCACCGCCGACCTGGTGCAGAAGGTCTCGTGGTCGTTCATCGTCTGCGTCGCGCTCGCGGTGGCGCGCACGGCGGCGAAGTCGACCGGCGTCATGATGGGGCTGGCGGGCCTGCTCGCCGCTCCCGCCGGCTTCGCCATCGCGCGCGGACTGCACAAGGGGGCCTCCCAGGCGCTCGGCCTGGTGGCGGCGGCGGCTCCGGGCCCGTCGCCGATCCTGGTCGCCGGTATCAAGGGGGTGCAGTACGCCGTTCTCGGCCTGGTGCTGGGCTGGATCGCCAAGCAGGCCTGGGGCGGCGTCGCGGCGCATGCCGGCGTCGGGTTCGCCTGCGGACTGCTGTTCGGTGGTCCGCTGCTGGCGCTGACGTTTCAGGCTCTGCCGCAGCTGTCGGCCGCCACGGTCGTGGCGCGGAGCGTCAACGAGCTCCTCTTCCCGGTCGGTTGCGCGCTCGTGCTCTACGCCAGCGACACGCTCGGCAAGCGTCTGGTCTGAACCGCCACCCGCTCGCGCGGGTGAGCGAGCGCGCTGCGGCGCCGCACCTCCGCGAGGATTCCCAGGTGATCCGAAACCCGGTCGTCGAGGGTCTGGTAGGCGGCGAACTCGAGTCCTTCCGAGACCAGAATCCAGTCCAGCCGCACCAGCGGTCGCCAGGCCGGATACGTGGCCGCTCCGGCTTCGCGACACGGCCGCAGCTTGAGCTCGTGCAGCAGCAGGTCGAGGCTCCGCCGGCGTTCGCTCCAGGCGCAGTTGAAATCGCCCATGACCACCAGGTGGCCCTGGTGCCCGCGGAAGCGCTCGACGAGCTGTTCGACCTGGCGGCGCCGCACGCGCTCGGCGAGGAAATCAAGGTGGATCGAAACCACGTCGACCGGCTCGCCGGCGAGGGCGTCAGGGGCCACCGTCGCGGCGACGAACCCCTTGGTATCTCGCCAGTTCTGCACGAAGGCGTGCGAGTGGGTCGCCTCGAGCGGCAGCTGCGAGAGCAGCGCCGTGCCGTACGAGAGATCGAGCCGCGAGAGGATCTCCCGGTTGTGTTCGCCGCGAAAGGCGTGCGGGAAACCCGCGAGGCCGGCGAGCGCGGCGACGTGGTCGAAGCCGCCGCTCCAGAACGACGGCCCGTCGGCTTCCTGCAGCGCGACGACGTGCGGCCGCTCGCGCTCCAGCACGTGGGCGATGAGCTCGAGGTTGCGCCGGATCGTCGAATCCTTGAGCAGGCTCTGGTGCTGCGCCTTGCGCCGCGCGTGCGCGATGTTGAGCGACATCAGGCGCAGGATGTCGTCCCCTCCCGCCGCGCGCGGCCCTCCCGCTCTCCCCAGGTGCCCCGGATGCGGCGCGTGGTGCCTGCCGGCGAGGCGCTGCCTGCCACCGCGACCGAAGATGGAGATGCTCATCTGCTCCCTCCAAACAGCCCGGAAGGCCCCGGGCATTCCCCTGCGATGGCCGGAGCCGGGGAAATCATCGGCCGGCTAGCGCACGCCCAGCAGCTCGACGTCGAAGATCAGGGTGGCGTTGCCGGGAATCACTCCCCCGGCGCCGCGGGCGCCGTAGCCCAGCTCGGCGGGGATGCGGAGCTTGCGCTTGCCGCCCACCTTCATGCCGGCGACCCCTTCGTCCCAGCCCCGGATGACCTCGCCGGCGCCGAGGTGGAAGGAGAACGGCTTGCCGCGATCGACGCTCGAGTCGAACTTGGTGCCGTCGAGGAGCCAGCCGGTGTAGTGCACATCGACCGTCATCCCGGCCTTGGCCTCGGCCCCGGCGCCGACCAGGATCTCCTGGACCTCGAGACCCGAGGCGTTCTTCTTCCACTCCCCTTCGGGGGCGGCGGCGTTGCCGGCGAAGGCGAGGCCGGCGAGCGGCAGGGCGCAGAGGGCGAGGCCGGCGAAGCCGGCCAGGGTGTTGCACAGCGACAGGCTCATGTTCAGTTCCCCTGGGGAAGCGGTGGTGCCGGTTGGGCGGCGGCGGCGAGATTGCCGGCGCGATAGACCTCCCGTCCCGCCTTGACGACCGAGCGGACCGGGTTGACGCCGTAATGATAAGCAAGATGGAGGAGATTCGGGGCATCGAGCAGCACCACGTCGGCCCGCTTGCCCGCCTCGAGCGAACCGATCTCCGCCCCCAGCCCGAGAGTGCAGGCGGGATTGAGGGTCACGGCGGTGAGTGCTTCGGCGATCGTCATTCCGAGCTCGAAGACCGCGAGCTGCGCGATCGTCGGCAGCGACTCGGTGTAGGAGGAGCCCGGATTGCAGTCGGTTCCGAGGGCGACCGGGACGCCGGCTTCGATCAGGCGCCGCGCCGGAGCGTAGATGCGCTTGGCGAGGAAGAAGCTGGTCCCGGGCAGCAGCAGCGCGGTCACGCCGGCGGCCGCCAGCGCCTCGACTCCGGACGGGGAGACCGCCATCAGGTGGTCGGCGGAGAGCGCCCCCAGCTCGGCGGCGAGCTCGGCGCCTCCCGAATCGGCGAACTCGTCGGCGTGCAGCCGGGGGAGGAGACCGTGCCGGCGCCCGGCCTCGAGCACCCGACGCGATTCGGCCGCCGAGAAGACCCCCTGCTCGCAGAAGACGTCGCAGAAGCGCGCCAGACCGCGCTCGGCTGCCGCCGGCACGATCTCCTCGCAGACCAGGTCGAGATAGGCGCCGCGACGGCTGCGATACTCGCCGGGAACCTCGTGCGCGGCGAGCAGCGTCGGCACCAGCTCGACCGGCTGGAGTGCGGCGGCGGCCCGGATCGCCTCGAGCTGCTTGAGCTCGTCGCCCAGGGACAGGCCGTAGCCGCTCTTCGCCTCGGCCGTGGTCGTGCCGCAGGAGAGCATCCAGCGCAGGCGCCCGAGGGCGAGGTCGACGAGCGCCGGGGCGTCGGCCGCCCGGGTGGCACGCACGGTCGACAGAATGCCGCCGCCGGCGGCGGCGATCTCCTGGTACGACCTTCCTGCCAGCCGCTGGACGAATTCGTTCTCCCGCGAGCCCGCCCAAGGCAGATGGGTGTGGCCGTCGACGAAGCCGGGCACCGCGGTGCCGCCGCCGCCGTCGAGGCGCGGCACGCCGGCGAGCTCCCCCCAGAGGCGCTCGCGCTCGGAGGCCGGACCGACGAAGGCGAGGCGGCCGTCGCGGCAGAGGATCTCGACGCCGGAGCCGTCGGCGCCGTCGGCGTCGGCGCGCAGACGGAGGACGGCGGCCTGGTCGGCGCCGCGCCGCGGCGTCGCGCCCAGAGGGGTCGCGATCTCGGCGAGATTCTCGATCAGCAGGTCGTTCATGGCGTCGGCAGCAGCTCCCGGCCGGAGGTCTCGACCGCGTTCGTGATCCAGCGCTCGATCTCGTCCCAGGCGAGCGGCCGGTCGAGCGCCGGCATCGGCTCGCCGGCCGCGGCGGCGGTGTCGGCAAGTCCCTTCATCGCCTGCAGGGCGAAATCGCCGACGTGGCCGAACTTCTCCGGCGCGCGCTCGAGCAGCTCCTCGAGCGGCAGCTCGCGGCAGAGCAGATAGAGATCGACGAAGTCGCGGCGGCTCCCGCGGCTGATGACCGCCCCGAGCTTCATCAGGCCGAGGTCGACCGCCGATGCGACGGCCAGACTCTCGCCGTCCAGTGGCTCGATCAGCGGGTAGGGGTAGTAGTAGAAGCGCAGCGCGATCTCTTCCGGCAGGACCAGGGCGAGATAGCCGTCGCGAGCGGTCACCACCCGCGCCTCCGGCGCCATCTGCAGGAGGTCCGCCAGCAGATCGCGGCGCTCCTGCGGGGCGAGGCGGTTGGCGAGCGACATCAGATCGAGGTCGCGCACGGGGCGGTGTCCGAGGTAGAGCGCCAGGGCGGCGGAGCCGGCGAGGTAGAAGTCCGCGCTCCAGGACCTGGCCCCGAGATCGGCGAGTCGTCGCTGCGTCGCCGGCGCGAGCGACTCGAGGCGGACGGGGTTCAGGCGAGGGGCCAGAGTTGCTCCGCGATGGGGTGAGGCGACGGCTCCGGCAGGCCGAGGGCGCGGCTCCAGAAGCGGCGGCTGCGGGCGGAGAGCTTGCGCCCGCCGCGCTCTCTCACGAAGGCGGCGATCGCCTCGCGCCCCACCTCGCGCGCGAGCGCGGCGAGATCGGCGCGGTCCCCCTCTTCGAGAATCTCGGCGATCACCTGGTTGCGGCACTCGGGGTCGGCGGCCCGCGCGGGCGCGAGGCGGCTCACGCGCCGGTCTTCGTCCGCCGCGCCAGGGTGTGCACCGTGGCCGCGGTGCGCTCGTCCTCCATCTCGGCCTCGAGAATCTGGCCGAAGAGCTCGAGCGTGCTCTTGAACTTGAGCTGCAGCTCCTTCCTCCGCAGCCGCAGCTCGCCGATGCTGCGCTCGACCTCGGCGGCGCGCTCGGCGGCCTGTCCGACCATGCGCTCGGCGGTCAACTCGGCTTCGCGCACCAGCATCTGCGCCTCGCGTTGCGACGTCTGGATCATCTCGTCGGAGACCTTCTTGCCGCGCAGGATGGCGTCGTGAAGCTGGTGCTCGCGCAGTTCGGCGCTCGCCACGCGTTCGCGCAGCGAGCGGTTGTCGCGTTCCAGCCGTTCGATCTCTCCGAGCCGCTGGGTGAGATCCTCGGCGACCAGGGCGAGGAAATTCTCCACTTCGACGGGGTCGTACCCGCGCATCTTGAGCGCGAACCGGGTCTTCTGGATATCTAGCGGTTGCATCGGCACGAGGGGTTCTCCTTTCGGCTCGGAGCGGGCACGCTCAGAAAGGCATGCGCGGGTGCCCGCCGAGCGAATAGATGATGCCGTTCTTGACGAACTGGATGAGCAGGATCGCGAGCATGGGCGAGAGGTCGAGGCCGCCGAGCTTCTCCGGCGGTGCGAGCTTGCGCAAGGGCCTCTGAACAGGTTCGGTCAGGCGGACGAGGATCTGGACGAGCGGGTTGCGCGGGTCGGGCGAGACCCAGGACAGGAGCGCCCGGATGATCAGAATCCAGGTATAGAGGTCCAGCACGCCGAAGACGAGCTGCAGGAGGCTGAAGCCGAAACCTTGCACGAAGTTCATCGGACGGAAGAGGGTAACACGGCGGGCACCGGTCCTTGGAGTGCCGCTACGCCGGGCGTTCGCCGAAGAGCGCGCTGCCGATCCGCACGTGGGTGGCCCCCTCTTCGATGGCGACTTCGAAGTCGTCGCTCATCCCCATCGAGAGCTCGCCCGCGAATCCATGGCGGCGCCACTCCGGGCGGCGGGCGAGCTCGTCACGCAGGCCGGCCAGGCGGCGGAAGTGGAGCCGCGAATCCTCCGCCGTCGCCCCCGGCGGCGGAATCGCCATCAGGCCGCGGATCTCGAGACGCCGGAGAGCGGCGAGCGGCTCCAGGCTGGTGGGGAGGTCCTCCGGCGCGAAGCCGTGCTTGGACTCCTCGGCGCCGAGGTTGACCTCGACGAAGCCGCCGAGCGTGCGGCCCTGCAGCCCGGCCTCGTCGTCGAGCTCGCGGGCGATCGCCAGGCGATCGACCGCGTGGACGACGCGGAACAGGGTCACGGCCTTGCGGACCTTGTTCGACTGCAGCGGACCGAGCAGGTGCCACTCGATGTCGGCGGGTAGCTGCGGCGCCTTGCTGACCGCCTCCTGGACGCGGTTCTCACCGAAGCAGCGGAGGCCCTGCGCATAGGCATCGGCGAGGAGGTCGAGCGGCTGGCGCTTGCTGGCGCCGACCAGGAGCACGCTCTCGCGGCGCCTTCCGGCGCGGTCACAGGCGGACTGGATGCGGCGCTCGATCTCGCGGTAGCGGTGGGCGACATCCAAGGCGGAGCTCGCGCTTTGTCGGCCCGGGGTTCAGCCGTTCTCTTCGACGCGCAGGAAGCGCTTGCAGCCTTCGCATTGCACGATCGTCCCGCGACTGCGGATCTCGACCGCCACCTGGGGTCGGATCTGGTAGTTGCAGCTCGAGCAGTGCCAGATCGCTTGCGCGCCCGGCCGCTCGACCTTGCGCACGACCGCCAGGGTGTCGCCCTTGTAGCGCTCGAAAATGCGGCGCAGGTGGCCGAGAATCGGCCGCGGCAGGCCGACCTCGAGCGCCTCCACTTCGGCCTTGAGCACCGCGGCGCGCTGGGCGACCACCGGCTTCTCGGCCTCCCAGTTCACCAGCTCCGCCTGGTACCTCGAATCGAGGTCGGCGAAAGCGGCGCGCCTTGCGGCGAGCTGCTGCGCGATCTCTTCGGAGCGGGACTCCGCGGCGAGCGCGGCGTCCTCGAGTGTCTTGGTCTGCTGTTTGACGGTGTCGATCTCGGTCAGCAGGGCGCCGTACTCGCGCTGGTTGCGGACCTTGGAGACCTGCTGCTGAAAATGCTTGAGCTTCTCCTGGGCGTCGGCGATGGCGGCCTCGGCCTGGCGCCGTTCGAGCGCCGCCTGGGTGGCGCTGGCGTCCAAGGCATCGAGCTCCGCTTTGGCGGCGGTGAACTCCTCGTGCAACGCCCGCATGCTTTCGGGAACGCCGGCGAGGAGCGCGCTGGCCGCAGCCAGCGACTGCATGGAACGGCTGAGATGGACGAGCTGCGAGATGGTGTCGGTCATGGTTTATGCAGTGGGTCCACCTGGATTCGAACCAGAGACCTGCCGGTTATGAGCCGGTTGCTCTAACCGCTGAGCTATGGACCCGGGATGAGCTCCGCCCAGCAGGCGGCGAAGCCAGTATAGCGAAGCCCCACGATGGGGCTTTCCCGGGTCAGCTGAGATCGGAATACAGGCTCCGGTAACTTTCTGCCAAGACAAGAATGCGTTTCACGTAGTTGCGCGACTCGACGATCGAAAGACCTTCGAGGAAGCGGTCGACCTCGCCGGCGGACTGCTGTTCGCGCCAGAGCCGTCCGATCCGCCCGGGACCGCCGTTGTAGCCCGCGAGGGCGAGCTCCACCCGGTTGTCGAACATCCCCATCATCTGGCGGAAGTATGTCGTACCGAGGCGCAAACTGTATTCGGGGTCGAAAAGGCGCTGCGTCGAGAAGCTCATCCCGAGCCTCCGCGCCAGCTCCTTGCCGGTCGAAGGCATGATCTGCATCAGGCCGCGCGCGCCCGAACGGCTCTTGGCCGCCGGGTCGAAGCCGCTCTCCTGGTGGACGATGCCGAAGACCAGCGACGCCGGCAGTGACCTCTCGCCGGCGAGACGGGTCACCTGGTCGGCGTAGGGACGCGGATAGTAGAGCTCGAGGGCGGCGCGCGGCACGCTCTCCTGGTGCGCCGTGGCGAGCTGCGGGAAGGCCTTGCGCAGCTCGCGGAGACTCTCGCGGCGGACTCCCGTGCGGGCGAGGACGAGGCCGCGCAGTGCGGCTACCGCCCGGCCGTCCGCCGATCCGGCGACCCGGTCGAGCTCGCCCGCCGCCAGCTTGTCGAGCGCCAGGTCCGAGAGCCAGCGGGCGCGTTCGATCCGGCGGTCGGTCGGCCACTCCTCGCGCTCGGCGTCGCGCTCGGGCACGGCGGTGGCCGGGCCGCCGGCGAGGCGCAATGCCGCCTGCCGGGAGTAGAAGTCGGCGGTGTCGGCGTGCGTCAGCTCGACGAAGGCGGTGCGCGCGCGCTCGCGGTCGCCGAGCTTCTCGAAGGCGCGGCCCGACCAGTAGTAGGCGCTGCGGGCGTAGGAGATCGCCGGGTAGAGGTCGCGCAGCTCGCTCCAGTAGCCGACGGCGCCGCTCCAGTTGCCGGCCTGGTACTC
>CAZQTL010000045.1:0-21755 GCA_964595975.1 uncultured Thermoanaerobaculia bacterium | reverse complement strand
CGCACGCGTTCGGCGTGTCGACCTTCCGATTCAACGACGAGGATCAACGACATCGGAACTCCCTCAAGAGGCGTTGCGAGAGTTCTAACACTCTGACTGCAGCGAGTCAATCAGAGTGTGGCGGCGATCCGCTGATTCCTGAGGGGTTTAGCGTAGGATCCCGGTCGCTCCCATGCTCGTTCTCGGACTCGACCCAGGAAGCCTCCACACCGGCTACGGACTGATCGACTGGCGCGACGGCAAGGCGCGGCCGGTAGCCGCCGGCCGCTGGTCGGCCCCGGCGAAGCTGGGTGTCGCCGAGCGGCTGAAGGTGCTCGCGGACGGTCTCGATGAGCTGCTGCGACGCTCCCGCCCGGACTTCGCCGCGATGGAGAAGCCGTTCCATGGCGTCAACTCGCGGTCCGTGATCGTGCTCGCCGAGGCGCGCGGCGCCCTGCTCCTGACGCTGGCGCGCGGCGGTCTGCGGATCGAAGAGTACTCGCCGGCGGAGGTCAAGAGCGCCGTCACGGGCAGCGGGCGGGCCGACAAGGAGCAGGTGGCGCGCATGGTCCGCCTCCTCCTCGGCCTGGGCGAGGAAGGATTTCCCGCCGACGCCACGGATGCTCTCGCGGTCGCGCTCTGCTCCTCGCAGCGGCAGAGTCTGCGCCGGCTGACGGAGCGGATCGCCGTCTCTAAGTAGTTTTCGATCAACTGCTTAGGTCGCTGTCGCGCGCTTGACCGGTTTTTTTTCGCTGTGCTACGCTTCGACCTTCGACGATCAGGATGAAGCCTCAGCCGACGTAGCACCGGGGGATCGTGGCCTTTCAAGGATCGCTTCGCGAGTTGCCGTTGCCCGACATCATCCAGCTGGTGGCCGTGTCGGGCAAGACCGGAGTCTTCACGCTGAAGAACGGCGCGGAGTCCGGCAAGATCTTCCTGCGCAAGGGACAGATCGTACATGCCGCCGTCAGCACACTGGTCGGCGAGCATGCGGTGTACGAGCTCGCGCGCTGGCAGCAGGGCGAGTTCATCTTCACTCCCGGCACCGAGTCCGACACCGAATCGATCGACAAGTCGAACACCAACCTCCTCATGGAGGCGGCGCGCCAGATCGACGAGTGGAAGATCCTCTCGAAGAAGATCGGTTCCACCCGTATGGTTCCGGTCTTCGCGCCGCAGGAAGGCCACAGTTCGGTCTCCTTCTCGCCGACCGAGTGGGCCGTGGTCTCGAAGGTCGACGAACGACGGAACATCGACGAGATCGCCGCCGGCCTGGGTCACGGGGCTTTCGAAGTGTGCAAGGTGATCTACGGCCTGCTCACCGCCGGAGTGCTGGCGTTGCGCGAGGACCTGCGCCGCCTGCCGCTCGACCGTCTGCAGCGCATGAGCGCCGAAGAGCAGGTGCGCGTCGCCGAGCAGATCTATCGCTTCGGCCAGCAGTTGATGGCGGGCCAGGAGCGCGGCGGTCAACTCGACGGTGCGTTGCGTCTGTTCCGCGCCGAGATGGAATCGGGACGCGGCGCGGATGCGATCCTCGATCTCGTCCGGGCGTGCGAAAAGGTGGTCTCGGCGCAGCTCGGGCCGAACCAGGCCAAGACCTTCCTCGATCGCGTCGGGCAGCTCCTGCAGCCCGCCTGACCCGGTTTCGCCCGCCGCCGCCGCTTTTCCCGCTCTGCGCACGCCTCCCGGGGGAAATCTGCGTCCTGGCAGGCAAATTGCGAGGCTGGCTTCTAGTGCCGACCGCAGATGGCAGGATGGAGTTACAATCCTATAGAGGAAGGCTCGTTTCCCACTCGCGACGAAGAGCGCCCTATGGCAAGGAATGTGTCACTTTCGCAGCTGTTTGGAGGAAAGATGAAGAAAACTCTCTTGATTATGTCTTTGGCCTGGCTGTGCGTCGGCGGACTGCCGGCGCTCGCCCAGCAGGCTTCGGCCCCGACGGCCACTGGCGAGACCGGTCTGTTCACGCTGATCGACGGCTGGACGCTGCCGAAGGGCGAATGGTCGCTCGGCTTCTACTACAACAACTGGGACCGCCTCGTCGCGCCCGTGCCGGGAGGCGTCGCACGCCCGCTGTCCGACAACTGGGACTATGACTGGAACCGGCTGAGCGCCAGCGCCGGCTACGGTTTGACGGACAAGTTCGAGCTCTCGGTCATGGTCCCCTACGAGGACTACACGGCCTCCGACAACCGCCACCTCGGTTACGTCAACGGCACGAGCTTCGCCAACAAGATCAACGGCAGCGGTCTCGGCGACATTCGCGTCGGCGGCAAGTACCAGATGTTCGCCCGCCCCGAGGAGGGCAAGGCCCTCTCCCTCAACGCCTTCGTGGAACTGCCGACGGGTGACGAGAAGGAAGGCATCGTGACCGGTGGCACCGGCTGGGGCGTCGGGGTCAACTGGGACTTTGCTCCCGACTGGCTGGCGCGCGTCGGCTATCGTGATCCCGGCTCCGCCGACCACTTCGATGTCTCGAACGAGCTCCAGGCTGGTCTCGGCTACTCGACGGCCATCAACGACCGTTTCGACTGGATCACCGAGTTGGCCGCGACCTTCTATCAGGGCGGCGACACGAACCCCGACGACTCCTTCGACCTGACCACCGGCGGACGTTACTGGTTCGGAGACAGCGGCAAGTGGGCCATGAACTTCGGTCTTCGCGTCGAGCTCAACCAGCTGTCCGACACGGACGAGCACTGCCCGATCGGAGGACTTGTCGGCTTGACCTTCTTCCCTCGCGCCAAGGGCCACGCCCAGATCCTCGCCGAGCGCCTCGCCGCCGAGAAGGCAGCCGAGGAGGCGCGCATCGCCGCCGAAGCCGCCGCTGCAGCCGCCGCGAAGGCGGCCGAAGAGGCCCGCGTCGCTGCCGAGAAGGCGGCCGCGGAGAAGGCGGCCGTTCCTCCGCCCGCTCCGCCGCCGCCGCCGGCGCCCGTCGAGACGCGTGAAGAGATCACCTTCCCGAGCTCGAGCGATCGCCTGTCGAACATCGCCAAGGCGAAGCTCGACGAGGTCGCGCTGCGCCTCAAGCAGAGCCCGGGCGCGACCGCGCTGATCATCGGTCATGCCGACGGTCAGGGCGCGGAGGCTGCCAACCAGGCACTGGGTCTGCGTCGCGCGGAAGCGGCCAAGAAGTTCCTCGTGACGCGCCACCAGATCGACGGCAACCGGATCGCGGTCGAGAGCCGCGGCAGCTCCGAGCCGGTGGCTGCCAACGACACCGAGGCCGGACGCGAGCAGAACCGGCGCGCGGTGATCGTGGTTCGCCTGCCGTAAGCGGGCAGCCGCAAGGGCGAGGCGCGCCTCGCCCGACGTTCGAAGAGGGGACCCCGCGGAGAAGCAGCGCCGCGGGGTTTTTTCTTTCAACTGCCGGGGGCCTCGAGGCTCTCGCGGCTGAGCGAAACGACGGCGCCGGCCCATCCTGCGATGGCCCCGAAGAGGACCAGCGCCAGGAGCTCCGCCAGGCTGAGGAAGCTCGCGGCGAGGGCACCGGCGACCAGCGAGTTCGCAACCCGCGGCTCGATGAGGAGATGGACTCCTCCCAGTGCGCCGACGGCGATGAGGCCGCCGAGCAGCCCCTGCAGGATGCCCTCGAAGTAGAACGGTCCCCGGATGTAGAACTCGGTCGCGCCCACCAGTCGCATCACGGCGATCTCCTCGCGGTAGAGGAAGGAGGTCAGGCGCACGACGCTCGCGATGGTGAAGACCGAAGCGCCCAGGAGTATCGCAGCGAGCGCCAGGCCGAGACCGCGGATGAGGGCGAGCAGGGTCTCGATCTGGCTGATCCAGTCCTGGTCGGCGTCCACCATGGCGACACCGGGCCGTCGGCGCAGCTCCTCCACCCAGGCGGTGAAAGCGGGCATTTCCGCAGCGGGTACGCTCTTGAGCACCGCCTCGAAGGAGAACGGCAGCGCCCCTTCGCCGTGCTCGGCGACGAGCTCGGCGAGACTCGGAAAGGCGCGCTCGAAGCGCGCCCGGGCGGCTTCGGGGGTGATCTCGTCGAGCTTGCCCGTCCAGCGGCCCTGCTCGAGCGTCGCGCGCAGCTCCGCGCGCGCGGCGGCGTCGACCTCGGGTGCGAGGTAGACGACGAACCGGGCCTCGGCGCGCCACTCGTGCACGGTTCGCGAGAGATTCTTGCTCACCAGGAGGACCATGCCGGAAAGGAAGAGGCTGACGGCGATGGTGAAGATCGCCAGCAGGCTGACGCGCAGACTGCGGGCGAGGCCGACGGCGGCCTCGCGCAGGAAGTAGGCGAAAGCCTGCAGGGCGTTCATTCGCGTTCGCCGGATTCCGTCTCGGCCACGGATGCCGCCGGAGCGGCAGCGACCGGACCGGGCGCCCGGCGCGACGGACGATCGTCCACCAGCCGGCCGTGAGAGAGAGTCAGGACGCGATGGCCGACGCTCTCGATGAGCGCCCGGTCGTGCGTGGCGAAGAGAACCGTGGTGCCGCGCAGATGGATGTCGAGAAAGAGCCGGACGATCTCCTGCGAGAGATCCTCGTCGAGGTTTCCCGTCGGCTCGTCGGCAATCAGGATCTCCGGTTCATTGATCAGCGCGCGCGCGATGGCCACCCGCTGCTTCTCGCCGCCGGACAACTGACTGGGGAAGCTCGCCATGCGATGCGAAAGCCCGACGCGGCGCAACGCCTCGAAGGCCACGCGTTTCTGCCGGCCATGATCGAGGCCCAGGATGCGCGGCAGGAAGGCGACGTTCTCGAAGATGGTCTTGCGCTCGATGAGACGAAAATCCTGGAACACCACGCCGATGGTCCGGCGGAGGAAGGGGATCTTGCTGCGCGGGATGAGCGAGACGTTCCGGCCGTTGACCAGAATCTGACCCGCTGAGGGCACATCCTCGCGGAAGATGAGCTTCAGCAGTGTCGTCTTGCCCGCGCCGCTCGCGCCGGTGATGAAGCAGAACTCGCCGCGGGCGATCTCGAGGCTGATGCCGTCGAGCGCCGACTGGCCGGTCGGAAACCGCCGCGACACCCCGAAGAACTGGATCATGCTCACGCGCCGAGCTCCGCCGGGAGGCGATCCGCGGTCGTGCGGTCAGGTCGCAGGGTCGGCCTCCCCGGAGAGCTCGGCCCGGACGAGCTCCTGGACCCGGCGCGGCTCTGCCCTCCCGCCGGAGAGTTTCATCACCCGGCCGACCAGATAGCCCATCACCTGCGTCTTGCCGGCGCGGAACTGCGCCGCCTGATCGGGACTCTCGCGCAGGACCGCGCTCACCCAGGCGCCGAGCTGGGCCTCGTCATGAACCTGTCCCAGCCCGAGGCGCGCCATCGCAGCGGCAGCGCCCTCGCCGGTCGTCCAGATGGCCCGCAGCAGCTCGCGGGCGCCGCTCGAGGAGAGCTCGCCCTGATCCACGAGGGTCAGGATCTCCGCCAGCCGGCCAGGAGCGATCGCCTCTCCGAGCCCGGCCCGGCGCTCCTTGAGCTCGCGCAGGACGTCGTTGCGCACGGCATTGGCAGCGGCCCGCGCGAGCTTCGGCGCCGCCGCGACGACGGCCTCGAAGTAGTCCGCGAGAGCGCGATCGCCGACGAGATCGCGGGCTTCGCCGGCCGACAGGCCGAGCTCGGCGACTAGCCGCTCGCGGCGTGCCCAGGGCATCTCCGGCAGCGCAGCGCGCAGCGCGGCGAGACGATCGCTGGAGATCTGCAGCAGCGGCAAGTCGGGTTCGGGGAAGTAGCGGTAGTCGTGCGCGGCCTCCTTGCCGCGCAGGGGCCGCGTCCGGCCGGCGTCGGCGTCGAAGCCGCGCGTCTCCTGGACGACCTCCCGTCCATCGTCGAGCACCTGCGCCTGGCGCGCGATCTCGTAGTCGACGGCCCTCGCGACGTTCTTGAACGAGTTGAGATTCTTGACCTCGACCTTGGTGCCGAGGCGGGTCTCTCCGGGACGCCGCAACGAGACATTCGCGTCGCAGCGCAGGGAGCCCTCCTCGAGATTGCCGTCGCTCGCGCCGGTGAACAGCAGCACCTGGTGGAGGCTGCGCAGATAGTCCTCGGCCTCCGCCGCGCTCGCGATCTCCGGCTCGGAGACGATCTCGACGAGCGGCACGCCGCAGCGGTTGAAATCGACCAGGCTCACTCCGCCGGTCGGGCCGCCGCCCGGCCACTCATGCAGGAGTTTTCCGGCGTCCTCCTCGAGGTGGAGGCGATGCACCCGGACCGACCGGGCATGTTCGGTCAGCGGCAGGTTTCCGCGCTCGGCGAGCGGACGGTCGGACTGGCTGATCTGATAGCCCTTCGGCAGGTCGGCATAGAAGTAGTTCTTGCGCGCGAAGACGGAGCGCTGGTGAACCTCGCAGCCGAGCGCGAGCGCCAGGGTCGCCGCGAGATCGACGGCATGTCCGTTCAGCACCGGGAGCGTACCGGGGTAGCCCAGGCAGACGGGGCAGACCAGGCTGTTGGGTTCGGCGCCGAACCGGTTCTCGCAACGGCAGAAGATCTTGCTGCGGGTCTTCAGGTGGACGTGCACTTCCAGCCCGATGACCGGCTCCCACGCAGGCATCCGGCGAGTGTATCGCAGCGTCCGCGGCCGCTAGAATCGCGCCATGAGCCGCGCGCGCAAGGTCCGGGTCGAGGCGACCCTGGACACGATGACGACGTTCGACGGCACCCCGGGATGGAGCGATCGTTCGTCCGCGGCGGAGGTTCGCTTTCTCGGCCGCAGCGCCGACGGCGGGCGCGGCCCGGTGGACGCGGCGCCCTTGCCGGTCGCGGTTCCGAGGCAGGCGACGATGCGCCAGGTGCACGGCGCGACGGTGCTCGCGGCGCGCCAGGGCGCCTGCGGCGAGGGCGACGCCTTGGTGACGACGGAGCCGGGGCTGGCACTGCTCGTGGTCACCGCCGACTGCGTGCCGATCCTCGTCGCCACCGACGAGCGCGTGGCGGCCATCCACGCCGGCTGGCGCGGCCTCGTCGGCGGGGTCATCGCGGCGGCACTCTCGGAGTTCGCCGACCCGGGTCGCGCGACGGCCTGGATCGGACCCGCGATCGGCCCCTGCTGCTATGAGGTCGGCGAGGACGTGGCGGGTCCGGTGCTCGCGCTGTCTTCGCCGGAGGTCCGCGCCCCCGGCCGGAGGGGCCGTCCCCATCTCGATCTCGGCCTCGCCGCCGAGATCGTGCTCGAACGGTGCGGCGTAGGGGAGATCCGGCGCCTCGCGCTGTGCACTTCCTGCCATCCGCGGCTCCTCGAGAGCTATCGCCGGGACGGCGTCGCGGCGGGCCGCAACCGGAGCCTCATCTGGCTCCGCGGAGCTGCCGGGGATCAGGAAGACTGAGGGGGGACGCCGCCGGCCGGTGTGGCCGGTTTGACGCCCTTGGCGCGCGGCGGACGGGCGAAGGCGCGCAGCTGTCCGCAGGCCGCACCGACGTCGTCGCCGCGGGTGCGGCGAACCGTCGCCGTCAGGTTGCGCGCGATGAGCGTCTCCTGGAAGCGCGCGATCGCCGCGTCTGCGGGCCGCGCGAACCGCTCTCCCAGCACCGGGTCGGCGTTGAACGGAATCAGATTCACCTTGACCGGGATCTTGCGCAGCAACTGCGCCAGGGCGATGGCGTCGGCGGGACGGTCGTTGAAACCGGCGAGCAGGATGTACTCGATGGTGATCCGGCGCCGGGGCTCGAGCGGGAAGCGGCGCAGAGCGTCGAGCAGCTCCGCCAGCGGATAGCTGCGATTGATCGGCATGATCTCGCTGCGTCGGGCATCGTCGGGCGCGTGCAGCGAGATGGCGAGATTCGGACGCCGCTCCCACCTCCCGATGGCGTCGATCCCCGGCACGACTCCGGCCGTCGAGACGGTCATGCGCCGCCAGGAGATGCGCTCGGAGAGCAACTGCAGGGCGGCGTGCACCGCGTCGAGGTTCAGCAGCGGCTCGCCCATGCCCATGAAGACCAGATTGAGGCTCTCGGGCAGATCGCGCAACTTGCGCACCAGCATCACCTGCCCGACGATCTCGCCCGCCGAGAGATTCCTTCCTGCGCCCCAATACCCGGTGACGCAGAAGGCGCAGGCCAGGCCGCAGCCGGCCTGGCTCGAGATGCAGAGCGTCCGCCGTGTCGTTTCGGGAATGTCGACCGTCTCGATCGACGCCCCGTCGTGCAGCCGAAGCAGGAACTTCGTCGTCCCGTCGGCGGACTCCTGCTGGGTGGCGACCGCGGGAAGCCCGAGCGAGAAGCGCCCGGCGAGGTCGCGGCGCAGCGCGAGCGAGAGATCGGTCATCTCCGCGAAGTCGGTGATGCCGCGCAGGTAGATCGCGTCGTAGATCTGCCGGATCTGAAAAGGCCGCGTGACGATGCCGCCCAGGCGCTCGGCGAGCGCGGGGCGATCGAGGCCGACCAGCGGGTCGGGAGCGGAGAGGTCGGCGGAGGTCATGGTATTCGTGCTACTTGCGGGCGCGGCTCTTGCGCGTCGGGTCGATTCCAAGCCCGCGCAGCAGGGTGAGATCGTCGCTGTTGATGCGGAAGGCGGGCTCGAGCGCGCGTTGGCCGGCGCACTGCGGCTCCGCTGCCGGAGCCGGAGTGCCGGCCGGCTGGCAGTCGAGGAACAGTTGCAGCGTGTAGCCCTCCCGGTGCATGCGATGCAGCGTGCGATGGACCTCCGCCGACTCCGAGATCGCCTCGAGCAGGGCGCGCTCCAGATCGCGCATGAAGGTCCTTCGTCGTTCGTCCATTGCGTGCCGGGTCCTCGTCGAAGCGGGGTCGATTATCGGGCGCGCTGGAAAGCGCTGTCAAACCGACGCTTGTGCTACTTTCCGCCGCTGTGACCACCGCCGACCTGCTCGCATTCCTGGCCGACTCGGGAGTCGATGCGCGCGTCGCGACGCCGATCGCGGGCGATCTCTCGCAGCGGCGGTACTATCGCGTCGAGCTCGACGATGGCGCTCGTCTGCTCGCGGCCAGCTATCCGGAGAGCCTCCGGCCGGCTATGGCGCGCTTCGTGACGGCGCGATCGCTGCTCGACGGCGCCGGCGTGCGCGTCCCCGAGATCCGGCTGTGGAGCGCGGCGCGCGGCTGGATGCTGGTCGAGGATCTGGGGCCGTCGACGCTCTACGAGTGCGGCGATGTGGCGCCGTCGAGACGCACCGCCCTCTTCGCCTCCGCGGTCGAGAGCGCAGGCAGAATCTCCGGGCTGAACGCCGAGGCGGTGGAACAGCTCGGGAATCCGCCGCTCGACGCGGTCCTGCTGCGTCGCGAGCTCGAACCCACTTTCGAGTTCCTGCTCGACCCGTGCGGCCTCCGGAACCTTCCGCGGGAGCGCCGCGAACTGCTGGCTGCGCTCGACGAGCTGTGCGGGCGGCTCGGCGACGAGACGCTGGTTCCCTGCCACCGCGACTACATGGCGCGCAATCTGATCCCGGTCGGCGAGACGGCCGCGGTGATCGACTTCCAGGATCTCAGGCTCGGGCCGCCGGCCTACGACCTGGCGTCGCTCCTCAACGACAGCTTCTTCCCGGAGCCTGAGCTGGAAGCGGCCCTGCTGCCGCGATACTGGCGGGAGCCGGCGGGGCGCGCGCAGTACTCGCGGGCCGTCGTGCAGCGGACGCTCAAGGCGGGCGGCACGTTCGCGCGCTTCGCGGCGCAGGGGAATCCGCGCCATCTGCCGCTGGTCGCGCCGACGCTGGCGCGGGCCGCGCGGCATCTCGAAGTCCTGCCCGAAACCGCAGCCCTCTTCCCCGCGCTCCGGGGATGGTGGGCTTCGGATCTGGTCCGCGGGCGCATCTGCTAAAGTGACCGGCGTCGTCCGGCGCGCGACGAACGCTTCGTCGCTAGCGCGGCCTCGAGGAGGTTCCCGCGATGGGATCGCTCGGAGTACCTGAGTTGCTGGTGATTTTCGTCATTCTCGTGCTGCTGTTCGGTGCCTCGAAGATCCCCCAGCTGGGCAAGGGGCTCGGAGAGGCGATCCGCAACTTCAAGAAGGGTCTCAAGGACGAAGACGGCAACGACTCCGAGACCGAGAAGCGAGCCTAGGAGCCTTCTGCGGATTCACGGCCGCGCGCCGGTAGCCGCTCCGTCGAGGTGGCCGCCGGTATCGTCGCCGCGGTGCCGGCTTCCCGCTGGTGCTCGCTGTACAGCCTGAGGACTCTGCCGACGTAGGCCTGAGTTTCCCGGTAGGGCGGCAAACCCCCGAAACGATCGATCGTGCCTGGGCCAGCGTGATACGCGGCGAGCGCCAGCTCCAGGTCGCCGTCGTAACGTCGCCGCAGGTCGCGCAGATAGCGTGCGCCAAGATCGAGATTCACCGTCGGATCGAGCGGGTCGACCGGTTCGACCGCCGGATCGCTGGGCGGGAAGTGCAGCGGCATGAGCTGCATCAGGCCCAGTGCGCCCTTGGTGGAGACGGCATCGGGACGGAAGCCGGATTCCGCCTCGACGATCGAGGCGAGGAGGAGAGAATCGACGCCGTAGCGCTTGGCGGCGCCGCGGATCTCGCGTCCGAATGGCAGGCTCTCGAGATAGCCGTCGCCGGCTGGTCTCGCAGGAACCACTCGCGGCGCCAGATGCAGCGTCTCGAGGCCGGCGGAATGGGACCGCGGCGCCTGTTGCAGCACGAGGTCGAGTCCGGAGCGCCCGGCGAAGACCCGCTCCAGCTCGAGGGAGAAGCCGCTCGGCGGAGTGGGTACGGACGGCAGGCTGGAAGTCGACGTCAGAAAGAGCAGCGTGATCGAAGCGCTGGCGCTCCAGATCATGCGTCGGGTCAGGCGGTGGAAGGGAGCGGTGGGCATGAGTCGCCTCCGTATGGAACTGTCGTTGGCGGCCCGAAAGGGTCGCGAAGAAGCCGCTGCCCGCAAGGGGAGCCGCCGACGTTCAGAGTGTGTGGTTGGTTTTTTTTCGGGTGGTTCGGGTCAGACCTTGGGGAACTGGCGCCGCAAGCCGACGCGGGGAGTGGCTGCTTTCCCCTTGCCTTCGTTGCCGCTGATGCCCAAGTGAGAAACCTTGTTGCGCAGGGTGTTGCGATGGACTCCGAGGCTGCGCGCCGAGCGACAGTAGTTCCAGTCGTTGGAGCGCAGGGAGGCCGTGATGAACTGCCGTTCGAACTCCTGACGAGCCTGCTCCAGGGTCAGTCCCTGGCTTACGAGCTCGTCGACGATCTGGTGCAGTCTGCCGTTGTAGTTTTGTCGGTTCACAGCTTCAGCCACCCTGCTCGAAGGGGAAATCTATCGCAAATCGGAGCGGCATGCAACCCGCCGCGGACAATGCCGCGGCGGGCCGCACGGCCGTCACTTGCGCTCGAGCCGGTCGCCGATGTACACCGGATAGCGCGATTCCAGGATCTTCGCCACCGCGGTATGCGCCTGCACGGAGAGGACCGCGAGCTCGCCCAGCACCACCGGCGGCTGGGTCGCGCGGTTCATGCGATAGATCGTGAAGATATCGCCGGGCAGAACTTCGTCGTCTTCGCCGCGATCGATGAAGACGACATGGTCCTGGCCGAGGGTCACGAGCTCGACGGGCGATGAGACGATCACCGCCGCGGAGGACAGGGCCTCGGCGCTCGCCGGTTCGCTGACCGGCCGCAGCTGGCCGCGACGGGCGAGCGGAATCGGCTCGGGCTCGAACGGCTTGAGCTTCATTCCGACCGAGATGCCGTCGCAGCTCTGCACGATCTCGGCGATGGCGGACTCCTCCTGCACGGAGAGGATGCGGACGCGACCGGCGTAGTTGTACTGCCGGCCGAGCGGCTCATTCGAGACCGGGTGACGCACGACCTTGCCGGCTGCCACGGCGGTGAACTGCATGCCCGGCGACAGGCCGGCCGCCCGGCCGCCGTCGACGTAGAGGATGTCGCCTGTCGTCAGCCTGTACTTGACCGTGTCGACGGTGCCGTAGAGACCCTCCACCTTGCCGTAGACCGGGTTCTTGAGCTGCGGCGAAAGGACTTCGAACTCCGAGCCGGTCACCGTGTAGCCGAACACCTCATCCGCCGCGCCGATGAAGCCGGAGCAGTAGATGTCGTCCTGCGTGCCGAGCGGCACCGGAACGCTTCCCTTGCCGAGCGGCGCGACCCCGGGAATCGACGCTGCGCCACCCCGCGCCGCGCTCGCCGGCTGCGGCTCGCCCGCGGCCTCGGCAGCCGTCGCGTCCCCTGCATCGCCCGCACCGGCCGCATCGGCGACCTCTTCGACGGGCTCCTCGCTCGTCCCGTTCGCACCGATCGTGGCCGCCGGAGCGACCTGAAGATCGAGCACCAGCGGATCGCCGGGATAGATCCAGTGGGCATCGCGAACGTACTGGTTCTTCTCCCAGATCTGCGGCCAGAGATAAGGATTGCCGAGATTCGTCGCCGCCAGATCCCAGAAGGTATCGCCGGGGACCACGACGTGGACCTTGGCTCCCTCGGGCGGCGTCGGAGGTTCCCAGGCCGTCCAGTGTCCGTTGACGAGCTTGAGACCGGTCGGCGGGGTATCCGCCGCCTGGAGAGCGACGCCAGCGAGGAGGGTGGAGCCGAGCAGCGCGAATACCGTGAGATGGCGGTTTGCCATGAGTCGACCTCCAGAAGCCGTTTCTATCTGGCGTGATCCGTCTAGAACTTGCCTCGAAGGGTACTCGCGGGTGTGCACAGTGTCAAGTGCATGTTCCACGGAACCCATGCAGCTGCTTGAAGTTAGCTGTCTGCCCGCAGCCGGGCCGCGCCCCTGTTTCCACCGCGGCTGGAGTCAGGGGCGGTCGAGCCGCTGGCGTGCCGTCTCGGCCGCGGCGGTGGCCGGGAAACGCGCCAGCAGCTCGCGATAGACCGTGTCGGCCGATTCCATCTCTCCGAGCGTCGCGAGACAGGAACCGACCTTGAGCAGGGCATCGGGGACCTTGTTGCCTTCGGGGTAGTTCTCCACCACGGCGCGGAAACCGGCCAGGGCGGCAGGGACGTCGGCTCGCCGCAGCGCCGCTTCGGCGAGCCAGAACTGAGCGTTGTCGGCGAGATCGGAGTCCGTATTCGCCGCCAGGAAGCGTCGAAAACCGGCTTCGGCCTCCGGCGTTCGTCCCTGCTCGAGCAGAGCGAGGCTCTGCTCGTAGAGCGCTCGGGCGCCATCGCCGCCTGCGGTGGACGGCTCGCCGGCCGCGGCCGTGGGCGCCGCGGAAGGCTCGTCCTCCATGTCGAGATCACTCTGCTCGATCCCGGCACCGCCGGGGAGTGCGGGGGAGCCTTCCGTCGGCGGCACCCCGGGGGCTGTCGGCGGAGGCGGAGCTTCGAGAGGCGTGGCGGCCGATTGCCGCAACCGCTCGACCTCGCGCTCGAGTCCCTCGGCGCGCGTCCGCAGCTCGGCATTGCGGCTCTCGGCGGCGGCGAGCTGGGACTCCAGGCGCGTGACCCGTTCCCGCAGCTCGGTCGCTTCGGCGGCTCCCTGATCTTCCTGGCTCCAGTAAGGCCCGCTGCTGGCGCAGGCCGCCGTCAGCAAGAGCGCGGCGGCGAGGACCAGAGCGCGGGGCAGGCGCGGCGACACGCTCAGCTCTTGCCCGGAATCTTGCGCAGGTATCGGCTGTCGGGGTGCTCTTCCCGCAGCCGGGCGAAGGTCGCCTCGGCGTCCTCGGGGCGGGCCAGATCGACGTACGCGCGGCCGAGGTAGAACAGGGCGGCGTCCTTGCCCGAGTAGTTGGGATAGTTCTTCAGCAGGCCTTCGATCCTCGTCGCCGCCGCTCCCGGAACGCCGTACCGCTGGTAGAAACGCCCGACGACGAACTCGTGTTCCGCCAGCCGGTCGACGACCGTCGCGAGCTCGGTCCGCGCCTTGTCGGCGTATTCGCTGGTCGGGTAGAGGCGGATGAGGTCCTCCAGCGCCTCCCGAGCCTTCACGGTAGCGGCCTGGTCACGGTCGGCGCGCTCGATGCGGCGGGCGAGCGAGGCCGCGATCTGGTACTGCACGTAGGCTGCGCGGTCGCTGGTGGGGAAGCGGTTCTGGAAATCGCGGTACTTGGCCTCCGCCTGGATGAGATCGGCGGTGCTGCCGGTGAGCGAATAGCAGTCGGCGACCGCCAGCAGCGCCTCGCGGCCGGAGCTCGAGTTCGGCTCCACCTCGAAGGCGTGGGAGAAATAGGGGCGCGCACGCTCGTATTTCTCGAGGGCGAACAGGCGTTTGCCTTCGGCGAGCGACTCGGCGGCCGAGAGCCGGAGGATCGGGTCGTTCTGGATGTTCGACTTGCAGGAGACTCCCAGGCCCGCGACGGCCGTGAGCAGGGCCAGTGTCGTGAGTCTCCGGATCCGATGAATGTTCAAGCGCTGCCCTCCGCGAGCTTTCGAAGCTGCTGTTGAGCTGCAACCGGATCGGCGGTTCCGAAGACCGCCGACCCGGCCACCAGCGTGCGCACCCCGGCTTCGACGACGGAGCGGATGTTGGCCGGGCCGATGCCGCCGTCGATCTCCAGAAAGAGGTCGAGGCGGCGCGCCACGATGGCAGAATGCAAGCGCCGCGCCTTGTCCGCGACGTAAGGCAGGAAGGCCTGGCCGCCGAAGCCCGGATTGACCGACATGAGCAGCACGAAGTCGGCCGCCGGAAGAATATCGGATAGGAGCTCGACCGGGGTCGCCGGATTGAGCGCGATGCCGGCCTTGGCGCCCCCTTCGCGAATCCGGGCGAGGAGCCGGTCGAGGTGGGTGGCGGCTTCCCAATGGACGCTGATCCGGTCGGCGCCGGCGTCGAGAAACTCTCCCAGCAGCCGGCCCGGATCGGCCACCATGAGGTGGACGTCGAGCGGCAGGCGCGTATGGCGGCGCAGGGCCGCGACCACCGGCGGGCCGATCGTCAGGTTGGGCACGAAATGGCCATCCATGACGTCGACGTGCAGGACGTCGGCGCCTCCGGCCTCGCAGATCCGTGCTGCTCCAGCGAGGTTCGCGAGGTCGGCGGCGAGCAGGGAAGGGGCGAGCTCGATCACGGCAGGGCTCCATGCGAGGCGGCGACGACCAGCGAGATGACGTCTCGCCGGCGGAGAGGGTGTCCGGGGAGCGGATTCTGGCGCAGGATCGTGCCGTCCGAGATTCCCTCGTAGGGCTCGAACTTGACCGCTCCCATGCGGAATCCGCCGCGTTCAAAATACCCGCGGACCGGTTCGTAGCGACGATAGACGAGGTCGGGCATGACGTAGGCGTCGGCCGGCGCATCCTGGGCGATCAGCAGATCGACCCGCGTACCGGCGGGAACGCTTGCGCCCGGCGGCGGGTCCTGGCCGACGATGGTGCCCGGCTCGCCGGCCGAGCTGGCGATCGCCAGGGTGTCGCCGAGCTCGAGCCCCTCGGCGTGGACGGTCACCTGCGCCGCGCTCATCGCCTTGCCGCCCAGATTCGGTACGCTCGCCTGGCGCACTCCCAGGGAGAGCACCACTTCGACGGCGCTGCCGCGCTTGACGAAGCCGCCGGCCCGCGGCCGGGTCTCGATCACCCGGCCCTCCGCGACCTCGGCGTTCCAGCGGCCTGCGGGCTCGGCGGCGCGAAAGCGCAGGCCCTGGTCGGAGAGCAGGCGGGAGGCCTCCTCGGCCGTCAGGCCGGCGAGCTCCGGCACGGTCATCGCGCCGCGGCGGACGAACAGGTTGAACGAGAGGTAGGCCGACGCGACGAATACCGCCATCAGCACGACTCCCCAGAGCAGACTTTGCACGAACCGCACGAAACGCCCAGGCACGGGAGGTCGAGTCTAGCAGGCGACCGCGGTCGCGACCGACCCTCGCTGCGGCTAGAGTGCCGCCATGCAACCGACCGAAAACCGGAACCCTGGGGGACAATCCCCCAACCCTCGGGGACCGTCCCCGTTGCTCTCCCCGGCGCTCGGGGCGCACGTGTCCGTCGCCGGCGGTTTCGTCGAAGGAGTGCGGCGTGGCACGGGGCTGGCCTGCGACGCCTTGCAGATCTTCGTCAAGAGCCCCAGCCAGTGGCAGAGCAAGCCGTTGCCGCCGGAGGATGCCGCCGCCTTCCGCGCCGCCCACGCAGAGAGCGCGATCGGGCCGGTGGTGGCGCACGCGGCCTATCTCATCAACCTGGCTGCCCCGGACGTGCAAGTCCTGGCGCGCTCGCGGACGGCGCTCGCCGACGAGCTCCGCCGCTGCGCGGCGCTCGGCGTCCCGGAGCTGGTCGTGCACCCCGGGGCCCACATGGGCGCCGGCGAAGAGGCCGGCCTGACCGCGATCGCCCGATCGCTCGACGTCGTGGACGCCGAAGTCGGCGACTGCCCGACGCGGATTCTGCTCGAGATCACCGCCGGCCAGGGAACCGTGCTCGGCAGCCGGTTCGCCCACCTGGCGGCGATCCGGGCCCGGGCCGAGAGCCGCGACCGGCTCGGCGTCTGCCTCGATACCTGCCACGCCTTCGCCGCCGGCTATGCCATCGACAGCGTTGCCGGCTGGGAGGAGTTTCTCGCCGAGCTCGACTCCGAGCTCGGCTTCGACCTCGTCGGCTGCATTCACCTCAACGACTCGGTCGGCGCGCGCGGATCGCGCAAGGACCGCCACGCCAATCTCGGCGAAGGTTGCCTGGGAATCGAGCCCTTCCGCAGGCTGCTCGCCGAGCCGCGCCTGCGCCACGCGCCGATGATTCTCGAGACGCCTTTCGGCGACGACGAGCTCGGGCACGCGCGGGATCTCGCGGTGCTGCGCGGGCTGCTGTAGGAGGCGAGCCGGGGGACTACTTGCCGAACAGGTTCTTCGACAGGTCGAAGTAGAGCACCGTCACCATCAGCAGGACGACCAGGGCGAGCCCCACCTGGGCGATGCGCTCCTTGACGGCCAGCGAGAGGTCGCGCCGCATCACGCTCTCGACGAGCAGGATCGTGATCTGGCCGCCGTCGAGCACCGGGATCGGAAACAGATTGAGCAGACCGATCGACAGACTCAGCACGCCCATGAGATAGAGCAGATTCTTGAAACCGGTCCGCGCCGCAGCGCCGGACTGCGCCGCGATCTCGATCGGCCCGGCGAGCGCGCTCTTCGCCGCCACCTCGCGCTTGAAGATCTTGCCGATGACCGCCAGGCTCTGCTTGGCGATGTCGTAGTTGAAGCGCACGCTCTCGCGCAAGGCGGCGAGCGGCGGATAGCGCTGGGCGACGGTCAGGCGCACGCCGATGCGCCCCTTGCCGCCCTGGTCGGCGGGCACGACATCGAGCCGTGTCAGCACGCCGTCGCGCAGAACCTCGACCGCGACCGACTTCCCGGTGTGCTGCTCGATGTAATCGACGAAGTCGCCGGGACTGCCGAGCGGCCGGCCGTCGACGCTGCGCACTTCGTCGTGGAGCTTGAATCCGGCGGCCTCCGCCGGTCCGCCGGCGACGATGTCGCCGATCCGCGGCAGCAGCTTCGGGTAAATGCCGGCGTCGCCGAAGTCGAAGTCGGCGGGTTTGACCGGCGTGACGCGCACCTTGCTGCGGACGCCGTTCCTGTCGATCTCGAACTCGAGCGGCTTGCCGATGCCGGTAAGGACGGTGAATGCCACGTCCTGCCAGCGGCTGACCTCCTTGCCGTCGATGCCGACGATCTCGTCGCCGGGCAGCAGGCCCGCGGCGGCCCCCGGGGAGCCCGGCTCGACGGTGCCGATGACCGACGGCACGCTCTGCAGCGCCGGGACCTCGATGCCGACCATGAACAGTCCGGCGATGAGCAGGATCGACAGGGCGCCGTTCATCAGCGGCCCGGCGAGGTAGACGAGAATCCGCTGCCAGCGCGGCTGATTGAGGAAGTCGCGCGGATCGTCGGTCGACTCGCCCGGCTCCTCGCCGGAGAGCTTGACGTAGCCGCCCAGCGGCACCAGCGAGATGCGGTAGTCGGTCTCCCCGACCTTCCAGCCGAACAGACGCTTGCCGAAGCCGAGCGAGAAGGCGAGCACCTTCATGCCGAACGCCTTGGCGACCAGCAGATGCCCGGCTTCGTGGACGAAGATGATGACGCCGAGGGCGAAAATGAAGGCGGCGGTGTTGGAGGCGAGGTGGAGCATGGGGGCGCCGGAGACTATCGCGCCCGTGCCCGCTTGGAAAGCGCCTCGCTGGCGCGCTGGCGGCCCCAACGGTCCCAGTCGAGCGCGGCGTCGAGGTCGGCCAGGGCCTCGGGCTGATGGCCGGCGAGCACCTCCGAGATGGTGGCGACGATGTCGGGATAGCCGATCGCGCCGTCGAGGAAGGCGTGCACGGCCACTTCGTTCGCCGCGTTCAGCACCGCTGGCGCGCTCTCGCCGGCGGCGAGCGCGGCGCGGGCGAGCTCGACGGCGGGGAAGCGCCGGTTGTCGAGCGGCAGGAACTCGAGTGTTCCGAGCTCGGCCAGCGCGAGGCGCGGAAACTCGTTCGGCCAGCGCTCGGGATAGGCGAGCGCGTATTGAATCGGGAAGATCATGTCGTTGACCGAGAGCTGCGCGAGCCACGAGCCGTCGCAGAACTCGACCAACGAATGCACGAGCGAGCGCGGATGGACGACGACGTCGATGGCATCGGGTCGCATCCCGAACAGATGCGACGCCTCGATGAGCTCGAGCCCCTTGTTGATCAGGGTGGAGGAGTCGATGCTGATCTTGGCCCCCATCGACCAGGTCGGGTGGCGCAGGGCCTCCTCGCGCCGGATGTCGGCAAACGTCGCCGGATCGCGATGCAGGAACGGTCCGCCGGAGGCCGTCAGCACGAGCCGGCGGACTTCCGCACGGCTCCCGGCGCGCAGCGCCTGGTGAAGCGCCACGTGCTCACTGTCGATCGGCACGATCTCGGCGCCGGTCCGCCGTGCGAGATCGGTCAACAGGCGGCCGGCGACGACCAGCGACTCCTTGTTGGCGAGTGCCACGGGCTTGCCGGCGGCGAGCGCCGCGGCGACCGGCGGCAGGCCCGCCGCGCCGACGATCGCCGCCACGACCTTGTCCACCTCCGGGTGCGTGGCGGCGGCGAGGAGGGCTTCCGGTCCGATGGCGAGCTCGACCTCGGGTGGCAGCTGCGGCCGGAGCTCCCGGGCCGCTGCCGGGTCGACGACCGCGAGCAGGCGAGGACGAAACTCCCGTGCCAGGGCGAGGAGCGCCGCGGGATTCCTGCCCAGCGCGCCGAGGGTCGAGATGGCGAGGCGGTCGGGATGGTGTCGCACGACCTCGACCGTGCTGTCGCCGATCGAGCCGGTGGCGCCGAGGAGCGCGAGCCGCTGCATCATCGCGCGAGCTCGAAGCGGGCGATCCACAGCGCGAGCAGCATCACCGGCGCGGCGAGGAACATGGCGTCGAAGCGGTCGAACATGCCGCCGTGGCCGGGCAGGATGGCGCCCGAGTCCTTCACGTTCGCGGCCCGCTTGACCAGCGATTCGACGAGATCGCCGAGCTGCGAGGCGATGGCGGTGGCGAGAGCCACGGCGAGGAGAGCGGGATCGATCGCGCCCTGGCGCCAGAACGACCAGATCGCGGTGGCGAGGAGCGAGGTCGCGAGCCCGGCGATCGCCCCCTCCCAGGACTTCTTCGGCGACACGACCGGCGCGAGCCGGTGTTTGCCCCAGGCGGAGCCGACATAGTAGGCAGCGGTGTCGCCGAGCCAGACGATGGCGAGGAGCAGGAAGAAGATCCACGGATCGCGCTGCTGCAGGAGGACGAGGCTGGCGACCGGAGCTGCGAAGTAGAGCGTTCCCCAGGCCAGGATGGCGGTCGCGGGAATCGCCTGCTCGATCGGCGTGCGGACGAGGAGGACGGCGACCGGCGGCACGATCGCGACCGCCGCGGCGAGCAGCAGCAGCCAGTGCGCATCGAGCGCGCCGCCGTGCGGCGCGAGTCCCCGCGCCAGCGCCCGTTCGAGCGCCAGGGCGGCGAGTGGAGCCGTGACCAGCAGCAACCGCCAGGGAGCCTGGGGCGCCAGAGGCCGGACCATGGCGAGGAACTCGAGCGCTGCCCATTCGAAGACCACCAGCAGCAGGAGCAGGAAGGCCCACTCCGGGAAGCGGAAGACGGCGAAGAGCGCGGTGGGCACACCGATCGCGGCGGTCAGAAGGCGTTTCATCGGTCCGGTCCGGAAGTCTCGGGGTCAGCTCTTGATGGAGTTCTGCGCGGTCGCGGGAGGCGTCTCGCCGGCGAGCGCGTCGCCGGTCCGCTGGCCGGGGCCGGCGCCCTCGGCGCCGGCGCTGCCGCCCGGGGCCGCGGTCGGCGCGGCGATGCCGCCGAAGCGGCGCTCGCGACCCTGGAAGGCGACGATCGCTTCCAGGAGGTGCTGCAGCCGGAAGTCCGGCCACAGCGTCGGCGTGACGACGATCTCGGAGTAGGCGATCTGCCAGAGGAGGAAGTTCGACACCCGCATCTCGCCCGAGGTGCGAATCAGCAGGTCGGGATCGGGCTGGCCGGCGGTGTCGAGGGCGTCGGCGATCGCCGCCTCATCGATCGCCCGCGCCGGGCTGGCGGCGGCGTCGGCGACCAGCTTGCGGCAGGCGTCGACGAGCTCGCAGCGGCCGGAGTAGTTGAGGGCGATATTGAACACCATGCGCCGTCCGCCGGCCGTCTTCGCCAGACCCTCCTCGAGCGTCGCGACCACCGACGGATCGAGCTCGCGCCAGCGGCCGAGGATGTGCAGGCGGATGTCGTTGTCGACCAGCGTGCGGATCTCGCGCCGGAGAAACTCCTTGAGGAGGTTCATCAGCGTCCAGACTTCGTGCCGCGGCCGTTTCCAGTTCTCGATCGAGAAGGCGTAGAGGGTCAGGACTTCGATCCCCAGCCTGGCGGCGCTCTCGACCGTCTCGCGAACCGCCGAGACTCCGGCGCGGTGACCCTCGATGCGCGGCAAGAGGCGCTTCCCGGCCCAGCGTCCGTTGCCGTCCATGATGATGGCGACGTGACGGGGCATCCGGCTGCGGTCGATCTGGCGCAGCAGGGCCTCCTCCGACGATCCGGGTTCAACCCGCAGCGCAGGCTCGGACATTCGAGGCAAGTTACCACAGGGCACCGCCGCTGGGCCCGTGCGGCGGAGTGCTCAGGTGCGGTAGTCGATTCTTTCGAGGGTGAGCGCATGCGCCGGCGCTGTCGGGCCGGCGGCGCCGCGTCCGCCGCCGGCCAGGAGGGACGCGAAGGCGGCAGGCGAGCGCTGGCCGAGGGCGACTTCGAGCAGGGTGCCGACGAGTCCGCGCACCATGCCGCGCAAGAAGCCGTCGCCGGTGAGGCGCAGTGTGAGGCCCGCGGGTTCCTCCTCCCAGGCGGCGCGAAAGAGTGTGCGCACCGGCGAGCGGTGGCTGCCGCCGGCGAGGGCGAAGCAGGAGAAGTCGTGCCGCCCGGGGAGCAGCAGGGTCGCGGCGCGCAGGCGCTCGAGGTCGAGGCGATCGGGGACCGCCAGGACGAACGGCGCGAGGTCCGGCGGCAGCAGGCGTCCCGGCCGCAGGCGATAGGCGTACTCCTTCGCCGCCGCGGAGTAGCGCGCGTGGAAGCCCTCCGGCGCGAGGCCGGCGGCGAGGATGCGGATGGCGGGGGGCAGAAGGTGATTGGTGCCGAAGACGAGCCCCCGGTTGGAGAACGGACGGGCGAGATCGGCATGGGCCACCTGGGCGCGCGCATGAACGCCGGCGTCCGTCCGGCTGGCGCCGACCACCGCTACACTCTCGCCGAGCAGTTGCGCGAGCGCCGCCTCGACCCGCGCCTGCACCGTGTCGGCGTTCGGCTGGCGCTGCCAGCCGCCGAAGCCGGTGCCGACGTAGGCGATGTCGAGACGGTAGCGCAGGCGACCCTCCGGCACGGCATGGTCGCGGCGTCGGTCGTCCACGAAGGGCGGCAAGCTCGTCACAGCTGGATCATCTCTCAGGTGCAGTCGGCAGGTGGGCTCGGGGTCCTGTCTGGCCCGCTTCCCATGGGTCCTCGCGCTGAAGAAGCGCGC
>CAZQTL010000044.1:0-21899 GCA_964595975.1 uncultured Thermoanaerobaculia bacterium | reverse complement strand
TCACCAACGAGGATATGCCGCAGCACCTCCACCTCGTGCGCGCCGACGGCAGCGGTTACCGCCAGCTCACCACCGGCGAAGATCGCAACCGGCAGGGCAGCTGGTCGCCCGACGGCCAGTGGATCGCCTTCCAGACCAACCACGGCGAGTCGAGTCTGGCGCTGATTCACCCCGACGGCGGCGGCTGGCAGTCGCTCGGCGTCGGCCGGGGCTTCACCAACCCGCGCTGGTCGCCGGACGGCACCAAGCTCCTCGCCTACAACACCAGCAGCGGCGGCGTCATCCTCGACCTCGCCGACGGCTTCGCCACGCCGGCCCGGCAGGATCTGCCGCCGATCGCGCCGGGAGTGCTCTTCTGGCCGGTCGCGTTCTCGCCCGATGCGCGCTGGGTCGCCGGCACGGCCGTCGCCGCCGGCCAGGTCAGTGACATCTACCTCTGGTCGCTCGCCGATCGCGCCTATCGCAGGCTGCCCTGGCGGCGCGTGAGCCTCGTCGACTGGAACCTCGCTTTCCTCGACAACGATCATCTGAGCTACGGCTCCGCCGGCGAGCTCTGGCTCGGCGACCTGCGCGGCGGCGAACCCAGGCGGCTCTTCGCGGCGGCACCCGGCCATCGTCTGAGCAATTTCTCGGCCTCGCGCGACGGCAGGACCCTCACCTGGATCGACATTGCCGACGAATCGGACATCTGGCTCATGGCACTGGACGACAGGAAGGCCCGCTAGAGCGCTTCTGGCAGAGGCCCGCCCCACCCTGGCCCGCGGCGGCCCGGCCGCCGCCACCGCTCCCTAGGCCGGAGCGTCGACCTCTGCCGGCGGATCCGGCGCCGCCGCGCCGAAGTAGAAGGCGAGGCCGACCAGAAGGCGCTCGACCGAGGACAGCCTGGCGCGGCGACCGATCACCCAGCGCGCCAGCGCCGGCTTGTCGGTGATCAGGCCGTCGACGCCGAGATTCAGCATGCGGAACATCTGCACGGGATCGTTGAGCGTCCAGGCGTAGACCTTCTTGCCGCGGGCGTGAGCCCGCTGCACGAAACGCCGCGTCGCGAGCCCGGCGTTCACCGCCAGGAAGTCGGCGTCGAGCGCCGTGAGGTCGCCGACCGCCTTCGCCGTCAGCAGTCCCGTGCTCCACTGCGGTCGCAGACTCTGCATCCTGCGCACCTGGTCGTATTCGAGCGACATGAAAGCCACGTCGCCCGGCAGGCCGAGAGTCTCGACCAGGTCGACGACCCGTTGCTCGAGCTGCTCGTCGTGGCCGTAGTCCTTGAGCTCGATCAGGACCTTGCCGCGCCCGCGGGCGCGCTGCAGCACCTCCGCCAGCAACGGCACCCGTTCGGCGGCGAAGCGGGGAGCGAACCAGCTGCCGATGTCGATCTGCGCCAGGCGTTCACGGGTGGCATTCCAGATCTTGAGGTCGACGCCGGCGACACGCATGAGATCGCTGTCATGCACCACGGCGATCGCCCCGTCCGCAGTCTCCTGGACATCGATCTCGACGAAGTCCGCCCCCTGCGCGAGTCCGCTCTCGACCGCGGCGAGAGTGTTCTCGGGCGCCGCCGCGGCGGCGCCGCGATGCCCGATGACGACCGGCGACTCCTGCGCCCGGAGGCGCTCGAGCTGAAGGTACAGGAGACCGCCGACGGCAACGCCGACCAGGGCCAGCACGGCCAGCAGGCGGGCGGGACCGAGTCGCAGGAGCACGCCAGCTGCCGGGCCCTCCGCCGCGGCGAGCGGGCCGCTCAATCCGGCGCTGCTGCCGCCCAGATCGCGATAGAGCCGAACCACGAGCACGGCGAAGGAGGCGGCGTTCCAGAAGGTGAGCAGGAGCTGGGTGAGCAGCCAGAGCGCGACCAGGAAGAGCATGCCGGCGAGCACCCAGCCGACGTGCCCGAGCGCGTACGGGGCGAGCAGGCGCCCGAGAGCGAAGATCGCTCCCGGCACCAGCAGCGAGAGAAGGAGCGCGACGGCGGCCCAGAGCAGGAGCAGTCGAGCGATCGCGGCGCGCCGTCCCGCGGTGAGGAGCGCGCTCTCGGCCAGGGCACGGCGCGGCGCGATGCCGGCGAAGAGGACGAGCGGCAGCGCCAGGCTCCAGGCGACGAGCCGCGGCAGCAGCACCCAGGCCAGACCGAGAACCAGGGAGACGCAGAGTGCGATCGCGACCAGGAATGCCGGCGGCCGGTGCCGGAGGTAGAAGTTGATGTCGAAGTCGCGCAGCAGGCCGAGGTAGACGAGACCGATTCCGGCGAGGAACGGCGCGGCCAGCAGGAGCGCTCTCGCCACCAGACGCGCGGCCAGGCCGACCACCGGCCGCGTCCGCGACAGCGCGAACCGCAGCACCTGGCCGGAGCGCAACTGTGCTCCTTGCGCCGCACCCATGGCGATCGCCATCAGACAACTCTGTTCCAGAGCGACGATGGCGATCGCCAGCGCCGCCACGGCGAGGAGGACACAGAGCCCGAGCGGACGCAGCACGAAGAAGAGAATCTCCATGTCGGCGAGAACCGGACCTCCCGAGGCGGCGATGCCGGCCTCGAGCGCCAGTCCGACGAGTGGCGTGAGCACCGCGAAAGCGAGGAGCTTGAAGACGAGATCGGTTCCCAGCAGCCGCCGGCCGACGAGCCTGCCGTCGGTCCAGGCCGCCACCGCGACCTGCCGCGCCGATCCGATGCCGGGCCCGGGAGACACGCCGACATTGTAGGTCGTGTCGGCGTCGAACCCCCACCCCCAGGGACGGTGCGGCCCGACCGAGGCCGCGGATACCCTCGTCCCGCGATGGACTCCCGTCCCCGCCTGGTGCTCACCGGCGCGGCCGGCTTTCTCGGCAAGCGGCTGGTGGCCCGCCTGTCGAACGGCTGGCGGATCGAAGCGATCGATCGTGAGCCGCCGGATGCCGGCACGCTCGTCCGCCGGCCGAACGTCCACTGGCACCGGCTCGATCTCGGCGAAGCGCGGGAGGTGACGCCTCTGTTCGAGCGCCTGCGAGCCACCGGCGGAGCCACCGCCGTGCTTCACCTCGCGGCCCACTACGACTTCTCCGGCGGCGAGCATTCCGAGTACCTGCGGACCAACGTCGAGGGCACTCGCCGCCTGCTCGACGCCTGCGACGGCCTCGGCCTCGAGCGCTTCGTCTTCGCGAGCTCGCTCGCCGCCTGCGCCTTCCCGCGGGGCGGGCGCCAGCTCGACGAGTCGAGCCCGCCCGACGGCGACCATCCCTACGCCGTGAGCAAACGCGCCGGCGAGTCGATGATGCGGTCCGAGCACCGGTTTCCCACCGCCATCGTCCGCTTCGCGGCGCTCTACTCGGACTGGTGCGAGTACGCTCCGCTCTACTCCCTGCTGCGGACCTGGCTGTCGAGGCGCTGGAACTCGCGCCTCCTCGGCGGACGGGGTCTCTCCGCGGTGCCCTACCTGCACGTCCGCGATGCCTGCCTCTTCGTCGACCGCCTGCTCGACCGCCGCCACGCGCTCGGCTCCGGCGAGATCCTGATCGCCAGCCCCAACCGGGTCGCCTCGCACGCCGAGCTCTTTGCCGCCGCGACCCGGTACGTCCACGGCCGGGAGCTGCGTCCGATTCCGATGCCGCGGCCGGTCGCGGCGATCGGCCTGCGCCTGCTCGAGCTCGGCGCCAGGATCGGCGGCGAGGCGCCGTTCGAACGTCCCTGGATGACGCGGATGATCGATGAGCGGCTCGAAGTCGATGCCCGCGCCAGCCAGGCCCGCCTCGGCTGGGCGCCGCGGGCGCGCCTCGAGGTCCTGCGCCGCATCCCATTCCTGATCGAGAACCAGCTCGGCGACCCCGGCTCCTGGGCGGCGCGCAACGAGGCCGCGCTGCACCTCGACGTGCTGCCGCGGCAGGTCCAGATCCTCCGGCTCCTCGAAGAGCACTCCGGGGCGCTGCTGGATGCCTTCACCGGGGCGGTCGTCAGCGACCCGGAGAGCTTTCCGCACTATGCCCGTGTCGGTCCGATCGAGCACGAGGGGAATCTGCGCGAGCTGTTGCGCAACCTGGCGCATTCCATCCGCTCGCGGCGGCGCGGCTACTTCCGGTCCTTCTGCCACGATGTCGCCCTGAGGCGCGCCCGCCAGGGGCGCGACCAGGCCGAGCTGCGCGCGGCACTGCACACTTTCGAGCGCGTTCTCTTCGAGGTCCTCGCCACCGATCCACGCGCGGCGGCGCTCGAGCCGGGGCTGCACGATCTCGTCGAACACACCATCGCCTTCGGACTCGACGGCGTCGAGGCCGGGTACGAGGAGGCGGTGGGCGCCGAGAAGCCCGGCGCCGCACCGACGCCGCCACTCGCCCTGCCGCGACAGCCGCCCACCCGTGGGGACGGGGCAGGCAGCCGGCACTCCGCGTAACCTCGAAGGGCGATGGTGCAGCTTCCGCGACTGGTGCTGACCGGCGCCGCGGGCTTCGTCGGCAAGCGGGTGATCGAGCGCCTCGCCGGCAAGTGGCGGATCGAGGCGGTCGATCGCGACCCGCCGATCGCCGGCCCGCTGGCGCACCGGCCGGACGTCACCTGGCACGCGGTCGACCTCAAGGACGATCTGGCGGTCGACCGTCTCGCGGCCCGACTGCGCGCCGAAGGCGGCGCCGCCGCCGTCATCCACCTCGCAGCCCACTACGACTTCACCGGCGAACGTCACCCCGACTATCAGCGCACCAACGTCGACGGCACCCGCCGCCTGCTCGACGCCTGCGACGGCCTCGGCATCGAGCGCTTCGTCTTCGCGAGCTCGCTCGCCGCCTGCGAGTTTCCTCGCGCCGGCCGGGTGCTCGTCGAATCGAGTCCGCCCGACGGCACGCACGTCTACGCCGAAAGCAAGCGCGCGGGCGAGGAGTTGATGCGCCGCGAGCGCCGGTTCCCGACGGCCATCGTGCGCTTCGCCGCCCTCTACTCGGACTGGTGCGAGTACGCTCCGCTCTACTCCCTGCTGCGGACCTGGCTGTCGAAGGGCTGGAACTCGCGGATCCTGGGCGGCCGGGGGCGCTCGGCCGTGCCGTACCTCCACGTCCGCGATGCCGGCGCCTTCCTCGAACGGCTGCTCGAGCTGCGGCGGGAGCTCGAACCGGCCGAAGTCCTGATCGCGAGCTCGAACCGGGTCACCTCGCATGCCGATCTGTTTCGCGCCGTGACGACCTATGTCCGCGGACGCCCGCTCCGCCCGATTCTCACCCCGCGTCCGGTCGCCGCTCTCGGACTGCGGCTTCTCGACGCGGTGGGCAAGGCGTCCGGCGACCGGCCTTTCGAACGCCCCTGGATGGCGAAGATGATCGACCGCCGCCTCGAGGTCGATCCCAGCCATACCTACGAGAGGCTCGGCTGGACGCCGCGCGCGCGCCTCGAGGTCACGCGGCGCATCCCGTTCCTGATCGAGAACCAGTACAGCGAGCAGGGCACCTGGGCGGCGCGCAACGAAGCCGCCCTGCACATCGCCGAGCTGCCGCCCCAGGTGCAGATCCTGCGCCTCTTCGAAGAGCACGAGGAGGAGCTGTTCGAGGCGGCGACGCGGGCCCTGGTCAACGACCCGGTTCACTTCCCGCACTACGCCAACGTCGGTTCGAGCGAACACGACTGGAATCACCGCCAGTTCCTGCGCAATCTGGCGCAGTCGGTGCGCACACGGCATCGCGGCTTCTTCCGCACCTACTGCCACGACCTCGCGCTGCGGCGCGCCCGCCAGGGATTCCCCCACAACGAGCTCGACGCGGCGCTGCTGTCGTTCCAACGAGTGTTCTACGAGGTCCTCGCGGCCGACCCGCGCGCCGCGCCGCTGCAGGCCCACCTGCACGAGCTGGTGACCCGCACGATCGAGTTCGGACTGGACGGCGTCGAGGCCGGCTACGAGGAGGCCGGTCCGGCACCAGAGCCGCGAGAGGTGTCGTAAGTAGGGCGGCCTGCCGATAGACTCGCTTCCCGATGCCCGCGAACCGGCAACCGACGGATGGGGCGGTGAAGCTCTCCGTCATCGTCCCGGTCTACAACGAACGCTATCTGGTCCGCGACCTCCTCGCCCGGGTCCTGGCGGTCGCGGATCCAGCCATCGCCGAGCTCGAGGTCGTCGTGGTGGACGACGGGTCGACCGACGGCACGCGCGAGATCCTGCGCGAGCTTGCCGCGCGCGAGCCGCGCCTGCGCTATCTCGAGCACGAGCGAAATCGTGGCAAGGGCGCGGCCATCCGCACCGGCATCGCCGCCGCGACCGGCGACGTCACCCTCTTCCAGGACGCCGACCTCGAATACGACCCGCGGGACTATCCGCGCCTCGTCCGGCCGATTCTCGAAGACGGCGCCGACGTGGTCTACGGATCGCGCTTCCTCGCCGGCGGCCGCCGCCGGGTGCTGCGCTACCGCCATGCGCGCATCAACCGCTTCCTCACCTGGGTGAGCAATCTGCTCACCGATCTCGATCTCAGCGACATGGAGACCTGCTACAAGGTCTTCCGCACCGAGCTGCTGAAGTCGATCCCGCTGCGCTCGAACGACTTCGCCCTCGAGCCCGAGATCACCGCCAAGATCGCCAAGCGCGGCTTCCGCATCTTCGAGGTGCCGGTGAGCTACCTCGGGCGCAATCACCTCGAGGGCAAGAAGATCGGCTGGCGCGACGGCATCAAGGCGCTCGCCACGATGATCCGCTTCTGGCTGGTCGACGATGTCTATGCCCCGGATCAGTATGGCTCGCACATCCTCACCAGCCTGGAGAAGGCCCGACGCTTCAATCGCTGGATGTCCGACGAGGTGCGCCCGCACGTCGGCGCGCGCGTCCTCGAGATCGGCGCCGGCATCGGCAACATCACGGTGTGGCTGCTGCCCCGCGATTCCTGGATGGCGAGCGACATCAACCCCAACTATCTCCACTACCTGCAGAACCTGACGGCGGCGAAGCCCTATCTCGAGGTCGCCCGCGTCGACGTCGAGCGCGCCGGAGATTTCACCGCGCTCGCCGGACGCTTCGATACCGTGCTCTGTCTCAACGTGCTCGAGCACGTCGCCGATCCGCTGCAGGCGCTGCGCAACATGCGCTCCGCACTGGAACCCGGCGGCAAGCTCGTTCTCTACGTGCCGCACGGCCGCGGGCTCTACTCGTCGCTCGACGAGGTCCTCGGCCACCGCTGCCGCTATGACCGCGCGATGCTCGCGCGCGAGCTCGCCGACGCCGGTTTCGCGCTCGTCGAGCAACGCTTCTTCAACCGGGCCGCCGTCCCCGGCTGGTGGTGGAACGGCAGGATCCTCAAGCGGCGCTCGTTCAGCCGAGTGCAGCTCAAGCTCTTCGATCTCGCCGTCCCCGTCCTGCGACTCGTCGACCGGCTGCTGCCTTGGAACGGCCTGGGCCTGGTCGCCATCGCGCGGCGGGTCGAGGAGGCGACGCCCGCGACGGCCGCCGCACCCGCTCCCTGACCGGAAAAGTAGGCACGCCCGCCCGTAATTCTTCGGATCGACGGCGGAGACCGACCGGGTCATTCTGAACTCCCCCCGCAGGGTGCAGCACGGGCGAAGATGCCGGGCATCTTGCGCTCCGCCGGCACGTTCTCGCGGGCGGCGAGAGAGGCAGCGTCCGTGGACCAGGCAGGCGG
Source organism: uncultured Thermoanaerobaculia bacterium (assembly GCA_964595975.1). GTDB lineage: Bacteria > Acidobacteriota > Thermoanaerobaculia > Multivoradales > JAGPDF01 > JAGPDF01. The sequence goes on along the minus strand of CAZQTL010000044.1, from coordinate 14,324 downwards.
TGCGGGCAAGGCCGGGCAGGCCCTTTCCGGAGGCCCCGCCCGTCGCCTTCTTCCCCGCCTCCTGCGCTGGATCCAGACCTGCGCGATCGCCGCCGGCACCGCCCTGCTGGTCTTCTTCGCCGGGGCGTCGATCGACCGCTCGGTGGCCCGCGGCCGGCAGCTCTCCGCCTTCGAGGCCGCGCGCGACGCGGCGCTCGAGGCAGAGCAGGCCGGGACCGCCGATCAGAGCCTGTGGTCCGAGGGCCGCATCGCCAAGTACCGCCAGAGCCTGACGCAGAACTTCGCTCCGCCGCTGGCGGTGCTCCGCATCCCGAAGATCGGTCTCGAGGTGCCGGTGCTGCCCGGCATCGACGAGCTCACCCTCAATCGTGCCGTCGGCGCGATCCCCGGCACCGCCCTGCCCGGCGACCCGGGCAACGTCGGCATCGCCGGGCATCGCGACGGCTATTTCCGCGGTCTCAAGGACCTCGCGAACGGCGACCGGCTCGAGCTCGAGACGCTCGCCGGGAGAGTCGAGTACAGCGTGACCTCGATCCGCATCGTCGAGCCCACGGCGGTCGAAGTGCTGGCGCCGACACCACAGCCGGTGCTCACGCTGGTGACCTGCTATCCCTTCTATTTCGTCGGCAATGCGCCGCAGCGCTTCATCGTCCGGGCGGAGGCCCGGGCTTCCGGCGGCGGCAGTGAAGTGCGCCAGGACCGATGAGCGGTCGCTGGCGAAGATCCACCAGCAGTCCCAACAAGGAGGTTGCAATGACCAGAAACACGAAGCTCATGATCGCGGCCGTCGCCGTGCTGGCGCTCCTCCTGCCCTTCGCGGCAGCGATGGCGCAGCAGACCAAGGTGACCGAGGAGGCGACGCTCGAGGTCATCAAGGTGATCGGCAAGCAGGCGGGAAGCCCCGGTCACACCGTTATCATCCAGAATCTCAAGACCAAGGAATTTCACAAGTACAGCGCGGTTCCGGACAACGTCGTGTTGATGCTGAACGGCAAGCCGGCCCAGATCTCGGACCTCAAGAAGGGCATGCGGTTCCAGGCGCTGCGGATGGAGAACGTGCAGGAGGCGACGATCACGCAGGCGGAAGTGGATGCCCTGCCCGTCAGCGAGCCGGCGGCTGCACCGGCTCCGGCCGCCGCGCCGGCTGCCGCGCCAGCTGCTGCGCCGGTCCCGGAGCCAGCTCCGGCCCCGGCCCCTGCCGCCCTGCCGCACACCGCCTCGAACCTGCCGCTCGTCGGTCTCGGCGGCCTCGCCTTGCTGCTCGCCGGCGCGGTCGTCGCCGGACTGCGTCGCCGTCTGAACTGACGCAGTGCCGCCCGGATCCCGTCGCCCCGACGCTGCGGGCGACGGGATCTTCCCGGCTCTCCAGGCCCCCCTACTCCTGCTTGCGGATCAACCTGCCGAGCGCCTCGCGGTCGGCGGCGAGCAACGTCTCGACCTTCGCCCGGTCGACGTCGGCGACGATGATCTGGCCGACCTCGGTATTCACGGAAGCGAAGATACCGTGCGACTTCATCTTCGCCGCCTGATACTGGTTGTCTTCCGTCGGCGAGACGTAGTGCACCGACTCGGCCTTGTAGCGGTGGACGAGGAAGAGGTGAATGAGACTCATCAGCCGCTTCTGACGCAGCTTCTCGTCGAAGGTATTCTGGTCGCGCACCGACAGAATCGCCCGCCCCCGGCGGTCGTGGATCGGGGCGAAGACCACGTTGGCCTCCTTCTCGCCGTTCTTGCCGACGATCGCGAGCTCGAGGAGCTCCGAGCCGGCGCGGTGCGGCTTGAGCTCGACGCCCAGCTTCAGGCCGAGCGCATAGTGGTCGCTCCACAGGCCGAGCCACTCCTCGAGGAGCTTCTTCGGCACCTCGGTCTGGATCAGGTGCTGGTGCTGCGTCGACCCCTTGCCCATCGCCTTGGTCGTCGCCGTCCGCCCCGACGAGGCGAGGAGAGCGGCGTCGGCGCGCGGTCCACCGACCAGCGTCTGCGGCGTCTTGTAGGGAGACTCGACCAGCCGGATCTTGCGCTGCAGGCGGGCGAGGGCGAGCATGCCGTCCTGCTTGAGGGCGGTGGCGAACTCCTCCCCCGCCACGCCGTCGACCTGATGGCCGCCGTAGGTGATGAAGTTGAACACGAAGCCCATCTTTCCGAGCTCTTCCGGGAAGCGCCGCATCTCGTCGTCGCCCATGCCGGTCGAATCCCAGTTGAACGACGGCGAGAGGTTGTAGGCCAGCATCATCTCCGGGAACTCGGCGTGGATCGCCTCGGCGAACTCGCGCGCGTCCGCGAGGTCGGCCGTCTTGGTCTCCATCCACAGGATGTCGGCGAACGGAGCTGCGGCGAGCGACTTGGCGATGGCATAGTCGACGCCTCCGCGCACCTGGTAGTAGCCCTCGGGCGTCTTGGCGTGCTCGCAATCCCAGGCGATCTCGACCCCCAGCGCCTTGGCCTTCTCGCGCGCCGAGTAGAACGACGCCCGGCGGGCGTAGGCGCGCCACTCGTCGGCGGTCATCTCGAGCGCTTCGCCCTCGCTGGCCCGGAACTCGAGGACCTCGGCCACCGCTTCGCCGTAAGTCTCGAGGCCCGCCTCGGCCTCCCAGAGCTCCACCAGGCGCGACTCGGCGGCGTCGAAGATGGCGTCCACCTTCGCCGCGCCCCCCTTGGCGTAGGCCGCTGCCCCCTCGGCGACGATCTTCGCCAGCCCGGTGCGATCGAGCCAGAGATCGGCCGCCGCGTACTCCTCGACCGAAACCTGGTAGAGGCGGTGGCCGTTGAGCTCGGTCACTCCCTTGTCGTGGAAGCGCTTCATCAGCGCCAGGAAGCAGAGCTTGTAGGCCGGCACGTGCAGGTTGGTCGCGCCGAGAATGAACGGCTGATCCCGCTCGTCGCTCCGGCCGTCGAGGAGCGTCGCCGCTTCGGCGTCGGTGCGGGCGACGATGATCCCCTCGACCCCCATGACGTCGAGCTGGAAGCGCGCCGCGTTCAGGCGCTTGATCTGCTCGTCCGAGGGCACCAGGACCTTGCCGCCCTGATGGCCGCACTTCTTGGTGCCCGGGCGCTGATCCTCGATGTGGTAGCCGGGCACGCCGGCTTCGACGAAGCGCCGCACCAGGTTGCGCACGTGCGGATCGCCGCCGTGGCCGGTGTCGGCGTCGGCGATGATGAAGGGGCGGAAATCGTGCAGCGGCGTCGCCGCGCGCTGGGTATCGCTCATGCGCGAACGCAGGAAATGCTGGTTGCGGTCGGCGGTGAGCAGGGCCCGCACCAGGGTCGCCGCCTCATCCGGCACCTGCGACAGCGGGTAGCTCGCGAGATCCGAGCCCGGGTCCTCGGTCACCGAGCCCTTGGCCGATGTCGCCCAGCCGCCGAGGTAGATGCCCTCGATCCCCAGCCGCCGCATCGTCACCGCCTGGCCCGGCGAGTAGGGCCCGAAGGTCGTGATGCTCCTGCGCTCCGCGAAGAGCTCGCGCAGCCGGGCGTGGAACGCGGCCGCCGCCTCGCGGGCCACCGTGTAGTCGACGGCGATGCCGCCGCGCTGCGCCGCCACCTGCCGCGCCGAGTAGAGGCGGAGAACGCGGGCGAAGCGCGGGCTGTCGAACCACTGCTGCAGAGCTTCCACCTGCTGATCGAAGGTCGTCATGGTGGTCATGTGGGGTTCCTGTTCTCTCAGTCCAGCGAAGTCGGGGTGAAATCGAGGTTGCCAGTGAGACGCGTGCCGTCCTGCTCGAAGAGCTCGAAGAAGCGGGCGATGCGTCCGCGCGCGACCTCCAGATCGGTGTCGTCGAGATTCAGGTTGAGCAGGTCGATGTACCAGGGCGCCTTGGTCCGCGACGCGACGTAGGCCTTGACGATGGCGCGCGCGATCGGCAGCGTCGTCGTCTTCGAGTCGTCGTGCACGTCGCGATCGCGGGCGGCGAGGAGCTTGTCGTACTCCTCGTCGAGCAGGCGCTCGAACAGCGCCTCCGTGAACGCGTCGCCGGCACGGACGCCGGTCTCCTCGTCGGCCTCGGTGAACTGCGCCCGCTTGTGCAGCCACTCCCAGAGGATGCTCAGCCGGATCTCACCCGTCGCCATGTCCTCCATGAGATAGAGGACGTCGACGTTGCCGAAGAAGTCGGCGGGCTTGAGCGCCGCCGCCTGGAAGCCCTGGCCGAAGGCGTTGCCGTACTGCAGGGCCACGGACAGCAGGTCGCGCGCGCCGCGCACCGTGCGCGGCGCCGGCTCGAGCTCGACCAGCCGCGCGGCGTCGGCGTCGGTGTAGGTGAGGCGCGGGAACTCCCGCCCGAGCTGATTGTCCGCGCCGGCCCGCTCCCAGACCGGGCGCACGATGTGCACCATTTTCCAGTGCGCCACCCACTTGCCGGAGGCTCCCTCGCGCTGCTCGCGCTCGGCTCCCGCGACGGCGCGTTTCATTCCTGCCGCGACGCCGGCCGCCGACCCGACGGGGATGTTCGGCTCCATGCCGCCCTGCCAGAGCGCCGTGCGGCCCTCGAGATCCGGCGTGTTCACCGCCCGGCGCACGCGGTCCTCGTAGTTCCGCATGTAGCCGTAGGTCATCGTGATCGCATCGATGTTCGGATTGACGAAGGCGGGATCCCAGGCGAGGGCGTCGGAGACGCTATTGATGTAGTCCCAGCGTCCGGTGTTGAAGCCGACGAAATGGCGGCCGAGGGCGGCGCGGATCTCCATCAGCTGGAAGGCCGCCTCGAGCTGCTCGACGAGGACGTAGACCAGGATCGTGCCGACGGGCAGACCGAGGTGCTCCTCGAGCGCCCGCAGGATCCGGTCCCAGCAGGCCGCCTCGCCGGCGGTCTGGATCTTGGGCAGATAGAGCACCACCGGCGCCCCGGCCGCGCGCAGGCGCTGGTGGTTGTGCACCACGTAGAGCGCGAGGTCGACGATCGCAGCCGCGAAGCCGGTGCCGTCCGTCTCGCGCACGTGGCGGTCGTCGAGGTGCAGGCCGCGGGCGCGGAAGATCTTCGTCGTGAAGGCGAGCTGGGCGCGCCAGTCGGCGACGATCTCGCGGCCGAAGAAGCCGCGCGCCCAGGCGTTCATCTCGCCGGCGACCTGCTCGGCGACCTGGAGAAAGCGCGGATCCTCCGCGATCGCCAGCATCAGGTTGCGCTGGTTGTCGAGCGACATCGTCGCCACCTGGCCGAGGGCGTCCTCGCCGTCGAACATCCAGCCGTCGGCGCCGGACAGCAGGGCGTAGGCGACGTTGCGCAGGCCGCTCGCGAGATGGGGGCCCGAGGCACCGGGCCGCGTCCCGGGCCCGGTGCCCTGGATCCACTGCCGTTCGAGCCGGGGGGGGATCGTGGCTCCGACGAAGCGGCCATCGCGCGCATCCTGGACCCGGATCGAGGTCCCAGGAATGAGCTCGCCGGGAGCGAGGAAGGAGATCTTCCGCCCCTCCCGGGCCCTCTCCCGGCGGCGGTCGATCCGCTCGCGCATCAGCCGCAGGCGATCCCGGTTGAGCGGCGCCAGCGCTTCGCAGGCGGCGATCGCCGCCGGCGTCCAGACGTCGGCATAGTCACGCCGAACGGGGTCTCTCCATTCGAGCCTCGCCATCCGCCCTCCCTTCGCCGGGATTCTCCCACTTTTTTGCCGCAGTGCGGCACCCCCTCATCGGGTGGGGGTCGCAGGGGCCGCGGGGGCGAGGAGGGGATTCGGGCCGGAGGCCTGCCGAGCGCCGGCCGAGGACGGCTCGGCAGGCGCCTCAGGAGAGGGCTACGAGCTCGAGGGCCGCCGGGTCGAGGATCAGGAAACCGTCGCGCTCGGTGGCCACCAGGCCCTCTTTGCCCCAGCGGCTCATCACCCGGATCGCCGTCTCGATGGTGGTCGCGCAGAGGTCCGCCAGTTCCTGGCGGGTCAGCCTCACCGGCACGAAGATGCCGCGCTCGCGCCGCACCCCCTGCTCGTCGGCCAGTTTGCACAGCAGGCGCGCCATGCGCGCCTCCACCCTTCCACCGGAGAGCTCGGCCATCCTCTTGGTGAGCTCCACCAGGCGCAGGGTCAGGCCCGAGAGCAGCCCGCGCACCAGGGAGGGATGCGCCTCGAGCAGGGAGAAGAAGGCGTCCCGGCGGGTCACCAGGCAGATCGTGTCGACCGTCGCCGTCGCCGAAGCCGGGTAGGCGAAGCCCTCGAACGCCGCGACCGCGCCGATCGGGTCGCCCGGACCCGGCATGTCGAGGATCACCTCGCGCCCGGCGGGAGTCAGCTTCGCCACCTTGACCCGCCCGTCCACGACGACGTGCACCGACCGGGCGGGGTCGCCTTCGCGGAAGATCTGGCTGGCGCGGGGAAAGCTCTCGAGCGTCGAGACCGCCGCGAGCTTCGCGCGGTCGTCGGCCTGCAGGCGTCGATAGAGCGGCAGCTGGGCGATGGCCTGCTCGACTTCAAGAGACATGCGGCGCATCGTAACCGATCCGCCCCCCCCGGCGCGCCGCGGGCGCGAGCATGACGACCGTCATGCTCCGCACCGGCCATCCCTGCTACCTTGAGCTCGAGCAGCCTGCAGGGCTCCCGTTCCGGGAGCGGAAAGCGAGTTCCCTTTGCGCACTTTCGACCTGTCCACCCCCGTCGGCGAGATCGTCGCCCGCCATCCCTCCACCAGCCGCATCTTCGACCGCGCCGGCGTCGACTTCTGCTGCGGCGGCAAGCGCCCGCTCGGCGAGGCCTGCGCGGCGAAGGGCCTGCCCGCCGACCACCTCCTGGCAGAGCTCGAAGCGGAGCTCGCGGCGGCCGGCGACGAGCCCGACGCCTCCCTCGCCGACGCCCCGCTGCCGGCGCTCGCGCGCTACATCGTCGAACGCTTCCACGTGCCGCTGCGCGAGGAGCTGCCGCGCCTCGGCCGGATGGCCGAGCGGGTGCTCGAGGCCCACGGCCGCGCCCATCCGGAGGTCGTGCCGGAGCTGGTGCGGATCTTCCGCGCCTTCCGCCCCGAGCTCGAGGAGCACATGGCCAAGGAGGAGGCGCTGCTCTTCCCCGCCATCGAGGCTCTGGAGGCCCCCGCGGCGGGCAGCGCCGCGCGGCTCTCGCCGATCGGCGCGCAGATCGCGGCGCTCGAAGGCGACCACGACGGCGCCGGCGCCGCGCTCACCCGCCTGCGCGAGCTCACCGGCGGATTCACCCCGCCCGCAGGAGCCTGCAACACCTTTCGCGCCCTCTACGACGGACTCGCCCGGCTCGAGTCGGAGATGCACCTGCACGTCCACCTGGAAAACAGCGTCCTGTTTCCTCGCGCCCTGGCGCGCGAAAGCGAGCTCGGAGCCGACTGCACAGGGAGTTGAGCATTCCGCGGCGCTCGGGGGCCGCAGGCGGTAAGGCGGGTGACGCGGACGGCTTGTCGCGCTATCGTTACGCGCACGCCGCACCCGTCGCACAGCAATCCAGCAAGATCCGCATTCTCACGTTTCTTGTCCGCCTGACGGACCGTCCAGCGGTCCCTGGAGCCCCGAGATGAAACTGTCCGCCCGAGCCGCAGCCCTCGCCTGTTTCGCCACCTTCGCGCCCCTCGCCTCGCAGGCGCAGGTTTCGCTCACCACGCTCGGCAGTCCCTCGACGCAGAGCTTCGATGCGCTGCCGGCGAGCGGGTCGGCGACATGGACCAACAACTCCACGATCACCGGCTGGTATCACGCCCGGACGGGATCCGGCACCACGATCGTCGCCAACGACGGCGCCAGCAATTCGGGGAACCTCTACAGCTACGGCACCGGCACGGCAACGGATCGCGCGCTGGGCTCGCTGGGTTCGAGCAACGCTGCGGCGGGGAACTTCTTCTACGGCGTCCGGCTGGTCAACAACACCGGCTCCACGATCACCTCGCTCGACGTCTCTTACGTCGGCGAACAGTGGCGCAACAGCGCCGCCGCCGCGCATACCGCGGCCTTCTCCTATCTCGTCGGCAGCCCGACCGTCACCGGCTCGCTCGCCGAGTTCCAGACCGCCGGAACGACCGTCTCCGCGCTCGACTTCACCAGCCCGATCACCGGCGGAACTGCCGGCGCGCTCAACGGAAACCTGGCCGCCAACCGCACGGCGATCGCCGCCACCATCACCGGCCTGAGCATTCCCAACGGCACCGAAGTGATGCTGCGCTGGTCGGATCCCGACCAGTCCGGCGCCGATCACGGTCTCGGAATCGACGACTTCTCGGTCACCCCGCAGGGTGCCGTCGGCCCGCCGAACCTCTCCGTGAACGACCTCTCGATCAACGAAGGCAGCTCCGGCACGACGAACTTCTCGTTCACCGTCAGCCTTTCCTCGCCCGCTCCGGCCGGGGGCGTCAACTTCGACATCGCCACCGCCGACGGCACGGCGCAGGACGGCAATCCGGGCACCGAAGACAACGACTACGTCGCCCAGTCGCTCCTCGGCCAGACGATCGCCCAGGGGAACTCGGCCGCCACCTTCACGGTGCAGGTCAACGGCGACGCCGTGATCGAGGGCAACGAGACTTTCTTCGTCAACGTCACCAACGTCACCGGCACCGGCGTGACGGTGACCGACGGTCAGGGCCAGGGGACGATCGTCAACGACGACATCGCGCTGTCCTTCATCCACGACGTCCAGGGCAACGGCGCCGCGACGCCGATTCCGGGCTCGACGGTTGCCGTCGAAGGCGTCGTCATCGGCGACTATCAGGCGACGACGCAGCTGTCGGGCTTCTTCCTCGAGGAGGAGGATGCCGACCACGACGCCGATCCGGCGACCTCGGAAGGCGTCTTCGTCTTCTGCAACACCTGCCCGACGGCGGTCGCCGAGGGCCAGCGGGTGCGCGTCACCGGCACGGTCTCCGAGTTCTTCAACGCCACCGAGATCACCGCCAGCACGGCGGGCGCGGTGGTCATCACCAACGCCGGCAACAACCTCGCCCAGGTGACGCCGGCGCCGATCGACCTGCCGGTCCTTGGCGTGGTCAACGACTTCTACGAGGCGCGCGAAGGGATGAAGGTGACCTTCACCGACACCCTGACGGTGTCCGAGTACTTCGAGCTCGCGCGCTACGGTCAGATCGAGCTCTACGAAGGCGGCCGGCCGCGCCAGTTCACCGAGACCGCGCCGCCGAGCGTCGCCGGCTACAACGCGCACCTCGCGGCGCTCGCCACCCGCCGGGTCATCCTCGATGACGACGACAACGCCCAGAACGTATCGCTCAACGACGCGAACGGCTTCCAGTTCGTCTATCCGCCGGTCGCCAACGGCGGCTTCTCGGTCGGCACGCAGGGCGTCGACTTCTTCCGCGGCGGCGATCTCGTCAACGGGCTCACCGGCGTTCTCGACTGGTCGTTCGCCGGCGTCACCGGCACCGACGCCTGGCGGATCCGCCCGACGGCGGCGAATCCGGTCGCCTTCACGGTCGCCAATCCGCGGCCGGCGACGCCGCCCGCGGTCGGTGGAGCCATCCGCGCCGTCGGCATGAACCTGCTCAACTACTTCACCACCATCGACACCACTTCGGGCAGCACCGGCCCCTGCGGCCCGGGCGGCACGCTCGACTGCCGCGGTGCCGACAGCGTCGCCGAGCTCAATCGCCAGCGCGCTCGCGCCGCGCTCGTCATCTGCACGCTGAACGCCGACGTCTACGGTTTCGCCGAGCTCGAGAACACGACGCCCTCGGCCGCGATCACCGATCTCCTCGGAGCGGTCAACGCGAGCTGCGGCGGCGCACATCCGTATACCTTCGCCAACACCGGCGGAACTCTCGGCAGCGATGCCATCCGGGTGCAGCAGATCTATCGCACCGGCATCCTCTCGCCGGTGGGCGCGCCGCTCTCCGATCTCGACCCGATCCACAGCCGGCCGCCGACGGCGCAGACCTACGATGTCGTCGATGCCACCAACGCCGCTTTCGGCCAGCGCTTCACGGTGGTCATCAACCATCTCAAGTCGAAGGGCTCGAGCGCCGGCCTGCCGGGCGACGCGGATGCCGGCGACGGCGCCGGTTTCTCGAACGCGACGCGCACCGCGCAGGCCAACCGGCTGCTCACCTGGATCACCGGCACGGTGCTTCCGGCCGCCGGCGACCCCGACGTCCTGCTCCTCGGTGATTTCAACTCCTACGCCAAGGAGGACCCGATCAACGCGCTGATCGCCGGCGGCTACAACGATCTCGAGGTCACCTTCCACGGCGCCAACGCCTATTCGTACCTCTTCGACGGCCAGCTCGGGCACCTCGACTACGCCTTCGCCAGCGCGACGCTGCTCGCTCAGGTGACCGGGGCCGACGCCTGGCACATCAACGCCGACGAGGCGGATCTGTTCGACTACAACGACGAGATCAAGGACACCGGCGAGTCGGCGTTCGAAGAGAAGCCGGACGGCTCGGCGCTGGTTCCTCCGCGCGTCCTCTTCCAGCCGGGGACGCCGTATCGCGCTTCGGACCACGACCCGGTCGTCGTCGGGCTCTTCCCCGTGGCCGACCTCGCCATCACCAAGACGGACGGCGTCACGACCGCGACCCCCGGCGGCTCGGTGACCTACACCATCACGGCTTCGAATGCCGGCCCCGATGCCGCGCCCGCGGCGACGGTCGCCGATACCTTCGCCGGTTCGCTCACCTGCTCCTGGACCTGCGCCGGTGCGGGCGGAGGCACCTGCAGCGCGGGCGGAGCGGGGAACATCAACGACAGCGCCAACCTGCCGGTCGGCGGCTCGGTCACCTACACGGCGAGCTGCAGCATTTCGAGCGGCGCTTCCGGCTCTCTCGTCAACACGGCCACAGTCGCCGCGACCGGCGTCGGGGACCCGAACACCGCCAACAACTCGGCGACCGACACGGACACGCTGGCGGCATCGGCGAACGTCGGCATCACCAAGTCCGACGGCGTGACGATCGAGGTACCGGGGACTCCGGTGGTCTACACCATCGTCGTCACCAACGCCGGGCCGAGCGCGGCGTCGAGCGTGACGGTGGCCGACAATTTCGTGGCGGCGCTCTCCGGCTGCTCGACGACCTGCGTGGCCTCCGCCGGCAGCAGCTGCGCGGCCGGTCCGGTGTCGGGCAACCTCAACGATGTGGCGAGCCTCCTGGTTTCCGGCACCGCGACCTACACCGCCACCTGCAACGTCTCGTTGTTCGCCTCCGGCAGCCTGGTCAACACGGCGACCGCGACGGTAGGCGGCGGCGCCACGGATCCGAACACGGCCGACAACTCGGCTACCGACACCGACACGCTGGACACCATGCCGTTCGTCGACGACTTCGAGAGCGGCGACACGACGCGCTGGTCGAATTCGGTACCGCTCACTTTCGAGGCCTACGCCACGATCGCATTCGAGGACGACAGTCCGGAGGCCAACTTCGGCTACGACTTCGGCGCGGTTCGATCCGCAGAGGTGTTCGCACCGACCGCGATCGCGGTCGCGACTGGCCCCTCGGGCAAGCCGCTCTTCGTCGTCGCGGCGCGACGCCTCGCGGCGGGCGGTCCGCTCGAGCTGACGCTCGAGGTCGTCGGCGGCGGGCAGAGCAGCTGGGTGCCGGTCGGCGAGGTCCACCAGCAGGTGCAGCTCGAGTGGTCGGCGGCGGGCGAGAGCGACCCCGGACACGTCGCCGTCGCCCTCGACGGACGGCTCGCCCTCTGGGTCGAAGGCTTCGCAGACAGTGCGACACCGGTGCGGGCGCTGCTGCTGCGCTCGCCGGCGCCGGTCGCGCCGTAGCGCCCTGGCGGCACATCCATTGCAGGCGTCTGGGCCGGGAGGAGCCTGCAATGCCGCCAGTCCCGCTGCCCCGAACCGCGCGCCGCCCGGTCGCCGTTCTCTGCACGCTGATTGCCGCTGGTTTCGCCGCCCCGACGCCCGGCCAAGTGCCGGACAACCCGGCGATCGACATGGCCGGCTATCTGAGTGCAGCGCGAGAGGCGGCCCAGCACCGCGAAGCCCGCCGGCTGACGGAAGAGGAGTTCCTGCTGAAGAGCCGCGAAGCGGGGGCGGTCGTCCTCGACGCGCGCAGCGCCGACAAGTACGCCCTCCTTCACGTGCGCGGCGCCCTCTCGCTGCCGTTCACCGACATGACGGTCGAGAGTCTGGGGCGCCTGCTGCCCGACAAGACGGCGCCGATCCTGATCTACTGCAACAACAACTTCGCCAACGCGCCCGAGCCGTTCCCGACCAAGCTGCCGACGGCGTCGCTCAATCTCTCGACCTACATCGCGCTGTGGACCTACGGCTATCGCAACGTCTACGAGCTGGGACCGCTCGTCGACCTCGCCGCGTCGAAGCTCGCCTTCGAATCCTCCTCGGCGACACCGGCCGGAGCACCCTGATCTGCCTTCGGGGCTCCGGTCCGGCGCGCACGCGGCATCAATCGGCCGAGGGTCGCTTCGCGCCTCCGCCTGAGGAACCCTTCAAGCCGTCGCGAATCAGTCCGGCGAGCAGGACGCTCACCAGCGAGCCGCCCTCCTCGGAGTTGCCGCCCGCCTGGATCTGCGGCACCAGGGGGATCTTGTTGGCGGCGAGCGCACGCCCCACCTCGATGACCGCGTAGTTGCTCTGCCCTACCGCCTCGGTCTTGCGGCGGATGACGTCGGCCTCGGCGCTGCCGACGGCGGTGATCTTCTCGCCCTCGGCCTTGCCGACGACCGTCAGCACCTGGGCGTCGGCCCGGGCGTTGATCGTCTTCGACTCCGCTTCGCCGGCCGCCTTCTTGACCAGCGACTGCGCGTCGAGCTCGGCGACCTGGACGCGGCGCTCGGCGGCGACGATCTCGGGCTGGGTGTCGGCTGCCGCCTTGGCCTGCTGCAGCTCGCGCCGGACCTCTTCCGCCTGGCGCTGGATGTCGTAGGTGGTGCGCTCCTGCTCGGCGAGCTTGCGGTCGGTGAGGGTCTTCATCAGCTGCTCGGGCGGCACGATGTCGCCGATCAGCGTGTCCACCGCCTGCACGTCGTACTCGTCGAGCGCCTCGTGGATGTAGCCCTTGGCGCTCTCCTGCCGCTGCGAGCGCTCCTTGAGGAAGCTGATGACGTCCGATTCCTGCGCCGAGTTGCGGAAGTAGTTGCCGATCGTCGGCTCGAGCACCTGGGTGACGAGGTTGTCCATGTTGCCGAAGCGCGCGATGACCTTCGGCGCCGAAGTGCGCGGCACGTGGATGATCTGCGAGACGTCGAGATTGAAGGTAAAGCCGTCCGCCGAGCGCACCTTGATCGTCGACAGCTTCTCGTCGAGCTTGTGGCTCTCGGTCTTGCCCGTCGCCCAGTTGAGGACCACGTTGGTCGTCGGCACGAGCTCGACCTTGTGGGTGATGGTGTTGAGCGGGTACTTGCCGGGGTCGAGCGGTTCGACCCAGACGCCCTTCTGTCCCTTGCGCACCAGGTTGCCGTGCTTGAAGCCCTCGCCGGTGACGTCGGTTCCCTCGTCGCCGACATAGGCGATCACCACGCCGGCGTAGCCGATCGGCACCCGCGTCATCTCCACCGTCTCGACGGTGGCGAACTGCGGGTTGAGGTAGTAGCGCCCGGCGAGGATGACCTGCTCCTGCAGCCCCTTGCAGCCGCCGGCATCGATGAACTCCTGCGGATCCTGGAACTGGGCATGCCCGCGCACCTCGCGCCCGGCGATCTCGCCCGGGGCGAGCGGCACGCCGTCCTTGGTGGTGACGATGCCGACCATGTTGTCGGCGATCTCGAGCGCCTTCTGCAGGTCGACCGCGAAGAGCGCCGTGTTGATGCGGTAGGTGCCGGGCGGGATGATCGCCATCTGCGGCCCGCGCTGGCCGCCCTGGGTGAGGAAGGCGCGCGCGTCCTGGAAGCCGGCGCACTCGACCCGCTTCGCCAGGACTCTGCCGGCGGGGAGGCGGGCGCCGTCACGCGCGCTGACCACGCCGACGCCGCCGGTCGGGATGGTGATGAACTTCTGCAGCGTCACCGCGTACTGCCAGGGCCAGAGCCAGAAATGGAGCCCGGGGGCCAACGTATCGGCCTGGATGCCGGCTTCCCCCTTGAGCGCCACGATGGCGCCGTCGGGCAGCGACCGGTTGGCACCGAAGACGACCCACTTCTTGTTGACGATGCCGATCGAGTCGTCGGGCACGATGACGATGCCGAAGAGGCGGAAGGTGAGCTTGTAGGCGAGCAGAAAGAGCACCGCCACGAAGACCCACCAGTAGGCGAGAATGAAACTGACGATGGCATTGCGTTGCATGACTGCCTCCCCCGGCGAGGCCGGGAATATGGCTGGGAACGACTTGTCGTGCGATCAGCATAGCGAAGCCACAGGGAGACGGCTCCACCCGCCGTGACCCCCCTGTGGACCCTGCGCACGCTCTGACGCCCCCCTGGGAATCCGGCCCGAAAGACCGGACACCCTGCCTACTTGAAGATGCGTCCGCCCCC